>JAJXYR010000194.1 GCA_021780475.1 Pseudomonadota bacterium
AAGATGCTCGCCGCGATCGGCGGCCGGCCGCTGATCCAATGGGTATGGGAGCGCGCATGCGCGAGCGGCGCGCGCCGGGTGATCGTCGCGACCGACGACGAGCGCATCCGCGCCGCGGCGGAAGGATTCGGCGCCGAATGCCTGCTGACGTCGCCGGCGCACGCGTCCGGGACCGATCGGGTCGCCGAAGTCGCGCGGTGCCGCGGTTTCGCCGCGCAAGACGTCGTCGTCAACGTGCAGGGCGATGAACCGCTGATCGAGCCGCGCTTGATCGCGGATCTGGCCCGCGCGCTCGCCGAGGATGCGGCGGCCGACATCGCGACCGCCGCCGCGCCGATCCGCTCGCTGGCCGAATTCCTGGATCCGAATTGTGTCAAGGCGCTGCGCGGCGATGCGGGGCAAGCGCTGTATTTCAGCCGCGCTCCGGTGCCGTGGCCGCGCGACCGCTGCGTCGCCGGCCGGCCCGCCGAATTCGCCGGTGCCTGGCGGCATATCGGCGTTTACGCGTACCGGGTCGAGGCATTGCTGCGATTCTCGGGCCTGCGGCCGACGCCGCTCGAGGAAATCGAGCGGCTGGAACAGCTGCGCGCGCTGGAAAACGGGATGCGCATCCAGTTGATCCGTCTCGCCGATGCGCCGCCGGCCGGCGTCGACACGGCCGAAGACCTCGAGCGTGTGCGTGCGCTGCTCGCGGGGAATCGATAGAGCCCATGCCCTACACCCTGTCGCACACCGCCGCCGTGCTGCCGTTTTCACGCGTTCTGGAACGGTATCGCATGCTGTCGGCCGCCGTGGTCGGCAGCATGGTGCCGGATTTCGGCTACCTGCTGCCCGGTGGGCTGCCGCGCTTCGAAACGCATAGCGCCGCGGCTTTGCTCGACTTTTGCCTGCCGGCCGGTCTCGCGACTTATTGGCTGTTCCAATGGCTGATCAAGCGCCCGGTGTGGGAGATCCTGCCGGACGATGCGCACTACCGCACACGCGGACACTCGGCGCCCGCGCGCCTTGCGGATTGGCGCCAATGGGCCGCCGCGATCACGGGTGTCATCGGCGGAGCGATCACGCATCTTGCCTGGGACGGGTTCACGCACGAAGGGGCGCGCGGCGTGCGCATGATCCCCGCGCTGAACGACGACGTCGCCGACGTCGCCGGCCACCATCTGTTGATCTACAAGCTGCTTCAACAAGGCAGCTCGCTGTTCGGCCTCGCGGTGCTGGCATGGGTCCTGTGGCGCGCGCTCAGCCTGCGCTCGCCGCATGCCGGGGGCACCCGGGCCCTAGCCGCGGGTGAACGGCAGCGTTGGTTCGGCGCCTATGCAGCGACGGCGATGCTCGCAAGCTTCGCCGCGCTGCTGGTCGAACCCTTGGCCGGCCACGGTCCCATGGCCATCGTCGGCGGACTGGCGATCGCCGCGCTGCGCGGCCTGGCGATCGCCGTGATCGCCGTCAGCGCCGCGCTGCGCCTGCGTCTGTTCGTCGGGGACCGCTCCCGGCGCTAGTGCTCGTCCGGCGCCGGCGGCGGGGACGGGTTGGGCGTCGATGACCAGACGACGTACTTGGTTTCGCCGCCGGTGCTCGCAGCCGGCGTCGGAGCCGGATTCTGCGCCGGCGCTACATCACGAGGCGGTGCAATCTCACGCGGTGGCTCTGCTTCGCGCGGCGGCGCCACGTCGCGCGGCGGCGCCGGTTCGCGCGCGGGCGCGAGACCCTCGGCGCGCACCGGCTCGCCGGACTGCACGGGCGGCGACGCGTTCGCGGCTTCGCCCCCATTGGCTCCACCGCCGTCGCGGCGACCCCGACCGCCACGGCGGCGGCGCCCGCGACCGCTGCGTTCGCCGCCGCCTTCGCGTTCGCCGCCTGCGCGCTGCTGCTCGGTGCGGGGTGCTTGTTCCGCGCGGGCGGGTTGCTCGGCACGGGCGGGTTGCTCCGAACGAGCGGGCTGTTCGGCACGAGCGGCTTGGTCCGCGCGCGCTACGTCGTTACGGGGTGAGTCGGTGCGCGGCGCGGCGCGGCGGGCGGCCGTGTTGTCGCGCCGCGGTTCACCGCGGCCCTCGGGGCGAGGCCGGCCGTCGCGGCGCGGCTCACCACGCTGACCATCCCGTTGGCCGTCGCGGCGTCCTTCATGACGACCGTCGCCACGGGGGCGATCGCGGTCGCGGTCGCGATCCCGCCCGCGGCCGCGGTCTGGGCGCTGGTCGCGCTGGCTCGGGCGATCGCGGTGTTGTGTCGCGGGCGCCTTGTGCTCGACCGGCGTTTCGACCGCCGGGCGACTTTCGCCGAACAGCCAGATCCACAGGCGCACGAATATGCCGCGTTGCGGCCCTTGCGCCGCCACCGCCACCGGCGCGACCGGTTCCGCCGCCACCGTCTCGGTGATCGGTGCCGCCGAAGCCGGCAGAATCGACGGGACGAGGGGAGCCTCGGATTGGGGCTTCTTGTCGCGATTACCGATGTTCGAGTCGTCTATCGCCGGTTGTTCGGGGATCAGATAGCTCGCCGTATTGTTCTCGGGAAGCTCCTTCTCGTCGTCGCGTATGCGGCGCAGCGAATAGGCCGGCGTCAACAGGTGCGGATTCGGCACGATGATCAGCGAAACCTTGTCGCGCGATTCGATCTGGTTCAGCCAGTCGCGCTTTTCGTTGATCAGGTAGGTCGCGATGTCGACCGGCACCTGCGCTATGACGCGCCCGGTGCGCTCCTTGCGCGCCTCTTCGCCGATCAGGCGCAACAAGGCGAGCGACATCGATTCGACGCCGCGGATCGACCCCATGCCGTTGCAGCGCGGGCAGTTGATGTGGGTCGTTTCGCTGAGCGCCGGCCGCAGGCGCTGGCGCGACAATTCCAGCAGGCCGAACCGCGACAGCCGGCCGATTTGAATGCGGGCGCGATCCATCTTGACCGCGTCCCGCAGCATGTCCTCCACCGCGCGCTGGTTGGCGGTCAGCTCCATGTCGATGAAGTCGATGACGATCAATCCACCGATGTCGCGCAGGCGCAGCTGGCGCGCGATCTCCTCGGCCGCCTCCAGATTCGTGTTGCGGGCGGTCGCCTCGATGTCGCCGCCGCGGGTGCTGCGCGCCGAGTTGATGTCGATCGACACCAGCGCCTCGGTTTGGTCGATCACGATGCTGCCGCCGGAAGGCAGCGTGACCTTGTGCGAGTAGGCCGACTCGATCTGGCTCTCGATCTGATAGCGGGTGAACAGCGGCACCGGATCCTGGTAGATCTTGAGCTTGCGCTGCGTATCCGGCGGCATGAAGCGCTGCATGTACTCTTGCGCCTTCTGGAACGCCTCCGGCTGGTCGATCAGGCATTCGCCGATGTCATCCGAGAAATAATCGCGCAGCGCGCGCGTGACCGCGTCGCTTTCCTGGAAAATCAGGAACGGGGCCGATTTGGTCTGGCCGCCCTCGACGATCGCGTCCCACGCGGTCTTCAGGTTGTTGAGGTCCCACTGCAGCTCTTCGGTCGAGCGTCCGACGCCGGCCGTGCGCACGATCGCGCCCATGCCGTCGGGTATCTCGAGCCCGCTCATCGCTTCGCGGGTCTGGTCCCGCTCCTCGCCCTCGATGCGGCGGGACACGCCGCCGGCGCGGGGATTGTTCGGCATCAGCACGAGGAAGCGCCCGGCGAGGCTGATGAACGTCGTCAGCGCCGCGCCCTTGTTGCCGCGCTCTTCCTTTTCGACCTGAACGATCAGTTCCTGGCCTTCCTGAAGCACGTCCTTGATGTTGACGCGTCCGCCCGCGGCCGGTTGTTGACGGAAGTATTCCTTCGAAACCTCCTTCAGCGGCAGAAAGCCGTGGCGCTGCGCGCCGTATTCGACGAAAGCGGCCTCGAGGCTCGGTTCGACCCGGGTGATCCGGCCTTTATAGATGTTGGATTTTTTCTGTTCCCGCGAAGGGATTTCGATCGACAAGTCGTAGAGTTTCTGACCGTCGACCAGCGCGACTCGCAATTCTTCTTCTTGAATTGCGTTGACAAGCATTCTTTTCATTTGCCCCAACTAAGATGATAGGGGCCGAGGAGAGCAGGAGAATAGAAGCCGGGAGCGATCTGGCGGATACGGCGGATACGACGGGAAATAGCACGCCGACGAGCGCAAACCATGCGACCGGCGGCATTACATTCCCAATTTGCCAAAACGTATACGGCAAGCCCGGGGCCTTGTTCTCGGTTAACCGCTTTCAAGACGCGCGCGCCTCGCAAGGCTCAATCTGCGTCTTTCTCTTCGGCCGAGCGATGGTCTGGAAGTCCAGAACCAACTAATATGCGACTCCCCAACAGGATGGGGCGCCACCGAAACCTGTGCCTTCCCGCGTCATCCGAAATCGGTTGGACGCCGGGCACGGTCTGGAAAGACTATCATCGAATAGTTCGATGGTCAATGTAATCAACACGTTAGAATTTTACATCGGACTTTGAGATGACCACCAAAAGCGCGCCGTCGATCACCCTGGAAGGTACGAAGAGTCCGGTGACGCTGCACTGCGTCAGCGACGAAGAGCAAGGTCAACGCATCGACAATTTCCTGATGCGCCATTTCAAATCGGTGCCGCGCAGCCGCGTGTACCGACTGCTGCGCAAAGGGGAGGTGCGCGTCAATCGCAAGCGCGTCGATGCCGAATACCGCCTTGCCGCCGGCGATTCGGTGCGCCTGCCGCCGGTGCGCATCGACCGTGCGGACGCGCCTGGCCGCGCGTCTACGAGCCTGCAGGAATTGATCGAGCGCGCCGTGATCCACCAGGATCGTCATCTGATCGTGATCGACAAGCCGAGCGGCGTCGCGGTGCACGGCGGCAGCGGCATGAGTTTCGGCGTGATCGAGGCGCTGCGGGCGTCGCGCCCCGACGAAACGCTGGAATTGGTGCACCGCCTCGATCGTGACACGAGCGGCTGCCTGTTGATCGCCCGCGACCGCGCGACGCTGACCGCGCTGCACGCGTTGATCCGCGAAGGCGGCATGCACAAGACCTATCTGGGACTCGTTTCGGGCAGCTGGCAGCTCGGCAAGAAGCGCATCGATGCGCCGCTTGCGACCGACGGGCGCGAGCATGGGCTGCGCCACGTGCGCATCAATGAGGCGGGCAAGGATTCGGTCAGCGTGTTCAAACCCGTGCAGTTCTACGGCAAGCTCGCGACCCTGATGGAGGTCGATATTCCGACGGGGCGTACGCACCAGATCCGCGTGCACGCGGCCTATGCGCAGCATCCGCTGCTGATGGATGACAAGTACGGCGACCGGGAACGCAACGCAGAATTCCGGCAATACGGCCTGAAGCGCATCTTTCTGCACGCGCAGTCGATCGCCTTCGATTGGCCGGGCACCGGCGTGCCGTTCCACGCGAACGCGCCGCTGCCCGCGGATCTGGTCGCGGTGCTCGATGCGATCGGCCCGGTCAAGCCGGCGAGGGACGCCGCGCGCCGGCCGAAGGCCGCGCGCACGAAGGCTGCGCGCAGGAAGGCCTAGGGTATTTGAAAGCCGCAGAGCCGCAGCGCCACGGCCAGACGGATCAAGGGCAGACCGATCAGCGCCGTCGGGTCGGCGCTGTCGATCGACTCGCACAGCGCGATGCCCAGTCCCTCGCTCTTGAAGCCGCCCGCGCAGTCCAGCGGCGACTCGCGCTCGACGTAGCGCGCGATCGTCGCGTCGTCCAGCTCGCGAAATTTGACGCGTGTCGTGTCGGTGAATTCGTGCGACCTCCCGGCTTCGGCGCGCACCACGGCGACCGCGGTGATGAATTCGACGGTCCGCCCCGAGGAGGCGCGCAGCTGGGCGGCGCAGCGTGCGGCGGTCTGCGGCTTGCCGTGGATCAGGGCGCCGCCGTCATCGGCACGCAGCAGCGCGACCTGGTCGGAACCGATGACCCAGGCGTCCGGCCGGCGGCGCGCGACGGCGGCCGCCTTGGCCCGGGCGAGCCGCCGTGCGAGGTCCTCCGGCGTCTCCCGCGCGAGCGCCGTCTCCTCGACCCCTGGCGCGGCGCATTCGAACGCGACGCCGAGCCGCTCGAGCAGCTGCCGGCGATACGCGGACGTCGAGGCTAAAATCAGTTTGGGCTGGGACTTCAAAAACAACGACTTGCGGCTAGTTCGTTTTGACAGGGGTGGTGAGCCGCCCTATTATACGCGCCCCATGACCAGGGGCTTGCAGGAACGGATCGATTGCGAGCGCTCGGCGCAGGACGGCGCGGCATTCGAACGAGTCTACGCCTTGGCCGATCTCCCGCGGATACAGGATCTGCTCGCGGATCGAGCCGGCACGATCCGGGCGGCGTTCGCGTTCGCACGCTGTCCGTCGGGGCGTCCGGGAGTCGTGGTGGAGGTGACGGGGACCGCGCAACTCGTGTGCCAGCGCTGCATGTCGGGGTTCGCGTATCCGGTCGCCGCGCGCAGCGAGATCGAATTCGCGACGGCGGCGGCGCTGCCGACCGAGTCGGAGCGCGACCTGTACGTCCTCGACGAGGGACTGGCGTCGCTCGCCGAGATCGCCGAGGAAGAGTTTTTATTGGCCTTGCCGCTGGTGCCCGTCTGCGATGACGGCGGCGGGTGCGGGCGGGCGCAAGCCGTCGATGTCGACGGCGGCGGCGAGACGGCGCGCACGACGGTGCGGCCGTTCGGCGCATTGGGCGATTTATTGAAGAAAACCGATAGGACATAGCGATCATGGCAGTTCAAAAAAGCAGAAAAACCCCGTCGAAGCGCGGCATGCACCGCTCGCACTCGGCGCTTGCGAAGCCGGCGGTGTCGATCGACGCGAAGAGCGGCGAATCGCATCTGCGTCATCGAATCAGCCGCGACGGCTTCTATCGCGGGCGCAAGGTCCTGGAGACCAAGGCCGACGTCGCAGCGTCCGAAGAGTAGGTCTGCACCCACGCCGACGGCTCCGCCGGAGCCCGCCGCGCGTGCTGCCTTGACGCGCTCCATGTCCGCGCAGCTACACATTGCGGTCGATGCCATGAGCGGCGATCGTGGGCCGGCCGCCTGTGTGCCGGCAGCGCTTGCCGCCGCCACGGAACACCCGGACGTGCGCTTCACGCTGTTCGGCCGCGAGGCCGACCTCGTGCGCGAATTGCGCCAGGCACGGCCTCCCAACGTCGTCTGCGCGCACGCCGACAGCGTGGTCGAGATGACGGATCATCCGCGCGATGCGCTGCGGCGCAAGAAAGACTCCTCGATGCGCCGCGCGGTGGATCTGGTCAAGGCGCGGCAGGCGGACGCGTGCGTCAGCGCCGGCAACACCGGCGCCCTGATGGCCACCGCTCACTTCGTGCTGAAGATGTTGCCGGGCGTCGAGCGCCCGGCCATCATCTCCTCCATCCCGTCGCGCGGCGGCCAGACCTTCATGCTGGATCTCGGTGCGAACGCCACTTGCACGCCGGAGCAGTTGCGCCAATTCGCGGTAATGGGCAGCGTCATCGCCGCCGATCAGCCGGGCGTGCATGCCCGGCCGCGCGTCGGCCTGTTGAACATCGGCGAGGAAGACATCAAGGGCAACGAGACCGTCCAGGCCGCCCACAACCTGCTCGCCGCCACGGACATCAACTACATAGGCTTCGTCGAAGGCCACGACATCTTCTCCGACTCGGTCGATGTCGTCGTCACCGACGGCTTCACCGGCAACGTCGCGCTGAAGACCATGGAGGGCGCGGCGCGCCTGATCGCCGAGGCGATGCGCGAGGAATTCACGCGCAGCGCCGGACGCAAGTTGGGCGCGCTGATCGCGGCCCCGGCCCTGAAGGCGCTGCGGTCGCGGCTCGACCCGCGCCGTTATAATGGCGCGAGCATGGTGGGGCTGAACGGCGTCGTCATCAAGAGCCACGGCAGCGCGGATGTGTTCGCGTTTCAGCGCGCGATCGAAGTGGCCATTCTGGAGGCCCGCGACGACGTACCGGCGCGCATCGCGGAACGCCTGGGCGGGGCCGCATCGGCATGAAGGATCAAAGAATGTACTCACGCATCGCGGGTACGGGCAGCCACCTGCCCGAGAAGATACTGACCAACGCCGACATCGAGAAGTTGGTCGATACCAGCGACGAGTGGATACGCACCCGCACCGGCATCTCCGAGCGCCACGTCGTCGCCGACGGCGAGACCACGGCCGATCTCGCCGAACACGCGTCGCGCAAGGCGCTCGCCGCGGCCGGCGTCGAGCCGGGCGAGGTCGACTTGATCTGTGTCGCGACGGCGACTCCGGACCTCGTGTTTCCGAACGTCGGCACGCTGCTGCAGGACCGTCTGGACATCCATGGCTGCCCGGCCTTCAGCCTGGAGGCCGCATGCGCCGGATTCGCCTATGCCCTCGGTGTCGCCGACAAATTCGTGCGCCTCGGCGAGGCGAAATGCGCGCTGGTCGTCGGCGCCGACACCTTGACGCGCATCGTCGACTGGTCGGATCGGGGCACCTGCGTGCTGTTCGCCGACGGCGCCGGCGCCGTGGTGCTCAAGCCCGCGTCCGAGCCCGGGATCATCAGCACGCATTTGCACGCCGATGGGCGCTACAAGGACCTGTTGCAGTACCCGGACGGGCCGTCGCGCGGGTTTCACTTGATGCGCGAGGGAAAGGCCGGTGTGCGCATGAAGGGCAACGAGGTCTACAAGATAGCGGTCAACAAGCTCGGACAGCTGGTCACGGAGACTCTCGAGGCGAACGGCATCACGAAGGACCAGATCGACTGGCTGATTCCGCATCAGGCGAACATCCGCATCATCGAGGCGATCGCGAAGCGGCTCGACATGCCGATGGAGCGCGTGATCGTGACCATCGCGACCCACGGCAACACCTCGGCGGCGTCGGTACCCCTCGCGCTGGATACCGGCGTACGCGATGGACGCATCAAGCGCGGCCAGCTGCTGCTTCTCGAGGCCTTCGGCGGCGGATTCACCTGGGGCTCGGCGCTGATCCGTTACTGATCCGCTTGCGCCGCGAATTTGGGCGCAAAAAAAACGCCGCGGTGTTTGACTCCGCGGCGCTTCTTTCGATCGATCGATCGGTTCGGGTCGAAGCCTTACTTCGAGACCGACTTCTTGAACATGCGGTTCATCTTCTCGTTGATCTGTTCGATCGACGTCTGATTCGCCTGTGCGGTCGACAAGGCCTGGTTCGCCGTGCTCTGCGCGGCATTCGCCGCCGAAGAGGCGCTGGAAGCGGCCGAATTCGCGGCGGCAGCGTCGCTCGAGGCCTTCGCCGTGTCGCCCTGCAGCTTGCTGACCTGGGACTTCAGATCGTCGATCTGGGACTGAATCGGCTTCAGGTCGGTGCAGCCCGTGAACGCGAGCACGCACGCCGCAGCGGCAGAAACCTTAATGATTGTTGCGAATTTCATAAAATATTCCCCTAGGGTTGATCCATTGGTATCCGAAAACCTGGAAGTGCCGCGACAGATGGACCCTGGCGCTCAGTCGGGTTCATCTGCGCCGCAGCACAGTCCTTTATTAAAGCGAATATTCGATGTCAATTGCAACCCGAAAAAAACACCGTGTCGGCAAGTCGCGACGGATTTCGTCGCAAATCGACCCAGATCCGAATTAAATCGACGTCAGGAACAGCCGCTGCGCACAGCGAGCGCAACCATCCCGCGACCTTGGGACCCGTCAGCTGCGCAGAAGTTCCATCACCGCGCGGTGGCCTTGATTGATCGCCGAGTCGGTGTAGGCGGCGCCGCCGGAGTCGGAATTCGCGATCGTGATCCGTCCGTACCGGGCGCGGCCGACGACGTGCGCGCGCTGGGCTTCGGGCACGTCGGGATCGAACAGCGGGTTGAATTCCGGCGCATAGCCGTGCGCCCAGCGGTTGATGGTGATCGCGGTGATGTCGCGCGCCGGGTCGAAGCCGCCGGGGCCGAGCGTTCGCGCGAGCTGGTCGCGGATGTTGCGTTCGAACGTCTCGAGCGGCGTGACCAGCAATTCGGCGCGGCCGACGCGGTTCTGGTCATGTTCGGACAGGCCGGGTTTGCACGGCGTGCGCACCATGTGCACGAGCGTCGGTTCGTCCGGGGATTTCGGGCTGGTGTAGGCGCCGATGTCGACCTGCGGATTGAGATAGAAATGCGGGTGGTAGCTGCCCGGCGCATACACGGACTTGAGCTTCAAGGCGTGGAATGCGCGCCAGTTGCGCACCGCGACGCTGGTGTAGACGAGAGGCGCCTTGACGAGTTCGTGCAGCGCGCGCCGCTGTGTCGGCGGCAGTTCGGGGCATAGGTAGGGGATCATCATGTTGTAGCAGGCGAGCACGGCGCCGCCCGCGCGCGCCTTGTAGGCGCGCCCGGCGCGCACGTAGCTCACCTCGACCTCGCGCGCCGATTGCGGCTCGCCCAGGTTGCGCACGCGCACCGCCGTGCTCGACAGGCGCAGCCGCACCGGCGCATCGGCTCGGTCGAGCCGCGCGTAATCGACGCGGGCGGTGACGATGTCGCGGACGCCGGTGACGCCCGGCACCGCCGCCGGAATCAGGTCGCGGACCAGGAGCCGCGCGATCGTCGCGTTGCCGTCGGGAAAATGCAGGAATGGCGAGCCGCCGGTGTCCTCGTACCCCGCCGGTGTCGGACCCATGCGCTCGATCGAGCCTTTCGCGAGGTTCATTCCCTGGAACCCCGACATGTGGAATCCCCAGCAGTCGAGCGCCGAGACGGCGTCCGTGCCTACGCCCCATTCGCCCATGGTGCGGGCATGATAGAAGCGCAGCACCGCCGGTTCCGCGTGCACATGATCGCGCAGGAAGGTCTCGTAGCTGATGCGCGACAGGCGCTGTTTCTTCTCGTCCGAGGACAGACCGGGCATGTAGTCGACGTGGCCATGCTCGATCTCGGCGATCTGCGCCCGCGCGTGCGCCGAGAGCGGCGTGCCCGCGAGCAGTTCGGCGTAGGGACGCTTGCCGACGCCGACCACGAGCTTGTCGGCGCCGAAGGTTTCGCGGTCGAAGAACAGACCGTCCTCGAGGCCGAGCTGATCGTAGAATTGTTTTTTCTGGGTCTCTTTCGACAGGGCGGCGATGTCGATCCCCAGGGTCTTGATCAGGCCGGCCGCGATCTGGCTGTACGGCCGCGGGCTGTCGATGTCCTGCGTGCCGCCGTTCAACAGGCACATCCGGCCGCCGAGATGGAATTCGTTGCGCTTCGCGTGGCCGCCGAAATCGTCGTGATTGTCGAGGATCAGGATGCGGCTGCCGGTGCCGGCGGCGGCGCGATGGAAATGCGCGGCCGCGAGGCCGCTGATGCCGCCGCCGACGATGATCAGATCGTAGGTTTCGCCGGTGTCGATGGGATTGGGCCAGCTGCGGCCGTCGCGTTCCGCGTGGGCGGTTTCGAAGGAGCCGGGATGGTTGCCGCGCATGCCCGTCAGCAGCGGCGGGTCATAACCGGGGGCGTCCTGGGCAGGGAGCGCCGTGGACGTCGCCGACGTCGCGGCGAGCAGCGGCGCGGAGGAGGCGAGCGCGGTGGCGCCGACCGCGAGGCCGTTCAGGAAATCGCGTCTCGAGATGGGGCAGCCCATGCCGAGCGCTGCATCTTTCGATCGGTCGGTCGTGTCGTCGGTCATCGCGGATCCTTTGGGTGGGTCGGAGGGAATGTCCAGCACTGGAAAGTAGCGCGCCGCAGCGCCGCTTGCCAGCGGCCCTGGACTGTATATAATGCCAATACTGTTTTAATATACAGGTGCTCCATGTCCGATCTGACGCCCAGACAAACCCAAATCCTCAGGCTCATTCAGGACAGCATCGCCGAGAGCGGCATGCCGCCGACGCGGGCGGAAATCGCGCGCACGCTCGGCTTCAAGTCGCCGAATGCGGCGGAGGAACATTTGCGCGCATTGCAGCGCAAAGGAGTCATCGATCTGATTCCCGGCGCCTCGCGCGGCATCCAACTGAAGGACATCTTGCGCGAACAACTGGGTTTGCCGCTGATCGGCCGCGTTGCCGCCGGTCAGCCGATCCTGGCCGAGGAACACATCGAGGCGCGCTACCAGATCGATCCGCGGCTGTTTCAGCCGCGGCCGCATTATTTGCTGAAGGTACGCGGCATGAGTATGAAGAACGCCGGCATTCTCGACGGCGATCTGGTCGCCGTGCATCGCACGCCCGAAGTGCGCAACCGCCAGATCGTCGTGGCGCGCCTGGAGAACGAGGTCACGGTCAAGCGGTACCGCCAGGAAGGGACGGTTGTGTGGCTGTTGCCGGAAAATACCGATTTCGAACCGATTCGGGTCGATCTCAAACAACAGCCGATGATCATCGAAGGGGTTGTCGTCGGGGTGCTGCGCAGCGGTAAAAACGTGGATGCCGCGTGAAAGATCCTCGCTTGCGGATATTCTCGCCGATGCGCGCGTCTGGAAGTTAAAAGACGCCTCGGCCACCCCGTCTCGGCCGGTTTGGTCCACCGGCAGGAGCGTTCTGGATGAGCGCTTGCCGGGCGGTGGCTGGCCGACGGCGTCGCTGATCGAAGTGCTGATCGGCGACAATGGCTTGGGCGAGGTACAGCTCTTCCTGCCGGCGCTCGCCGCTCGTCAGCAGGCGCCATCCGGCGAGGTGCCCTGGCTGGTCTGGATTGCGCCGCCACACGAACCTTATGCCCCGGCACTCGCGCAGCAGGGGATCGATCTGCGCCGCTTCCTGGTGGTGCGGCCGGTGTCGGCGACCGAGGCATTGTGGGCCGCCGAACAAGCGTTGAATTCCGGAGTCTGCGCCGCCGTTTTTTTGTGGCTGAAAGGCACCGATGACCGTTGGCTGCGGCGTTTGAAGCTCGCGGCCGAGGCGAGCGGTGCGCTTGGTGTGCTGTTTCGGCCGGAATCGCACCGCTTCGAGTCTTCGCCGGCCAATCTGCGCTTGTTGATGACGCGCGGCGAACATGCGGTTCATCTCGAGCTGCTGAAGGTGCGGGGCGGCCGCCCAGGTTTCGTGGATCTCGGACCCGGCTGATGGTGCGCGCGAAGCAATCACGGACCGCGGACTTGTTCGCGCAGGAAGCGCCGCCGCCGGTCCCGCCGCCGCCCGTCCAGGCCCCGCCCGTCCCGGCCCCGCCGCGTCTCCGGTCGCTGTGGTATGCCGCGGTGTTTCCCGGCATGCACGAGGTGCCGGAACCGGAGGCGCTGTCGCACCTGCAGCGCCTCGCTCGGCATGCGCAGCGGTTCACGTCGCTCGTCAGTCTCGAGCCTCCGGCCGCCTTGTTGTTGGAGATTCGCGGCAGCCTGCGATTGTTCGGCCCGCCCGCCGCGCTGCATGCCCGCATCGACGCGGGCTGGGAGGCTCTCGGTGTGCGCGCGCAGAGCGCCGCCGCGCCTTCACCGCTCGCCGCGCTCTGGCTCGCCCGCGCGGGCGAGCGGACGCTGATCGAGGATGCCGCGACGCTCGCGGGCCGCCTCGCGGGCTTGCCGCTCGCGTGCATGGCCTGGGATCCGAAGCGTCTGGCGTTGCTGCGCGCGCTCGGCGTCCGCCGCGTCGGTGAACTGCTGCGCCTGCCGCGGGCGGGGCTCGCGCGCCGCCTGGGTCCCGCCGCCTTGCTTGAGATCGATGCGGCGCTCGGGCGCGCACCGTCGCCGCGCCGCGCCTTCGTGGCTTGCGAGCGTCTGCGGGAACGATGCGATTTCGAGATCGAGATCGTCGAGGTGGGCGCTCTCGAGCGGGCGCTCGAACCGCTGATCGAGCGCTGTGTGAGCCATCTGCGCGCGCGGCAGGCCGGCGTACAGGCGCTCGAATTGCGGCTGCGGCATCGCGCGCTGCCGTCGACGCGCTTGCATCTCGGCTTCGCCGGCGTCACCGGCGATCGCCGCCGTTTGTGGGGCGTGTTCACCGAACGCCTGTCGCGGCTCGCGCTCGTCGCGCCGGTGCGGGCGGCCGCGCTGCTCTCGGGGCCCTTGCAGATCCTCTCGGGCGGCTGCGACGAGGCCGCTCCATTGATCGAACGTCTGCGCGCCCGCCTCGGTGAGAGCGCGGTTTATGGCATCCGTCGGATCGCCGAACACCGGCCCGAGGCCGCATGGCGCCGGGTGCAGGAGTTGCCTGGCCGCTTCGCGGCCGCGGCGGCCGCGGACACGGTGCCGGCGGACGGGGATCGCGTGCCGCGGCCGGTCTGGCTGCTGCGCGAGCCGCTGTGCCTCGCCGCGGACGGGACGGGAACGTCGCCGCGCGATGGCTGGCGCCTGGAGCAGGGACCCGAACGCATCGAGAGCGGCTGGTGGGATGGGATGGGGATCGCGCGCGATTATTACGTTGCGCGCCATGCCGAGGGGGCGCGGCTCTGGGTCTTTCAAGAGCGGCGCAGCAAGCACTGGTACCTGCACGGCGTGTTCGCTTGAGCGGAGCCGCGCAACATGTACGCCGAACTGCATGCCTTGAGCAACTACTCGTTCCTGCGCGGCGCCTCGGCGCCCGAGGAACTCGTCGCACAAGCGAAGCGGCTCGGCTACCGCGCGCTCGCGCTGACCGACGAGTGTTCTCTCGCCGGCATCGTCCGCGCCCATCTCGCTGCCCGGGAACACGGCCTGCCGCTGATGGTCGGCGCCGAATTGCGCTGCGTGTGCGGCATGAAACTCGTCGCTCTCGCCACCTCGCGCATCGCCTATGGCGCGCTGTGCCGGCTGATCAGCCGGGCGCGGCGCGCGGGTGCGAAGGGCACCTACCGGCTGGCGCGTGAGGACCTCGAGGAGGCGCTGCCGCAGTGCCTGTTGATCTGGCTGCCCACCGGCGCGGACGGCGGACGCGAGGAGGGATTGTGGCTGCGGGAGCGCTTCGACGGCCGCCTGTGGATCGGCGTCGAACTGTTGACGAGCGGAGTCGACGGCCGCCGCCTCGCCGGACTCGAGGCGCTCGGCGAGTCGCTCGGCGTGCCGCGCGTCGCATCGGGCGATGTCCACATGCACCGCCGCGGCCGCCGCGCGCTGCAAGACGTGCTGACGGCCATACGCCTGAACACGCCGCTGCACGCGGCGGGTCTCGCGCTGTTCCCGAACGGCGAGCGCCATTTGCGTCCCGTGAGCCGCTTGCGCGAGCTGTATCCCGCGCCGCTGCTGGCAGCGACGCTCGCGCTCGCCGAGCGCTGCACGTTCGACCTGCGGGAACTGCGCTACGAATATCCCGAAGAGATCGTGCCCGCGGGGACCACACCCGCGGGTCATTTGCGCGCCCTGACCGCGGCGGGCGCCGCGGTGCGCTGGCCCGCCGGCGCGCCGGCCGCCGTGCGTGCGATGATCGAACACGAGCTGCGGCTGATCGCGGATCTGCGCTACGAGCCGTTCTTCCTGACCGTGCACGATATTGTGCGTTTCGCCCGCTCGCAGGGGATCCTCTGCCAGGGGCGGGGCTCGGCGGCGAACTCCGCGGTCTGTTATTGCCTCGGGATCACCGAAGTCGATCCCGCACGCATGTCGATGCTGTTCGAGCGCTTCATGTCGAAGGAGCGCGACGAACCGCCGGACATCGACGTGGATTTCGAGCACGAACGGCGCGAAGAGGTGATCCAGTACATCTATCGCAAATACGGCCGCGAACGCGCGGCGCTCGCCGCCACCGTGATCTGCTACCGTCCGCGCAGCGCGCTGCGCGACGTCGCCAAGGCGCTCGGCGTCGCCGCCGACGACCGGGACGACCCGCGCCTGGCCGCGCTCGCCGGACAGCTGCAGGGCTTCCCGCGCCATCTGTCGCAGCACGTCGGCGGCTTCGTGATAGCGCGCGGCCGCCTGGATGAGCTGGTGCCGATCGAGAATGCGGCGATGCCGGATCGCACGGTGATCCAGTGGGACAAGGACGATCTCGACGCACTCGGCCTCATCAAGGTCGATGTCCTCGCGCTCGGGATGCTCACCGCGATCCGCCGGGCCTTCGATCTGGCGAATGCCTTCACCGGTTCGCCTGGGGTGCCCGGCGCGCTCGCGATGGCGTCGGTGCCGGCCGATGACCCGGCCGTCTACGAGATGATCTGCCGCGCCGACACGACCGGCGTGTTTCAGATCGAATCGCGCGCCCAGATGGCGATGCTGCCGCGGCTGCGACCGCGCAATTATTACGACCTCGTGATCGAGGTGGCGATCGTGCGGCCGGGCCCGATCCAGGGTGAGATGGTGCACCCTTATCTGCGCCGCCGCACCGGCGAGGAAGCCGTCACTTATCCGAGCCCGGCGGTCGAGTCGGTGCTGAAGCGCACGCTCGGCATCCCTATTTTCCAGGAACAGGTGATGCAGCTCGCGATCGTCGCCGCCGGGTTCACGCCGGGCGAGGCGGACGGGCTGCGGCGGGCGATGGCCGCGTGGCGGCGCAAAGGCGGCCTCGAGCCGTTCGAACGGCGTTTGATCGACGGCATGCGCGAACGCGGTTACACGGAAGCCTTCGCGCGGCAGATTTTCCAACAGATCCGGGGTTTCGGCGAATACGGCTTCCCGGAGTCGCATGCGGCGAGCTTCGCGTTGCTCGTGTATGTCTCGGCCTGGCTGAAGTGTCATCAGCCGGCGGCCTTCTGCGCGGCGCTGCTGAACAGCCAGCCGATGGGCTTCTACGCGCCGGCCCAGCTCGTGCGCGACGCGCGCGAGCACGGCGTCGAGGTGCGTGCGGTCTCGGTCGAGACCAGCGAGTGGGACTGCACGCTGGAGCGGCGCGTCGACGGCATGCCGGCGCTGCGCCTCGGCTTGCGGCTCGTGAATCATCTGACGCGGGAAGGGGCGCGGCGTCTCGTCGCCGCCCGCGCGGCGCGTCCCTTCGACGATGCCGCGGACCTGGCCGAGCGTGCCGCGCTGCATCGAGGCGACCTGGAGGCGCTCGCCGTCGCCGACGCGCTCGCCGGACTCGCCGGACACCGGCACCGGGCGTTATGGGACGTCAGCGGGATCGAGCGGGCATTGCCGCTGCTGCCCGTCGCGACCGCGCGCGCCGAGGGCGTGCCGCTGCTGCGCGCGCCGCGCGAAGGCGGCGAGATCGTCGCCGACTACGCGAGCCTTGGGTTTACGCTGCGGCGCCATCCGCTCGCGCTGCTGCGCGAACGGCTCGCCGGGCGTGGAGTGACCCCGGCCGGCGGCCTGCGCGACCTCGCGGACGGCGCGCGCTGCCGCGCCGCCGGCCTCGTGATCACGCGCCAGCGTCCGGGCAGCGCCGGCGGAGTGACCTTCGTGACGCTCGAGGATGAGACCGGGCACGTGAATCTGATCGTGTGGGAGCGCGTTGCGCGCGCCTGCCGCGCGGCGCTGATCGGCGCGCGGCTCCTCGAGGTGCGCGGCCGGGTTCAGCGTCAGGGCGAGGTGCTGCACCTCGTGGCGCGTGATCTTGCCGATCTGTCGATGCTGCTCGGCGACCTCGTGGTCGCCTCGCGCGACTTTCATTGACCGCGGTCGATGGCCTCCAGCCCCAGGTCCTTCGTGCGCGGTCCGAACGCGCCGACCGCGACGAAGGCGATCGTGATCGCGCCGGCGACGAACGCGGCGACCGCGGCGGTGCCGCCCGTGCGCAGCAGGTAGCCGATCGCGAGCCCGCCGAATGCGGCCGCGAGCCGGCTCCAGGAATACACGAAGCCGATCGCGCGCGCGCGGATCTCGGTCGGGAACAGTTCCGCCTGGTAGTTGTGGTAGGCGTAGGACATCACGTTTGCGGAGAGCGTGAACACGATGCCGACCGCGATCAGCGCCGCGGGGTTCGACAGGCGCGCAAACAGCCACATCGCCCCGCCCATCGCCACCAGCGCCGCGAGGATCTGCGTGCGGCGCTCGCAGCGGTCGGCGAAGGCGATGCCGAGCGCCGGACCGAACGGCTGAGATACCGCGATCAAGAACGAATATTCAAGGCTGTGCGTGACGGTGATGCCGCGTGCGATCAACAAGGACGGCAGCCAGGCGTTGAAGCCGTAAAATGCCACGACCTGTGCGGCGTTGAACACCGACATCATGATGGTGCGATTGCGGTGCCGCGGATCGAACAGACGCGCGGGCGCGGCGGATGCGCGCGGGACCGCCG
>JAJXYR010000064.1 GCA_021780475.1 Pseudomonadota bacterium
GCGCAGGTGCTGCGCGGAGCGGGCGCCCGCCCACTGACGGGTACCGTCACCAACATATCCGCCGTCGTGAACACGGACACCCGCGCCGTCACCGCGCGTGTCGTCGTCGACAACGCGTCGAATGCGCTCAAGAAAGGCATGTACGTTCGCGTATTGATCCATTCGCGCAAGGCATCGACGGGACTGTTGGTGCCGGTGTCGGCGATCCTGCGCGACGATGAAAATCTGCCGTTCCTGTATCTGGCCCGGCCCGGCGGCGGCTTTGCGCGCCGGCACGTGACGCTGGGATATCGCGACGGTGCGCAGGTCGACATCACGGCCGGACTGCATCCCGGCGACCAGGTCGTGGTCGAGGGCGGCATTTTCCTTCAATTCATCCAGAACCAATGAACGACGAACCGCCCGCACCAGGCCCGGCGCGCACGGCCGGTTCGATCATGAACCGGATCGTCGCCTCCTCGCTGCGCCAGCGCTTCATCGTCGTGCTGCTCACGCTGGTGTTGATCGGCGCGGGAATCTGGTCGCTGAAGCGCCTGCCGATGGATGCCTATCCGGATCTGTCGCCGCCGATGGTCGAGATCGTCACCCAATGGCCCGGACATGCCGCCGAGGAAGTCGAACGGCTGATCACGGTGCCGATGGAGCGCGGCATGAACGGCATCCCGCGCACCGCCACGATCCGCTCGATCTCGCTGTACGGCTTGTCCGACGTCACCCTGACCTTCGACGACGGCACCGATAATTATTTCGCGCGCCAGCGGGTTTTCAACCGGCTGTCCGGCGTCACGCTGCCGAGCGGGGTGTCGCCGTCGGTGTCGCCGCTGTCCGCGCCTTCCGGCCTCATCTACCGGTATGTGCTGCAGAGCCCGGACCGCTCGCCGATGGAATTGAAGACCTTCGAGGACTGGATCGTCGAACCGCAGTTCCGCGCCGTCCGCGGCGTCGCGGACGACTCCGGATTCGGCGGCGGCACGATGCAATACCAGGTGCTGCTCGACCCGGCCAGGATCTCCGCCGTCGGCTTGACCGTGCCGCAGGTCGAGGCGGCGCTCGCGGCCAACAACGGCAACGCCGGCGGCGGCTTCTACTCCCAGGGCGGTCAGTTCTACTACGTGCGCGGCATGGGGCGCCTGCATACCGTCGAGGACATCGGCAACGTGGTGCTCGCGGTTCACGACGGCACGCCGGTATTGCTGAAGGATGTCGGCCGCGTCGTGATCGGCATCGCGCCGCGGCTCGGCGAGTTCGGCTACGAAAAGCAGAACGACGCCGTCGAGGGCGTGATCCTGATGCGCACCGGCGAGAAGACGCAGAACGTCTTGAAGCGGGTCGAGGCGAAGACCCGGGAACTGAACGATCACGTGCTGCCGAAGGACGTGAAGATCCACCCGTTCTACGACCTCAGCGACCTGATCGCGCGGACCACGCAGGTCGTCGAGCGCAACCTGCTGCGCGGCATGCTGTTGGTGATCGTCGTCCTGGTGTTCTTTCTGTACGACTTTCGCGCCGGCCTGATCGTCGCCACCACGATCCCGCTCGCGCTGCTGTTCGCGTTCGTCTGTCTCGACCTGCAGCACGCGTCGGCGAATCTCCTGTCCATCGGCGCCGTGGACTTCGGCATCCTCGTCGACGGCGCGATATTCATGGTGGAGAACGTCTTCCGCCAGATCGCGGCGCGCCGCGGCGCCGCGCTCGACGTCGCGGCGATCATCAAGGACGCGGCCGCCGAAGTGGACCGCCCGCTGTTCTACGCGGTCGCCGTGATCGTGGCGAGTTTCCTGCCGATCTACGTGCTGGCGGGACCCTCGGGAACCTTGTTCAAGCCGATGGCCGACACGATGATCTTCGCGCTCGTCGGCTCGCTGATCGTCACGCTCACGCTGTTGCCGGTGATGTGTTCGTGGTTCATGCGCAATGGCGTGCGCGAGCGCCGAAATCGCGCGTTCGCGGCGATACAATCGGCCTACACCCGCGGTCTCGATCATTGCCTCGCCCGCCCGAAGGCGACGACCTTCGCGTCGGTCGTCGTGCTCGCCGGATCCCTGCTGCTGATTCCCCGCATCGGCGCCGAGTTCATGCCGCATCTGGATGAGGGGGCGCTGTGGGTCCGAGCGACCATGCCCTACACCATTTCATTCGATGAAGCGGCGAAGATCGCGCCGCAGGTGCGCGACGTGCTGCGATCCTTCCCGGAGGTCACCACCGTCACGTCGGAACTCGGCAGGCCCGACGACGGCACCGACTCGACCGGATTCTTCAACGTCGAGTTCTTCGTCGGCCTTGAGCCGTACTCCGCGTGGCGCGGGCCGTACCGCACCAAACCCGCGCTGATCGCCGCGATCAACCGCAGGCTTCAGTCGTTTCCCGGCATCATCTTCAATTACACGCAGCCCGCCGAGGACGCCGTCGACGAGGCCGAGACGGGCCTGAAGAGCGCGCTCGCGGTCAAGGTGTTCGGCCCGGACTTGCAGACGCTCGAGCGGAAAGGCAAGGCCATCAAGCGGGTTCTGCAGCGCGTGCCCGGCATCCGCGACGTGACGCTGGTCCAGGAACTCGGGCAGCCGAGCCTCACGATCAAAATCGACCGCGCCAGGATCGCCCGCTACGGGGTCAATGTGGCCGACATCAACGCCCTGATCGAGTCCGCGGTCGGCGGCGACGTCGCCACCCAGATCGTCCAGGGCGAGAAGCAGTTCGATCTGGTGGTCCGCCTGGACCGCCGCTTTCGCGACGACCCCGCGAAAATCGGCGACATCCCGGTGGCGACCCCGGGCGGGCAGCAGATCCCCTTGAAGGAATTCGCGGACATCCGCGTGACGAACGGCGCCTCGTTCATCTACCGTCAGAACAACTCGCGCTACATCGGCGTGCAGTTCTCGGTCCAGGGTCGCGATCTCGCCGGCGCGGTCGGCGACGCCATTCGCGAGGTCAAGGACCAAGTCAGGCTGCCCCAGGGCTATCACGCCGACTGGGGCGGCGAATACTCGCAATACACCGCGTCACGCCGCCAGCTCAGCCTGATCCTGCCGCTGACCATGTTCCTGATCTTCCTGCTGCTGTTCGCGCTGTACAACAATTTCAAGTTCCCGTTCATCACGGTGCTCGGCGTGCTGCTGTCGGCGCCGGCGGGCGGGATCCTCGCGCTATGGCTCAGCGGCACGCCGTTTTCCGTGTCCTCCGGCATCGGCTTCCTCGCGCTGTTCGGGGTGTCGGTGCTGACCGCCGTGGTCTACATCTCCTACGTGAACGAACTGCGGCGCAACGGCACCCCGCTGCACGAGGCGAT
Source organism: Pseudomonadota bacterium (assembly GCA_021780475.1). Classification (GTDB taxonomy): domain Bacteria; phylum Pseudomonadota; class Gammaproteobacteria; order Steroidobacterales; family Steroidobacteraceae; genus Bog-1198. The sequence goes on from JAJXYR010000064.1 coordinate 3,287, forward strand.
CCGCCAGGGGGCGATACAACGCCTGCGCCCGATCATCATGACCGCGCTGGTGGCGGCGCTCGGGCTGCTGCCCGCGGCGCTCGCGACCGGGGTCGGAACCGACACGCAAAGGCCGTTCGCGCTCGTCATCGTCAGCGGCATGCTGTCGCGGCTGCTGATCAGCGTCTTCCTCATGCCGGTGCTCTACGCCCTCGTCGCAGCGCCGGACGACCGGCTCGAAGTCTGAGGAGAATGTTAGAATCGCGGCCCATCACATTCTCGGGAGCGGACCAGCATGGGACTATTCGACGGCATATTGGGCGGCCTCGTCGGCGGCGAAATGGCCACGGTCGTGGGCGGCTTGATCGAAAAACACGGCGGCATCCAGGGCATCGTGTCCCAGCTGGAACAGCAGGGTCTCGGCGGGACGGTCAATTCCTGGATCGGCAACGGCGCGAATCAGCCGATCACGCCGGCACAGGTCCATCAGGCGTTCGGCGCCGACACGATCCAGGCGCTCGCGGCCAAACTCGGGATCGACCCCCAGGAACTTGCGCAAAAGCTCAGCTCCGCCCTGCCCCAGGCGATCGACAAGCTGACTCCGGGCGGCGCCGTTCCGGCGTCCGGTTAGGCGGGGCGCGCATCAGCGGCGCCCCAGGATCTCCGCGAGGAACGCGTCCCCGTACTCGTCGAGCTTGCGTTGCCCAACGCCGTGCACCGCGAGCAGCTGCTCGCGGGTTTGCGGCTCCCGGTCGGCCATCTCCTGCAGCGTGCGATCGTTGAACACGAGATAGGCGGGCACGCCGCGCGCATCCGCCAGCGACTTGCGCAGCGTCCGCAGGCGCTCGAACAAGCCGTCGTCGACCGCGGCGCGCGCCCATCGAGTCTGTGCGTCGGCGCGCGGCGCGCCGTCCACGGCCGCCCCGGACGGCGCCCGGGCGCGCGACCGCCCCGCGCTCGCGATCACATCCTGACCATTGCAACGGCCGCAGGAGCCGCCACAGGCCTCGATACGCTCGGCGAAGTGCAGGCTGAGACGGCGCCACAGGCAATCGGCGCCGTCGGCGAGGTCGAACACACGGCGCACCGCTCGCCGCTGTTGATCCTCGAGGTCGGCT
>JAJXYR010000300.1 GCA_021780475.1 Pseudomonadota bacterium
GACGATGACCGGCAGCAGGCCGTTCTTGAGCGAGTTGTTCGTGAAGATGTCGGCCATCGCGGTGCTGATGACGGCGCGAAAGCCGTGGTCGAGCAGCGCCCACGGCGCGTGTTCCCGGGACGAGCCGCAGCCGAAATTGTGGCCGGCCACCAGGATCGTGCAGCCGGCCGCGGCGGGCGTGTTCAGCACGAAATCCGGCTTCGGCGCGCCGTCCGGACCGTACCGCAGGTCGGCGAACAGCGACTTGCCGAGTCCGGTCTTGGTCGTGATCGTCAGGAAGCGCGCCGGAATGATTTGATCGGTGTCGATGTTCGCCGCGGGCATCACCACGGTCTTCGACTGAATGGTCTTGATCGGCTCCATCAGAGCATTTCCCGGGGGTCGGAGATCTTGCCGTGCACGGCGCTGGCCGCCGCGGTGTAGGGGCTCGCGAGCAGCGTGCGGGCGCCGACGCCCTGGCGGCCTTCGAAGTTGCGGTTGCTGGTGCTGAGCGCGTACGCGCCCGCGGCGACGGTGTCCCCGTTCATGCCGAGGCACATCGAGCAGCCGGACTCGCGCCAATCGGCGCCGGCCGCCTTGAAGACGTCGGCGAGGCCGAGGCGCTCCGCCTCGCGCTTGATCTGCTGCGAGCCGGGCACGATCAGCATCTGCACGCCGGGTGCGACCCGCCGCCCGCGGAGCACGCTCGCCGCCGCCTGCAGATCCTCGAGCCGCCCGTTGGTGCAGCTGCCGATGAAAACGACGTCGATGCGCTTGCCGAGCATCCGCTCGCCGCCGTGGAATCCCATGTAGGCGAGCGCCCGGTCGAACGCCGGATCGTCGCTGCGCTCGGGTATCGCCGCGCTGAGCGGCAGGACCATCCCGGGATTCGTTCCATAGGTGACCATCGGTTCGAGGACCGAGGCATCGACGTCGACCGCGACGTCGAACGCGGCGCCCGGGTCGCTCGCGAGGGAGCGCCAACCGGCGACCGCCTCATCCCATCGCGCGCCTTGCGGCATGCGCGGCCTGCCCGCGAGATACGCGAACGTGGTCTCGTCGGGCGCGATCATGCCGGCGCGCGCGCCGGCTTCGATCGACATGTTGCAGACGGTCATCCGCTCGTCCATCGACAGCGCCTCGATGGTCGAGCCGCGGTACTCGAGAACGTGGCCCGTGCCGCCGGCGACCCCGATCCTGCCGATGATCGCGAGGATCAGGTCCTTGGCGGTGACGCCGGCCGCGAGCCGGCCCTCGACGTTGACCGCGAATGCTTTGGGCTTGCGCTGCAGCAGGCACTGCGTCGCGAGCACGTGCCCGACCTCGGTGCTGCCGATCCCGAACGCGAGCGAGCCGAAGGCCCCGTGAGTGCTCGTGTGGCTGTCGCCGCAGACGATGGTCATTCCAGGGCGGGTAAACCCCTGCTCGGGTCCGATGACATGCACGATGCCGCGCCGCGGGTCGCTCATGCCGAACAACTCCACGCCGAACAGCGCCGTGTTCTCCTCCAGCTGGCGCACCTGTTTCGCCGCCGCGTCGAGCGCGATCGGCGCGGCCCCGGCGTTCCGGTCGGTGCGCGTCGGCGTCGAGTGGTCGAGCGTCGCGAGCGTGCGCTCGCGGCGCCGGACCGGCAGGCCCATCGACTTCAGCATCGAGAACGCCTGCGGCGAGGTCACCTCGTGCGTCAGGTGCAGGTCGATGTACAACACCGCCGGGGTTTCCGCGGTCTCGGGCACGACTTCGTGCGCCGCCCAGACCTTGTCGAACATCGTTCGCGCCGCCATGGGTCTCGACTCCTTGGGCCGTCAGGCCTTGCCGGACTCGAGCCAGGGCATGCGCGCACGCAGCTGCGCGCCGACCTTCTCGATCGAGTGCCCGAGATCGGCCTTCATCAGCTTGTTGTACTTGCGGCGGCCGCTCTTGTTCTCCGCGATCCACTGGCGCGCGAACTTGCCGGTTTGAATCTCGGTGAGAATCTTGCGCATTTCCTGCTTCGTCGCCTTGTTGACGACGCGCGGGCCGCGGGTCAGGTCGCCGTACTTCGCGGTTTCGCTGATGAAACGGTGCATCTTGGTGATGCCGCCTTCGTGCAGCAGGTCGACGATCAGCTTCAACTCGTGCAGACACTCATAATATGCGACCGCGGGCTGATACCCGGCCTCGACCAGGGTCTCGTAACCCTTCAGCACCAGTTCCGTCGCGCCGCCGCAGAGCACGGCTTGTTCGCCGAAGAGGTCGGTCTCGGTCTCCTCGGCGAAGGTCGTCTCGAGCACGCCGCCGCGGGTTCCGCCGATGCCGTGCGCATACGCGAGGGCCTTCGCCTTGGCGTGCTTGGAGGGGTTCTGCGCGACCGCGATCAGGCTCGGCACGCCGCGGCCCTGCTGGAACTGGCGACGCACCAGGTCCCCCGGTCCCTTCGGCGCTATCAGCACCACATCGAGGTCCTTGCGCGGCTTGATCTGCTTGAAGTGGATGTTGAAGCCGTGCGCGAACAGCAGCGTCGCGCCCGGTTCGATGTCGGTCTTCAGCTCCTCGTACAGCGCCTTCTGCGTCAGATCGGGCACGAGCATCGCGACCAGCTGCGCGCCCTTGACCGCGGCCTTGGGCTCCATGACCTTCAAGCCGTCCTGCTTGGCCTTCTTGAAGCTGTCGCCCTTGCGCACGCCGACGACGACGTCGAAGCCGCTGTCGCGCAAATTCAATGCGTGCGCGCGCCCCTGGCTGCCGTAGCCGAGCACGGCGATCCGCGCTCCGCGAAGCGCCTTCTGGTCGACATCTTTTTGCGAATACAAACGCATGCTGCTCTCCTGGTGATCCGACTCGAATCCTTGAAACGCGAAACCCCGCCTCAAGACCGACGGAGTCTCTTGCGGGGTCTCAAGAACGCGGCTTTGATGCGAGGGGCGAACTAGCCGTCAATAGCAACATAGAATCTCTTATCATGCAAGGCTTGCCGGGTCCGAATCCAAGCCCGCGCGAAGGACATTCATATGGACGAAGAATCGGGTGCGATCGCAACGCCGGGCGGCGGTGCGATTCCGTTGTGGTTCTTGTACGAGGATGAGCTAGATGCCTGGTGTGCCGCGGCCACGGCGCACGCGCGCCGCTGGGTCGAGGCGCATAACTTCCGCGCCGAGCGCGACCGCACGCTGCTGATCCCGGACGCCGCGGGCGCGCCCTGGGCCGCGCTCGCCGGAATGGGAAAGCGCCAGGGCGGGTTGTCGCTGTGGCAGGCGGCCGCGACCGCCGACCGGCTGCCGCCGCTGCGCTTCGCCGCGGCGCAAGAGTTCACGGCCGCGGAGGCGACCCAGCTCTGCCTCGGTTTCGAGTATGCGACGTACCGATTCATGCGCTACCGCGGCGGCTGCGCCGCGCGTGTCGCGCGCCTCGATGCGCCCGCCGACGCCGACTTGGCTTATGTCGGGCGCGCCGCCCGGGCGCTGACGATGGCGCGCGACTGGATCAATACGCCGGCCGCCGATTTCGGCCCGGCGGAGTTGTCGGCCGCGGCGCGCGCCGTGGCGACGCGCCACGGCGCCGCGTTTCGCGAATGGGTGGGAGATGAACTGCTGCGGGACGGCTTCACGGCGATCCACGCCGTCGGCCGCGCGAGCGCCGCGGCGCCGCGGCTGATCGAACTGCGTTGGACGCCGGCGGGCGGCGCTGCGCTGCCGACCGTGGCGCTGATCGGAAAAGGCGTGTGCTTCGACAGCGGCGGTCTGGACCTCAAGCCGGCCGCGGGCATGGCGCTGATGAAGAAGGACATGGGCGGTGCGGCCGTGGCGCTCGCGCTCGCAATCATGCTGATGGATGCCGGGATCCGCGCGCAGCTGCGCGTGTTGATCCCCGCCGTCGAGAACGCCGTCGGCGGCAACGCGTTTCGCCCCGGTGACGTGCTCGCGACGCACAAGGGCCTGTCGGTCGAGGTCGGCAACACCGATGCCGAGGGCAGGCTGGTGTTGTGCGATGCGCTTTCGCTCGCGGACGGCGACGGCGCGGACTTGATCGTGGATTTCGCGACGTTGACCGGCGCGGCTCGCGTCGCCCTCGGTCCCGAACTGCCGGCGCTGTTCGGCAACGATGCCGAGGCGGTGGAGGCGCTCGCCCGCGCCGGCAGCGCCGAGCACGACCCCGTGTGGCCGATGCCCCTGTGGGCCCCGTACGCCGACGAGTTGTCGAGCCGGGTCGCCGACCTCGGCAACGTCGCCGCCTCGAGCTTCGCCGGCGCGATATTCGGCGCGCTGTTCCTGCAGAGATTCGTCACCGCGTCGCCGCGCTGGCTGCACCTGGATCTGTATGCATGGAATCCGAAGGAGCGTCCCGGCCGCGCTGTCGGCGCCGAGGCTCAAGGGTTGCGCGCCGCGTATCGCTATCTGACCGCGCGCTATGGCATTGCGCAATAGCGGCGGCGCTGTTTATGCTGCGGCTCCTCCATCCTGAACCGAGATCCTGATGCCGAAAAAGACCGAGAACAAGACCCGCGGGAAGAAGCCCGCGGCCGATCCGCGCAAGTATTCCCATGTCGTCGTCGATGGCGTCCAACAGACGCCGGCGCGCGCGATGCTGCGGGCCGTCGGCTTCGGCGACGCGGATTTCTCGAAGCCCCAGATCGGCATCGCCTCCACGTGGAGCAACCTCACCCCCTGCAACGTGCACATCGATGAACTGGCGCGTCTCGCCGCCGGCGGCGTCGAGGCTGAGGGCGCGAAGCCGGTCACATTCAATACGATCACCGTTTCCGACGGCATCTCGATGGGAACGCCGGGAATGCGCTACTCCCTCGTATCCCGCGAGGTCATCGCCGATTCCATCGAGACGGTCGTCGGCGCCCAGGGGTTCGACGGCGTCGTCGCGCTCGGCGGATGCGACAAGAACATGCCGGGCTGCATGATCGCGCTCGCGCGCCTCGACCGGCCCGCCGTGTTCGTCTACGGCGGCACCATTCGTCCGGGCGCCGAAGGGCGGGACATCGTGTCGGTGTTCGAAGCGATCGGCGGCTATGCCAAGGGTGCGGTTTCCGAGCAACAGTTGAAATACGTCGAGCGCAGCGCGATTCCGGGTCCCGGATCCTGCGCGGGCATGTACACGGCGAACACGATGGCCTCGGCGATCGAAGCGCTCGGGATGAGCCTGCCGAACAGTTCGGCCCAGGATGCGATTTCGGCGGACAAGCGCGCCGACTGCACGCGCGCCGGCGCGGCGGTCGTTCGCCTGGTGGTCGCGGGATTGCGGCCGCGCCAGATCATGACGCGGCGCGCGTTCGAAAATGCGATCACGGTCGCGATCGCGCTCGGCGGTTCGACGAATGTCGTGCTGCACCTGCTCGCGATCGCGTCGGCGGCCGAGGTGAAGTTGAGTCTGGCGGATTTCACACGGATCGGCCGGCGTGTGCCGGTGCTCGCGGATCTGCGGCCGAGCGGCCGCTATTCGATGTCGGAGTTGGTGGCGATCGGCGGCATCCAGCCGCTGATGAAGACCTTGCTGGACGCGGGTTTGCTGCATGGCGATTGCCTGACCGTCACCGGAGCCACCCTCGCGGAGAACCTGCGCGCGGTGCGGCCGTATCCGAAGGGCCAGCAAATCATCCGGCCTCTGTCCGATCCCATTAAAAAGGACAGCCATCTGGTCGTGTTGCACGGCAATCTCGCGCCGGACGGCGCCGTCGCCAAGATAACCGGCAAGGAAGGACTGCGTTTCGAAGGCGTTGCGCGCGTGTTCGATTCCGAGGAGCAGGCCCTGGCCGGCATCCTCGGCGGCGCGGTGCGCGCCGGCGACGTCGTCGTGATCCGCTACGAGGGGCCGAAGGGCGGCCCGGGCATGCGCGAAATGCTGAGCCCAACCGGCGCGCTGGTCGGCAAGGGTCTCGGCGGGGAAGTCGCTCTGATCACCGACGGCCGCTTTTCGGGGGGCAGCCACGGCTTCGTCGTCGGCCATATTTCGCCGGAAGCGGCGGTCGGCGGCCCGATCGCGCTCGTGCGCAGCGGCGATCGGATTTCGATCGATGCGCGGCGGCGCGAAATCAGCCTGCACGTCACCGCGGCGGAGTGGCGAAAAAGGCAAAAGGCGTGGCGGGCTCCGACGCCGTATGCGCGACGCGGCGCGTTGGCGAAGTACGCCAAGTGTGTCAGCAGCGCAACGCTCGGCGCGGTCACGGATCTCGAATGATCGGCGCGGGCATCGAGGCTGAAACGAAGCACTTTCGACGGGCGATGTGTCACGCGAAAGTGATTGCCAAACCGCGCTTGCAGTTCGGGCGTGACTTGTGTCACGCTGTTGTATCGCAGATCGGAGCGCGAGGGGACATCACCGAATTCATCGGGGGGTCGTCGTCGCTCTGCGCGCGTTTGAGGGGTGCGCAAGGCGCGGCGAGAGGGCGCGATCGCACGGGGTGTGACATCGAGTCAGGGGACGGGGCGTAAGCCGAATTATGTATACGTACGAAGAGCCATCATTATTTTCCGGCAAACGAGGACTCGCGTTCCTCGCCGTGATTTTGCTGCACGTTCTCATCGGTTACGGTTTCTATAACGGCCTCGCGAGCCGGATCGTCCACACCATCATTCCGCCCGTCCAGATCGCCCAGATCGACCAGCCGAAGAAGGACGACAAGCCGCCGCCGCCGCCGCCGAAGCTTCAGGACATCAAGCCCTACGTGCCGCCGCCGGAGTTCGTCGACATCCAGGCGCCGACGCAGCAGACGAACGCCATCACGCAGATCACCCGCACCGTCGCCCCGGCGCCGGTCGCGCGCCCGGCGCCGGTCGTGCATGTCGTGCGCACGGCGCCCCGCGAAGATCCACATCACATGGTCGACATCCAGGACTATTATCCGGACGCCTCGCGGCGCGCGGGTGAAGAGGGCCGTTGTCGCGTGCGCATCACGATCGGAGTCAACGGTCGCGTGGAAGCCGCCTCGCTCGAACAGAGCGCCGGGCATCCGCGGTTGGACGAAGCCTGCCTGAAGGTGGCCAAGGTGCTGCGCTTCCTGCCGGCGACGGAAAACGGCAAGCCGGTCGCGACGACGACGATCCTGCCGATCGTGTGGAAGATCACCGAGGAGTAGCGCGCAGGCTGGAAGGGCATCCGTCAAGTGTTTTACTGAATTACATCCATAGATCTAAAACGTAGTTTTAAGTAGAGGGAATCGGTCCATGTCAGAGCAAATAGTAAACAACCCCTATGGCCTCGGTGCGATGCTCACGAACGGTGACATCGTCACGCGGTCGGTATTCACGATCCTCCTGATCATGTCCTTCATGACGTGGTTCGTCATGATCACGAAATTCTTCGATCAGCGCCGCCTGCGCAAACAAGGGCGCGAGGCGGAGAAGGAATTCTGGAGTGCGAACAATCTGAACGACGGCGTTGCCAAGCTCAAGGGTGACAACAACCCGTACCGCGCGCTCGCGGAAGCCGGCAAGAAGGCCTACGAGCACCACGAGGCGAACAAGACCCGCCTGGCGGGTGCGATCGACTCGAGCGAGTGGATCACGCAGGCGCTGCAGCGCACCGCCGACATGGTCGTGGGCCGCATGCAGTCGGGCATGTCGATTCTGGCGTCCGTCGGTTCCACCGCGCCGTTCGTCGGCTTGTTCGGCACCGTCTGGGGCATTTATCACGCGCTGATCGCGATCAGCTTGGCCGGCCAGGCGTCGATCGACAAGGTCGCGGGCCCCGTCGGCGAGGCCTTGATCATGACCGCGATCGGTCTGTTCGCCGCGGTGCCCGCGGTGCTCGGCTACAACATGCTGTTGCGCCGCAACCGGGTCATCCAAGAATACGTGAGCCACTTCACGCACGAACTGCATGCCTACCTGGTGTCGGGCGCGAAGATGACGCTCGGCGCGGACAAGGCGGCGGGCGTAGCGAAGCAAGCCGCTCCCGCAGCGGCACGCTAGGACCAAGCCGCCATGGCGCTCAGTATTGACACCAGCGGCGAAGGCGACGCGATGTCGACGATCAACGTCACGCCCCTCGTGGACGTGATGTTGGTCTTGTTGATCATCTTCATCATCACGATCCCGGTCATCGTGCCGCAGATTCACCTGAATCTGCCCACGGCGACCAACGTACCGACGGTGACGAAGCCGGAGAACATCACGGTCTCCATCGACAAGGACGGCACGATCTACTGGAACACCAAGAAATTGGCGAATCAGGCGGATCTGAAAACCGAGTTGCGGTCGATCGTCACCGAAGATCCGCAGCCCGAGGTGCATATCCGGGGCGACAAGGACACCCGATACCTCTACGTCGGTCAGGTCTTGGTCGCCGCGCAGGAAATCGGCATCCGCAAGGTCGCGTTCCTGACCATCCCCGATCACCTCGGCGTTCAGTAGGAGAGTCTTCTAATGGCAATGAATCTTGGAGACTCCGGCGGCTCGATGGCAGAAATCAACATGACGCCGTTGATCGACGTCATGTTGGTGCTCTTGATCATCTTCATCATCACCATTCCCGTGATGACGAACGCGGTCAAGATCGACAATCCGCTGCCGCCACCGCCGAACTTCGTTCCGCCGCCGCCGCCGCCCGTGATCAACCTGTCGATCGACTTCGACGGCACGTTGATGTGGAACGGCACCGCGGTCGACCGGCCGACGCTGCAGAACTACATCATGCAGGAGACCAACAAGGATCCTCAGCCGGAGGTTCACATCACGGTCGACAAATTCGCGAAGTACGACGTCGTCGCGAAAACGCTGGCCGACCTGCAGAGCCGCGGCATGAAGAAGATCGGGTTCGTAAACAACAATTTGTTCTAGTTGCGCATACTTCCAGAAAAAAATCCGGCGCGCCGCCCTCGAACAATCAGGGGTTTCGCGCCGTTTCTTTGAAGGCGCCGGTCCATATCGCTTAAAGAGGTTTGATGACGATGCGTGCGAAATTACTCAAGCAGAGCCGATTCATCATCACGATTGCCGCGGCCCTGCTCGCCATCGGCACGATGCCCGCGCTCGCGGCGGCCCCCAAGGGACCCCAGATCAGCCGCTCCATCGCGCGGCCGTTGATCGCGGCGCAAAAGGCGCTGCAGGCGGGCAAGTTCGCCGAAGGTCTGAAGAACCTCAAGGAAGCCGAAGGGAAGAGCGGCTTGACGCCGTTCGATCGCAAAACGATCGATGATCTGAAGGCCTACGCGTACGTCAAGACGAATGACATGAAGAATGCGCAGGCCTCCTGGGAGGCCGCGCTCGCGACCGGCGCGTGCACGCCCGCGGACACGCTGCGCTTCACGCGCGCGGTGTTCCAGTTGAGCTACAACGCCCACGAATATCCCAAGGCGATCGAGTACGGCAAGAAGCTGGCCGACCTGGGCGCCGCGAGTCCGGACATTTATGCGGTGATCGGCCAGAGCTACTACCTGACCAACAACTGCAAGAACGCCGGTGCCTACATGGACAAGGCGATCGCCGCGACCCGCAAGGACGGCAAGGTCCCGCAGGAGGGCTATTACCAGATCAAACTGCGCTGCGCCTTCGACGCGAAGGACACCGCCGGCGAGATCTCGGGCTACTCCGATCTGATCCGCCTGACGAACAAGCCGGACTATTGGAACGCGCTGCTGCGCATCGAACGCCAGGATGAGAAACAGGACCGCAATCTCCTGATGATCTACCGGATCATGTACAACACGAATTCCATGAAGGTCGGCAGCGACTATGTCGAGATGGCGCAGCTCCTCGGCGATGCCGCGCTGCCGGGCGAAGCGACGGACGTGCTGAAGAAGGCGCTTGCCAGCGGCGTGATCGCCCCGGACCAGCAGGCCCGCACGAATCGTCTGCTCGCCGACATGCAAAAGCGTGCCGATGCGGACCGCAAGGGACAGGCGGAATTCGCGAAGGAAGCGGCGAAGAGCGGCGCCGGCCAGCTCTATGTGAAGCTCGGGGAGGTCTACTACGGCTTCGGCGACTACGCCAACGCCGCCTCCGCGATCCAGACGGGCCTTCAGAAGGGCGGGGTCAAGAGCTTGGGTGAGGCCTATGTATACCTCGGCCTGGCGAACCAACAGCTGAAGAATATCCCGGCCGCGAAGAAGGCCTTTGCCGGGCTGAAGAGTGTCACCACGATGCCGCCGAATATCCTCAAGCTGTGGGCGTTGTACGCCGGCAACTTGAGCTGAACCCCAAGGAGTTGAGACCATGGCGATCAAAGTCGGAGAGCGCTTGCCGTCGGGAAGCTTTACGCGGATGACGGCGGACGGACCGCAGAAGATCACCACGGAACAATTGTTCGGCGGCAAGACGGTGGTGCTGTTTTCGGTGCCGGGTGCCTTCACGCCCACGTGCGACGCCCGGCATCTGCCGGGCTTCGTCGATCACGCCGATGCCTTCAAGGCCAAGGGTGTCGACACGGTCGCCTGCATGGCGGTCAACGACGTGTTCGTGATGAATGCCTGGGGCAAGCACGCGAACGTCGGCGACAAGGTCATGATGCTCGCCGACGGCAACGCCGAATACGCCAAGGCGCTGGGCCTCGAACTCGACGCGAGCGGCTTCGGCATGGGCACGCGCGGCCAGCGTTTCGCGATCGTCGCGAAGGACGGGGTTGCAACGCTGGTCGAAGTCGAGAAGCCGGGCGAGTTCAAGGTGTCGGCCGCGGATTTCGTCCTGTCCAAGATCTAGGCGTCCGCGGGCCGATTTGCGCGCGTTACGGACCACGTCGGCCGACATCACGCCGGCACAGGCGGCGCGCTGCGCGGCGGAGACCCACGGACTCGACGGCGAGCCGTCGAACCTGGACGGCGAGCGCGATCAGAATTTCTCGCTGCTGACGTCGTCCGGCGCACGCCATGTGCTGAAGTTCGTCGATCCCGCGGATTCCGGGGCGGCGGCGGTTCAGGCCGCCGTGCTGCGGCACATTGCATCGAGGGATCCCGGCTTGCCCGTGCCGCGGATTCTTCCGGCCCGCTCCGGCGCCGACCACGTGCGGGTGTCGATCGCCGGCGTATCCCGCGAACTGCTGGTGATCGGGCATCTCGCCGGCAGACGGTGGCCCGCCACCGGCGCACCCACCCCGTCGTTTGCGGACCTGGGGGCGTTGCTTGCCCGGCTCGACCGCGCGCTCGAAGGATTCTTCGATCCGGCGCTTGCGCGGGAGCTGGCCTGGGATGTGCGCCGTCTGCCATCCCTGGCGGCCTTCGCCGGCGAGATCGAAGATTCGCGCGCGCGCGACGCCGTGAGCGACGCCGCCGCGGCTTTCGAGCGGCGTTTGAATGTTCTGAACGGCTTGCGCAGCCAGGCGATTCACGGCGATTGCCACGCCGGCAACCTGCTGGTCGACGACACCGGCACCGCCGTCAGTGGAATACTCGATTTCGGCGACATGATTCATGCGCCGCTGGTCCTCGAACCGGCGGTTTCCATGGCCGAAGGGCTTTCCGAAGGTATTGCCCGGATCGGCGATCTGGCGGCGCTGATCGGTGGTTTTGCGCGCGAGCTTAAGCTCCAATCGGCCGAGGTGGACTGCCTGTTCGACGTGATCCGCGCGCGGCTCGCCATCACGATCCTGGTCCAGGCCTGGCGCCGCCGACATGACCCGGCCGGCGCGGGGGCGTTGGCGCGGGCGGCGCCGCGCGCCGAGGAGGCTCTGCATAGGTTATGCGACGCGGGGGAGGCTGCGCTCACGGCGTCCTGGCACGAAGCGGCGGGCACGCTCCCGGCGCGGGCGGCGCTGCGCAAGCGCCGTGCCCGCTTCCTCGGAGCCGGCGCGGAATTGTTCTATCGCGAACCTCTGCAGCTGGTGCGCGGCGCGGATGTGTGGATGTTCGATGCCGACGGCAGGCGCTACCTCGATGTCTACAACAATGTTCCCCACGTCGGGCATGCGCACCCGGCGGTGGTCGAAGCGATCCGGCGCCAGGCGGCTACGCTCGCGACGAACACACGCTACCTGCATGAGGCGATCCTGGACTACGCCGAGCAGCTCACGTCGCGGCTGCCGGCCGGGCTCGATGCCTGCCTGTTCGTCAATTCCGGCAGCGAGGCCAACGACATCGCGTGGCGCATCGCGCAAACGGCGACCGGACGGCGCGGCGCCTTGATCATGGAACACGCCTACCACGGCATCACCGATGCGGTGACGGCGCTGACGCCGGCGGCGGGCGGGGCGGGCGACCCGCGGGTGGAGACGCTGCGCGCGCCCGACGAGGCGCCGGATCTTGAGCGGGCGCTCGCCGCGCTCACCGGCCGCGGTTTGGCCCCCGCCGCCTTTTTCCTCGATTCGGCGCTCACGAGCAATGGGATCCTCGATCCGCGGCCGGCCTGGGCGGCGCAGCTCGGCGCGGGTGTGCGCGCGAGCGGCGCGCTCGTGGTGGCCGACGAGGTCCAGTACGGCCTGGGGCGCTCCGGCTCGCATTTCTGGGGGTTTGCACGGCGAGGCCTCGAGCCCGACATCGTCACGCTCGGCAAGCCGGTCGGAAACGGTTTTCCGCTCGGGGTCGTCATCACGCGTCGGGCGCTGCTCGAGGAGTTTCAGGCGCGGTGCGCGGTGTTTTCGACCTTTGGCGGCAACGCGGTCGCGGCAGCGGCGGGTCTCGCGGTGCTCGAGGTGCTGGAGCGGGAACGTTTGATGGAGAACGCGCAGACGACCGGTGCGTATTTCCTCGCGAAACTACGCGAACTGGTTTCCAGACACCGCGCATTCAGCGCCGCGCGGGGAGCGGGCCTGCTGCTGGGCCTCGAGGTCGTCGATGATCTGGGCCGGCCGTCGAAGCCGCGGGCGCAGCGCATCGTCGATGCGCTGGCCGCGCGCCACGGCGTGTTGACCGGGCTCGACGGGCCGGGCGGGAATGTGCTGAAACTGCGCCCGCCGATGACGTTCAAGCGGGAGCATGCGGATCTCGCCGCCGAAGCGATCGATGCGGTCGCTTCGGCGGCGGACGCCGCGGCGGAGCCGGCCTAGGCTCCCAGAATCCGCGAAATCTCCGGGACGACCTGGAACAGGTCTCCGACCAGGCCAAGATCGGCGACTTCGAAAATCGGCGCTTCCGGGTCCTTGTTGACCGCGACGATCGTACGGGCATCCTTGATCCCGGTCAGGTGCTGGATCGCGCCGGAGATGCCGAACGCGATGTAGACCTCGGGCGAGATGATCTTGCCCGTCTGGCCGACTTGCATCTCGTTCGGGGCGTAGCCGGCATCGACGGCCGCGCGCGAGGCGCCGACCGCGGCGCCGATCTTGTCCGCGAGGTCGTACAGCAGCTTGAAGTTCTCGGCACTCGCGAGCGCGCGTCCGCCGGAAACGACCCGCGCCGCCGTCTGCAGATCCGGTCGGTCGGTCGAACCGGAACGGGACCCGACGTATCGGGTGTGCGTCGGCAGGACCACGTCGAGCGTCCGCGACGCAACCGCGGCCGAACCGCCGGTGGCCGCCGCCGCCTCGAACGAGGCGACCCGCACGGTCGCGACCAGGATGCGGGCGGCGTCGGCTTCGACCGTCACGATCGCGTTGCCGGCGTAGATCGGGCGGCGGAAACGGTGCGCCCCCTCGACCGCCATCAGGTCGCTGACCTGCGGTACGCCGAGCAGCGCGGCGACGCGCGGGGTCAGGTCCTTGCCGAAACTCGTCGACGGCCCGAACACATGGGTGTACGCGGGCGCGAGCGCGGCGATCTGGGGGGCGAACGTGGCGGCGAGCGGATGGGCGTTCTCCGGCCGGTCGACGCGCAGGACGTGGTGCACGCCGTGGATCGACGCCGCCTGGGCCGCGACCGCGGCGGTGTCCGCGCCGAGCACGAGCACGGTGATTTCCGCGCCGGCGATCGCCTTTGCGCAGGTGACGCACTTGTGCGTCGACGGGTTCAGCGTCTTGCCGTCGTGCTCGCCGAGAATCAGTATTTTCGACATCAGATCAACCCCTTCTTCTTCAGTGCATCGACGAGTTCGGCCACGTCCTTGACCATGACTCCCTTCTGGCGTTGCGCCGGCGGCTGCGTTTTCACGGCCTTGAGCCAAACGGCGGGCGCGACGCCGAGGCTTTCCAGGGAAACCACGTCCAGCGGCTTCTTTTTCGCCTTCATGATGTCCGGCAATTTCACGTAGCGCGGCTCGTTGAGGCGCAGGTCCACACTGACGACCGCCGGCAGGTCGACCTCGATCGTTTCAAGGCCCGCGTCCACTTCGCGCGTCACGGTCGCCTTGGCACCGTCGAGTTCGAGCTTCGAGGCGTATGTCGCCTGCGGCCGGTCCCACAACGCGGCGAGCATCTGTCCGGTCTGATTCGCATCGTCGTCGATCGCCTGTTTGCCGAGCAGGACCAGATCCGGATTCTCCTTGCGCACCACCGCGAGGATGGTCTGGGCGGCGGTCAGGGGTTCGATCGGCTGGTCGGTCTGGACGAGGATCGCGCGATCGGCGCCCATCGCGAGCGCGGTGCGCAGTTGTTGCTGCGTGTCCGCGACGCCGATGCTGACGGCGACGACCTCGGCGTTGGTGCCGCGTTCCTTGATGCGCAGGGCCTCTTCCAGCGCGATTTCATCGAAGGGATTGACGCTCATTTTCAAGCCGTCGAGCATCACGCCGCTCTCGTCGGGCTTCACGCGCACGCGGACGTTGTAATCGACGACCCGCTTGATGCATACCAGGATCTTCTTCATTCGTGCTCCTTAGTCGGCCGCATCGGGCGTGTCCGTACGCCGCGATTCGACCCGGTTCTTCCAAAATTCTGTGGCGATCCGCGTCGCGCAATCCTGCAATTCTGCCAGAAAGCGCGCGGTCGTGGCCCCATTGGGTTCGAACTCGCCCAGCTCGACGTTCAGCGCCGCCAGCACGCGGTCGCCGTCGCGGATCGGTACCCGAAACGCGAGGCGGTGGACCCGGGGCGTCACACGGTAGCGATCGTCCAGCGGGTCGCGTTGCGCGTATCCCGCCTCGCACAGCGTTCCGAGCAGGCGATAGACGGTGGTGCGCGGCAGCCGCGTCGTGTGGACCAGGTCGGCCACGGTCGCACCGTCGTGCGCATTGATTGCGCACAAGGTCTCGAGTCCGCGCATCAACGCGCGAATTGGTCGGGTCGAATCCATGGAGCCTCCGGCGGCGCGACAGTTTAATGTCGGCCGCGTACCTTGTCCACCTCGCGGTCAGTGGTTACACTGACCGGACGCATGCAGATGATCCGCTATTTTCTGGTCCGTCTCGGCGGCGCCATCCCCACATTGCTCGCGATCGTCACGCTCAGCTTCTTCCTGATCCGGATCGCTCCGGGAGGGCCCTTCGATCAGGAGCAGACGCTGCCGGCGGACGTGATGGCGAACCTCAATGCGACCTACGGTCTCGACCAACCCTTGTGGATCCAGTACGGGCGCTATGTCGGTGGTCTGTTGCACGGGGATTTCGGTCCCTCGTTCCGTTACCGCGATTTCACGGTCACGGAACTGATCGGCGAGGGCCTGCCGATCAGTCTGACGCTCGGCGCGCTCGCACTCGGCATCGCGCTGATCGGGGGCGTCGCGACCGGGGCTGCGGCGGCGCTCGCACGCGGGCGGATCGCCGACCACCTGACGATGGGGCTCGCGGTCCTCGGCATCGCGGTACCCTCGTTCGTGCTGTTGCCGGCCTTGGGGTTGCTGTTCGGGATCTATCTGCACTGGCTTCCCGTCGCCGGCTGGGATCGCGGGTCGGTCGCGGATCTCGTCCTGCCGGTGGCCGCGCTGTCGCTGCCGCCGCTCGCGACGATCGCGCGCCTGACGCGAGGGAACCTGATCGAGGTCATGCACAGCCCGTTCATACGCGCCGCGTTCGCCAAAGGCCTGCCGCGCCGCACCGTCGTGCTGCGCCATGCGCTGCGGCCGGCGTTGATCCCCGTCGCGAGCTATCTCGCACCGGCCGCGGCGATGGTCATGAGCGGTTCCTTGGTGGTCGAGACGATTGCCGGGTTGCCCGGCATCGGGCGGTATCTCGTCCAGGGCGCGCTCAATCGGGACTACACGCTGGTTCTCGGCATGGTCATCGTGTATTCGACGATGCTGATCACGATGGGGCTCCTCGTCGACCTGCTGATCGCGGCGCTCGATCCGCGCGTCCGGCTCGAGACATGAGCGATGCCTGGAGCCGCCTGCGCCGGTCGCGCCGGGCGACGATCGCGTTCGCGGCGATCCTGGTGCTGGTCGGGCTCGCGATCGTCGGTCCCTGGCTCAATCCCAATTCCTACGATGCGATCGAC
Source organism: Pseudomonadota bacterium (assembly GCA_021780475.1). Classification (GTDB taxonomy): domain Bacteria; phylum Pseudomonadota; class Gammaproteobacteria; order Steroidobacterales; family Steroidobacteraceae; genus Bog-1198. The sequence goes on from JAJXYR010000300.1 coordinate 16,138, forward strand.
TGGTCGAACATCGCGATCCCCCCCGGGCTCACGGGGGCGCATTGGTGGGGAACCGACCGGCTCGGGCGCGATTTGTTCGTGCGCACCCTCGACGGCACCCGGATCTCGCTCGCGGTCGCGCTGGTCGCGACCGTGGTCAGCCTGATCGTCGGCATCGCCTATGGCGCGGTGGCCGGCTTCTCCGGGGGGCGCATCGATCATGCGATGATGCGGGTGCTGGAAATCATGAGCGGCCTGCCGCTGATCTTCTTCGTGATCCTCCTCACCGTCGTGTTCGGCCGCAGTGTCGAACTGTTGTTCGTCGCGATCGGCGCGATCGGCTGGCTGACGATGGCGCGCATCGTCCGCGGCCAGGCGATGGTGATCCGCGGTCGCGAATTCATCGAAGCCGCCGTCGCCGGCGGCGCGGGTCCGGTGCGCATCATCGTCCGTCACGTCGTCCCGAACGTGCTCGGACCGGTGCTGGTCTATGCGACGTTGACCGTGCCGCAGATCATCCTGTTCGAGAGCTTCCTGAGTTTTCTCGGTCTCGGAATCCAGGAACCGCAGGCGAGTCTGGGCACGCTGATCGCCGCCGGCGCCTCGGAGATGGAGGCGGCGCCGTGGATGCTGCTGGTGCCGGGCCTGATCCTCGCGATCCTGCTGGTCGCGTTCAACGTGCTCGGCGATGCGCTCGCCGAGGCGCTCGACGTGCGCGAGCGCTGAGACCCGTGGCCGCCGTGCTGGAAATCGAGAATTTGAGCGTCGTGTTCCGGCGCGCCGCCGGCGATGTCGAGGCGGTCCGCGACCTGTCCCTGCGGGTCGGCGCGGGCGAGTGCGTCGGCATCGTCGGTGAGTCGGGCAGCGGCAAGACCCAGTTGTGCGTTGCGACGATGGGGCTGTTGCCGGCGAATGCCGCGGCGGGCGGCAGCGTGCGCTTTGCCGGGCTGGAGCTGTTGTCGGCGCCGGTCGAGCGGCTGAACGAGGTGCGCGGGTCGCGACTGGCGATGATCTTTCAGGACCCGCAGTCGGCGTTGACGCCCCACCTGAAAATCGGCGTACAGATGGCCGAGGTCCTCGTCTGCCATCGCCGCCTCGGCTGGCGGGCGGCGCGTCAGGCCGCGCTACAGATGTTGGCGCGCGTCGGCTTGCCGGATCCGGCGCGTTGCCTCGACGATTATCCGCATCAACTGTCCGGCGGCATGCGCCAGCGCGTCGTCATCGGCATGAGTCTGCTGTGCGGGCCGGACCTGGTGATCGCCGATGAGCCGACTACCGCGCTCGATGCCGGCGTGCAGGCGCAGGTGCTCGAACTGCTCGGCCGGCTGCGGCGCGAATCGGGCATGGGAATCCTGTTGATCAGCCACGATCTGGCGGTCGTATCCGGCCTCGCGGAACGGATCGTCGTGATGTACGCGGGCCGGATCGTCGAGACCGCCGCCTGTCGCGAACTGTTCCGCGCGCCGCGTCACCCTTACACCGCCGCACTGATGCGCTGTTCGCCGACGATCGAGGGGCCCGTCGCACTTAGGCTCGCGACGCTCGCCGGCCAGCCGCCCGCCGCCGGACAAGCCGCCGCCGGCTGCGCGTTCGCGCCGCGCTGCGGCCAC
>JAJXYR010000197.1 GCA_021780475.1 Pseudomonadota bacterium
CGCGTATCCGGAGCTCGCGGCGCTGCCGGCCGTGGACGTCGCCGACGCGGCTGCCGCGGCGCTGCCGCATGCGCGCGACATCGCGTCGCTCGGCGCGCTGCGCGCCGCCGCCGGCGAACTCATCGATCCGGCCGAGCTGGTACCGCTGTATTTGCGCGACAAAGTGGCCTTGACCGAGGCCGAGCGCTCCCGTTGAGCGGGCGCCGTCACCGAAATGTCACATCCGCCCTGTGTAATGGTTGGAATATGAGCGCCAAGCGCATTCTGATTGTCGAGGACGAGAAGGCAATCCGGGACATGATCGCCTTCGGGTTGCGCCGCGCCGGCTATGAAGTGCTGGAAGCGGAGGATTGCCGCGAGGCGCGGGCGCGTCTGGTCGATGCCCGGCCCGATCTCATGCTGGTCGACTGGATGCTGCCCGACATGAGCGGCCTGGAACTCACCCGCTCGCTGAAGCGCTCGAAGGACTCCGAGGAAATCCCGGTGATCATGCTGACCGCCCGCGCCGAGGAACAGGACAAGGTCGGCGGCCTCGAGGGCGGGGCGGACGATTACGTGACCAAGCCGTTTTCGACGCGGGAACTGCTTGCGCGGATCCAGGCGGTGCTGCGCCGGGCGGCGCCCGCCGGCGGCACCGACGTGGTCGAGGTCGAGGGCCTGCGGCTCGACGACTCGAGCCATCGCGTCAGCGCCGGCGAGCGCGAAATTCCGCTCGGTCCGACCGAATACCGGCTGCTCCATTTCTTCATGACCCATCCGGAGCGGGTGTTCACGCGCGGACAGCTCCTCGACCGGGTCTGGGGCGGCAACACCTACGTCGAAGAACGCACGGTCGACGTCCACATCCGCAGGCTGCGCAAGGCGCTCGAGCCATTCTCGCTCGAGGGCCTGGTGCAGACCGTGCGCGGCTCCGGTTATCGTTTCTCCACGCGGGACGCCTGAAAGGTGCTATTAATCTAGCCAATGAAGGCGGTCTGGACTTTCGCGCTCGCGCGTCTCGCCGGCATCCTGCTGCTCGGCGTGATCGTCGGTCTGTTCGTGCCGCCGGCCTGGCTGTGGTTGATCGTCGCGTTCAGCCTGTACCTGGCGTGGCAGCTGCGCAATCTGTACCTTGTGGAGCGCTGGCTGCGCCTGCGCTCGCAGCTCGATCCGCCGGCGATCGGCGGCGTCTGGGGCGACGTCGTCGCCCACATCGTCAGACTGCACCGGCGCAAGCAGTTCCACAAGCGGCGGCTCGCCCAGTTGTTCCGCGAATTACGCCGCTCGACCGCGGCGCTGCCGGACGGGGTGATCATCCTGGGCGGCCAGAGCGAGATCGTCTGGTTCAACCGGCGCGCCGGCAACCTGCTCGGCTTGATGCGGCCGGTCGACATCGGCCTGCGCATCGACAACCTGATCCGCGTGCCGGAGTTCATCCACTACCTGCACTCGGCGGAGTTCAGCTCGCCGCTGATCATCCGCCCGCCGATGCAGGCCGAGATGTACCTGGCGCTTCAGGTCGTTCCCTACGGCGCCGGCCAGTCGCTGCTGCTCGTGCGCGACGTTACGCGCCAGATGCAATTGGAGGCGATGCGCAAGGATTTCGTCGCCAACGCCTCGCACGAACTGCGCACGCCGCTCACCGTGATCGCCGGTTATCTCGACACGCTGGCCGACGATGCCGGGCTCGATCCGGCCTGGGAGGGTCCGATCCGCGACATGCGCGCCCAGGCGCTGCGGATGAACTCCATCATCGCCGACCTGTTGGAGCTTTCGCGGCTCGAAGCGGCCGACGAAGAAGCCGGCCGGGAGCCGATCGACGTGCCGCGGCTGCTCGAGCGCCTGCATCGCGACGCGCTGGCGCGCACGCTGCGCCCCCGCGAGATCGCGCTCGCGCTGGACGCGGCCGAGGGCCTGTACGGCGTGCCGCAGGAGATCGAGTCGGCGTTCACGAACCTGCTTGATAATGCGATCAAATACACCCCGGCGGACGGCCGCGTGCTGATGCGCTGGACCGTCGACGCGGACGGTGCGCAATTCGCGGTGATCGACAGCGGCATCGGCGTGCCGCGGGAGCACATACCGCGGCTGACGGAGCGGTTCTACCGCGTCGATGCCGGCCGCTCCCGCAGCCAGGGCGGCTCGGGGCTCGGACTCGCGATCGTCAAACACGCGGTCCAGCGCCACGGCGGCCGCCTCGAGGTGCAAAGTGTCGAGGGCAGGGGCAGCACGTTCGCGTGCCATTTTCCGCCTGAACGGGTGCGCGCCGCCGTCGTCGTCGCGAAATCCCGCGCGGACGGTTGACGTGGCCCTGAAAGGGATGTAAACGGACGCCGAGCTTCGCACTCCTCCAAGGGGAACAATCGATGGAAACCGCAGACCTAACCCACCACATCTCACGGCGGTTCAACGAGGACCTCGAAAAGGTCCGCAACCAGGTCCTGCAGATGGGCGGTTTCGTCGAACAACAGCTGCAGAAGGCGATCACCGCCCTGGTCGAGGGCGACAGCCGGCTCGGCGAGTCGGTCGCGACCGAGGATTACAAGGTCAACGGCATGGAGGTGTCGATCGACGAGGAGTGCAGCCGCATCCTCGCGCTGCGCGCCCCGGCGGCCGGCGACCTGCGGGTCATCGTCGCGATCATCAAGACCATCACCGACCTGGAGCGCATCGGCGACGAGGGCGAGAAGATCGGCTACATCGCCTCGCGCCTGGCGACGATGGAGCGGCCCGCCGACAAGTATCGCGAGGTCAAGCATCTCGGCCGCCAGGTCGCGCAGATGGTGCATGACGCGCTCGACGCGTTCGCGCGCATGGACTCCCAGTCGGCGCTGCGCACCGCGCGCGAGGATCGCATGGTCGACGAGGAGTACGAGTCGATCCAGCGTCAGTGCATGACCTTCATGATGGAGGATCCACGTTCGATCCGCCGCGCGCTCGAGATGATGTGGGTGGTGCGCGCGCTGGAACGGATCGGCGACCATGCCAAGAACATCTGCGAGTACGTGATCTACATGGTGCACGGCAAGGATGTCCGCCATACCTCGCTCGAGGATGTCGCCAAGCAGATCGACATTTCCACGAGGCCGCAGTCGTGAGCCGGCGCCTGTGGAACCTGGCGGGGTTCATCGCCTGCGCGGGCCTGTTGGGATACGCATATTATTCGCAATACGTGCTGCACCTCGACCCCTGTCCGCTGTGCATCTTCCAGCGCGTCGGGGTTTTCGCGACCGGAATCGTGTTCCTGGCCGCGGCCGCGCACGCGCCGAAGGGCGGCGGCCGCGTGGCCTACGCGGTGCTGCTTGCGCTCACCGCGCTCGCGACGGTCGCGGTCGCCGCGCGCCAGCTGTACATCCAGAGCCTGCCGCCCGGCGCCGTGCCGACCTGCGGCGCGTCGCTCAACTTTCTGCTGCAGGTGCTGCCCTTGAAGGACGTGCTCGTCAAGGTGCTGTCGGGCTCCGGCGAGTGCGCGAAAGTCGATTGGCGCCTGCTCGGACTCGCGATGCCCGCGTGGGTGTTGATGGCGTCGGCCGGACTCGGCGCGTTCGGCGTTTGGGCGAACGCCCGGCGCGGCGTCGCGACGGTGCGGCCGCGTTGATGTCGGCGACGCTCGCGTTGACGAAGGATTTGATCGCGCGACCCTCGGTGAGCCCGGTCGACGGCGGCTGCCAGGCGCTGATGATCGCGCGGCTCGAGGCGATCGGCTTCATCGTCGAGCGGCTCCCGTTCGGCCCGGTGGAGAACTTCTGGGCGACGCGAGGCACATCGGGACCGGTGTTCTGTTTCGCGGGCCATACCGACGTGGTGCCTCCGGGACCGCTCGAGGAATGGCGGACCGACCCCTTCGAGCCGGTCGTCCGGGACGGCATGCTGTACGGCCGCGGCGCCGCCGACATGAAGAGCGGTCTGGCCGCGATGGTGACCGCCTGCGAGGAATTCGTCGGCGCCCACCCGGCCCACCGCGGCACGATCGCCTTTTTGATCACGAGCGATGAAGAGGGTCCCTCGGTCGACGGCACGCGCCGTGTCGTCGAAGTCTTGAAGGCGCGGGGCGAGCGCATCGACTGGTGCCTCGTCGGCGAGCCGTCGAGCGAAAACCGCATCGGCGACGTGGTCAAGATCGGCCGCCGCGGCAGCCTGAGCGGGCGCCTGACGGTGCAGGGGGTCCAGGGGCACGTCGCCTACCCGCAGCTCGCCGACAATCCGGTCCATGCGTTCGCGCCCGCGCTCGCCGAACTGGTTGCACGCCGTTGGGACGAGGGCAACGCCCATTTTCAGCCGACGACGTTCCAGGTGTCGAACATCTCCGCCGGAACCGGCGCGCCGAACGTCGTACCGGGCGAGTTGAAGGTGCGCTTCAACATCCGCTTCTCGACCGAACAGACGGTCCAATCCCTGCAGCGTACGGTGTCGGAGATTCTTGCGCGCCACGGCGTCAAGCATTCCCTCGACTGGTTCGTGTCCGGATTGCCGTTCCTGACCGCGCCCGGCGTGCTGTCGGACGCGGTTTCACGGGCGGTGCGGGATGAACTCGCGCTGTCGACGCGGCTGTCGACCGGCGGCGGGACCTCCGACGGCCGCTTCATCGCGCCAATGGGCGCACAGGTCATCGAACTCGGCGTGGTCAACTCGACGATACACAAGGTCGACGAATGTGTCAGCGTCGCCGACATCGACCGGCTGCACGGCCTGTACCGGCGCACGCTCGAGTTGCTGCTCGGCGCCTGACGGCGCCCGGCGTCACGAGTCTGAAACATTCGGATGCGACGATGAAGAGTCATCAAGTCTGGAGATCCTCATGAATTTTTCTCAATTCAAGCGCTCGACGATCGGCGCCGCGGCGGCGATGGTGGCGATGGCGGCGATCGGCGGCACGGCGCAGGCGGCGAGCATCGCGGGCGCGGGCTCGACGTTCGCGTATCCGATCTACGCCAAGTGGGCGGATGCGTACAAGAAGCTGACCGGCGTCGGCTTGAATTATCAGTCGATCGGCTCGGGCGGCGGCATCCAGCAGATCGAGGCGAAGACGGTGACCTTCGGCGCCTCGGACATGCCGCTGTCGGCGGCGGTGCTCGCGCGCAACGGCCTGATCCAGTTTCCCACGGTGATGGGCGGCGTGGTGCCGGTGGTGCACATCGCCGGCGTCGGCCCGGGACAGCTGCGCCTCGACGGGGCGACGCTCGCTAGCATCTACCTCGGCGAGATCACGACCTGGAACGATCCGCGCATCCAGCGCTTGAACCCGAAGCTCAAGCTGCCGGCGACGGCGATCGCGCCGATCTACCGCTCGGACGGTTCGGGGACGAATTTCCTGTTCACCTATTACCTGTCCCAGACCAATCCGCACTTCAAGGCGCGGGTCGGGGCGAACACCTCGGTCCAATGGCCGGTGGGGATCGGGGCGAAGGGCAGCGAGGGCGTGTCGAGCATGGCCCAGCAGACGGACGGGGCGATCACCTACGTCGAATACGCCTATTCGATCCAGAACAAGATGACCTATGCGCTGCTGACGAACCGGGCGGGCCGGGCGGTGGCGCCGAGTTCGAAGACCTTCCAGGCGGCGGCGGCGCATGCCGACTGGGCGCACGCCCAGGCCTACAACCTGATCCTGACCGATCAGCCGGGCCCGGACAGCTGGCCGATCACGGGTGCGACGTTCATCCTGATGCGCAGCGCCCCGACCGACGCCAAGGCCGCCGCGGGAGCTCTGAACTTCTTCAGCTGGGCGTACAAGAACGGCGATGCGATGGCCGCATCGCTGGATTACGTGCCGCTGCCGGCGTCCTTGAAGGCCGAGATCCAGAAAGGCTGGCCGATCAAGCACTGAGCGGAGGAGACTCCCCAGGCGAGCGGCCCGGCTGACCGGGCCGCTTCACAGCCGCGCGGCGTCCGCCTCGACGACGCAGGCCGACCCTTCGCCGACGATGTCTGCCCAGGCGATCGCATGCGGCAGGATGTGGCGCATGTAGAAGCGCGCGAGCTCGCATTTACCGGCATGAAAGGACGAATCCTCGGCCAGACGCCGAGACGAGATCGCATCCGCCTTGGCCATGACCCATGCGCCGAGCACGATGCCGCAGAGACTGAGGTAGGGAACCGCGACGGCCTGCGCGTGATCCGCGCCGCGTCCGGCCGCGGCCAGTGCCGCCCGGGTCGCACGCCGCAGAGTCTCGACCGCCGACGAGGCCGCCGCCGCGCTGTGACGAGCCCCGGCCTCCGACGGCGCCAACGCCGCGAGTTCGGTCTCCATCAAGTCGAGGAACTCGAACATCGCCGCGCCGCCGTCCCGCCCGAGCTTGCGGCCGATCAAGTCGAGCGCCTGGATGCCGGTCGTGCCCTCGTAGATCGTCGTGATGCGTGCATCCCGGAGAATCTGGGCGGCGCCGGTCTCCTCGACGTAGCCCATGCCGCCGTGGACCTGGATGCCGAGCGAGGCGGACAGCACACCCTGTTCGGTCGACCATCCCTTGATGATCGGAATCAGCAACTCCGCGCGCGTCCGCGCCGCGACCCGCGCCGCCTCCTCGCCGAGGTGCGCGCCGAGATCGAGCTGCAGCGCTCCGTACAGCGCGAGCGCGCGCGTCGCCTCGGTGTGCGCCTTCATCGTCATCAGCATGCGTCTCACGTCGCCGTGCGCGGCGATCGGCGCCGCCTTGCCGTCGACGGCGACGGACGAGCCGGCGGGCCGGCCTTGAACGCGCTGGCGCGCCCAGTCGAGGGCCTGCTGGAAGGCGCGCTCGCCCATCGCGTACCCCTCGAGTCCCACCCCCAGGCGCGCGGCATTCATCATCACGAACATGTACTCGAGCCCGTGGTTCGCTTCGCCGACGAGCTCGCCGACCGCACCGCCGGCATCGCCGTAGGACAACACGCAGGTCGGGCTCGCATGAATGCCGAGCTTGTGCTCGATCGAAACGCAGCGCACGTCGTTGCGCCCGCCGAGACTGCCGTCCCCGGCGACCAGCACCTTGGGAACGATGAACAGCGAGATGCCCTTCGTCCCGGGCGGCGCGCCGTCGATGCGCGCGAGCACCAGGTGGATGATGTTGGACGTATAGTCGTGATCGCCGTAGGTGATGAAGATCTTCTGGCCTGAAATCCGGTACGCGCCGCCATCGCGCACCGCGCGCGTGCGGATCGCGCCGAGGTCGCTCCCCGCCTGCGGCTCCGTCAGGTTCATCGTCCCCGTCCACTCGCCGCTGATCAGCCTGGGGAGATAAAGGCTCTTCTGCGCTTCGGAACCGCAGTGTTCGATGGCCTCCACCGCGCCGCGCGTGAGCATCGGACAGAGCTTGAACGCGAGATTCGCCGACGCCCAGAACTCCTCGACCGCGGTGTTGAGCACCACCGGCGCGCCCATTCCGCCGAACCGCGGCCGCGCGCCGAGCCGCGTCCAACCGCCCTCGGCGAATTGGCGGTAGGCCTCCTTGAACGCCGGCGGCATCACGACGCCCTCCGGCGTCCAGCGCGCCCCGTCCACATCGCCCGGCGCGTTGAGCGGGGCGAGCACCTGTTCGGCGAAACGAGCCGCCTGTTCGAGCACTTCGTCGGCGAGGTCCGCCGCGTAATCCTCGAGTCCCGGCAGGCCGTACAGCCGATCGTCGCGCGTCAGCTCGTGCAGCGCGTAACGCACATCTTTCAGGGGCGCGCGGTACATGGATCCTTGACTCTCAGGGGGGCACCGGCGGCCATCTTATCATCGAAAGACCGCGGGTTCGGCGGCGCCGCCGCCGGTCCGCCGCCACCACCAGACGCCATGCGCGTCGCGATCTCGGCGCGCGCGGCCGCTGCGCTCGAGCCGGTTGAGGTGCGCGATCGCCTCGCCCGTGGCCATGCCGAGCACACCGGCGCCGATCGGCCGGGAGAACAGCACCGGAAACACGTCGACCGCCCGCCGCGGCTGCGCCAGCAGTTCCTCGAGGCGTTCGAGGCTTGCCGCGTGCTGTGCCAGCAGCGCATCGATGCGCGCATGCAGACCGTTGAACGGACTGTTGTGCGCCGGCAGCACCAGCACTTCATCGGGCACGCGCCGTTTGATCGCCGCGAGCGAGCCCAGCCAGTCGCCGAGCGGATCCGCATCCGGTTCGGTCGGATAGACCGAGACGTTGGAGGAGATCCGCGGCAGGACCTGGTCCCCGGAGATGAGCAACTGCCGCTCCGGGCAATACAGGCAGGCGTGTTCCGGCGAGTGCCCGTTGCCGACGACGACGAGCCACTCGCGCCCGCCGATGCTGAGGGACTCGCCGTCGACGATGCGCCGGTAGGATGCCGGCAGCGGCTGGATCATCTGTCCGAAGGAACCGAAGCGTTCCGTGTAGCGCTCGATCGCCGCCGCGTCCCAGCCGGCGGCGGTGTAGAAATCGATCGCGTCGGCGGGCGGCGCGCGCATGGGGTCGGCGGCCATCAACCGGCACGTCAGATATTCGAGGCGGGTCATCCACAGCCGCGCCGCGAAGCGGCGCGCGAGCCAGCCGGCGAGCCCGCAATGGTCGGGGTGCATGTGGGTCACGATCACGCGCGATACGGGTGCGCCGCCGAGCGCGCCGGCGAATGCCGCGTCCCAGGCGGCGGTCGTGGCCTCCGTGTTCAATCCGGTGTCTATGACGGTCCAGCCCGGCTGCCCGGCGATCGCCCAGACGTTGATCCACGGCAAGGATGCGAACAACGGCATGCGCAGCCAGTGCACGCCGGGAGCGACCTCGACGGCCGATCCGTCGCCGGTCCGCGGCTCGGCCTCGAGCGGATAGCGCAGGGTCGTCGTCACGCTCGCGCCGCTCACGTGCCGCAGAACGTGCGCAGCACGCGCTCCGACGGCAACGGCGGCTCGGCGAACGCCGCAAAACGCTCCTGCCGCTCGTATGGCCGCGCGAGCGCCGCCGACAACTCGACGAAGGGCGACAGGTCGCCGCTGTGCGCCGCCGCGTCGATCGCGCGCTCGACTTGATGATTGCGCGGAATGACCGCGGGATTGACGCTCCGCATCACCGCCGCGCGCGCCGCGAACGGCTCCGGCTCGAGCGCGAGACGCGCCCGCCAGGCCTCCTCCCAGCGGCCGAATTCGCCGGCGTCGGCGAACAGCTCGCGCGCCCCGCCGTCGGCGAGACGCCGATGCGCCACGGTGAAATCCACGGCGTTACGATGCAGCAGTTCGAGCCAGGCCCGCGCCAGTTCCGCGTCCCCGGCCCGCTCCGCCCCGATCCCGAGCTTGGCGCGCATGCCGTCCTGAAAATGCCGTTCGTACAGAACGGAGAACCGCTCGAGCGCGGCGCGCGCGAGTTCCACCGCCCGTTCCTGCGCCGCGTCGATCAACGTCAGGATCGCCGCGGCGAAGCGCTCGAGGTTCCACAGGGCGGCGTGCGGCTGATTGACGTACGCGTAGCGGCCGTGCCGGTCGATCGCGCTGAAGCACGTCGCCGGATCGTAGGCGTCCATGAACGCGCAGGGTCCATAATCGATGGTCTCCCCGGAAACCGCCATGTTGTCGGTGTTCATCACGCCGTGCACGAACCCGACGAGCATCCAACGCGCCACCAGCGACGCCTGGCGTTCGACCACCCCGTCGAGCAGCGCGAGATGCGGCCGCGGCGCATCCGCCGCCCGCGGGTAATGCCGTTCGATGGTGTAATCGGCGAGCGCTCGCAAGCCTTCCAGGTCGCGGCGCGCGGCGAAGTACTCGAAGGTGCCGACCCGCACGTGGCTCGCGGCGACCCGCGTCAGGATCGCGCCGGGCAGAACCTCCTCGCGCATGACGGTCTCGCCGGTCGCGACCGCGGCGAGCGCGCGCGTCGTCGGGATGCCGAGCGCGTGCATCGCCTCGCTCACCAGATACTCGCGCAACACCGGTCCCAGCGCCGCGCGGCCGTCGCCGCTGCGCGAGAACGGCGTGCGGCCGCTGCCCTTCAACTGGAGCTCGCGGCGGACGCCGGTGCGGTCGCGAAGGTCACCGAGCAGCAGCGCGCGGCCGTCGCCGAGCTGCGGCACGAAATGTCCGAACTGATGGCCGGCGTAGGCCGCCGCGATCGTCTCGCCGGGCCGGGGCGGCGCGTTGCCGGAAAACAGGGCCGTGAGCCGGTCTTCCCCGAGGCTCTCGACGTCGAGCCCCAGGTCGGCGGCGAGCGCCCGGTTCAGCGCGAGCAGGCGCGGCCGCGCGACCGGCTGCGGCGCGAGGCGCGCGAAGAAACGCTCGGGCAGGCGCGCGTAGCCGGGCACCAGGTGCAGCGGGCCGCTCGGCTCATCGAGGTATGGGGAGGGTGGGTTCATCGGCGGCTCGCCCGGCGATGCTACGGCGGCGACGGCGCGTTCGCAACATCGGCCGGGCGCGGCTTGGCCATAGGTAGATCCCCGTATCCGCCGCCATCAACCGCGATATGGCGCGCGCATTCAATGTGCAAAGATGGCCACACCGGTGCAGCCATCATCATTGTTGTTATACCTTACGTTCCCCAAATCCAGTAAAGGTACTCATTCGTGACCAAGCACCCCAACCCGATCGAAACGATGGAACCCGCGGCGGTCTCCGAATTGATGCGCGCGGGCAAGATCCTTCTCATCGACGTGCGCGAACCGGCGGAGTATGCGATGCAGCGCATTCACGGCGCGCTGCTCTATCCGCTGTCCACGTTCGATGCCGCCGCCCTGCCCGACGACGGCGAACGCCGCATCGTGTTCCATTGCGGCAGCGGGAAGCGTTCGTTGACCGCCGCCGAGAAGCGCCTCGCGAACGGTCACCCGCACGCCGCCCACATGCGCGGGGGCATCGCCGAATGGAAGGCCGCGGGCCTCCCGGTCATCGAACTTTAGAAGTACGAACCGGCAGCGAGGTCGCCATGCAAGCCTACCCACATCACTACGTCGCCGCCGCCCACGGTGCGGTCGTGGGCATGGTCTCGCTGCAGGCTCCGGGATTGCCGGCGATCGAAACCGCGGCGCCGCCCGAATTCGACGGGCCGGGCGGCGTCTGGTCGCCGGAGTCGATGCTGGTCGCCGCCGTCGCCGACTGCTTCATTCTGACGTTTCGGAGCATCGCGCGCGCGGCGCACTTCGAGTGGCTCGGCGTCGAGTGCCGGGTCGACGGAGTGCTCGACCGCGTGTCCGGCGTCGCCCGGTTCACGCGCTTCTCCACCAACGCCCGGCTCACCGTCGCGCCCGGCTCCGATGGCGGCAAGGCGCGCACGTTGCTCGAGCGCGCCGAGAAGCTCTGCCTGATATCCAACTCCCTGTCCGGCGAGCGGCATCTGGAACTCGAAATCGTCAACGCGGACGCGTGGCGCCCGCTCCCACCCCCTTCTTGACGGTGCGGCCATGCGGCGCGCAAAAGCTCCGGTACAGCACGCCCATGATCTCGAGCGCGGGGCCGGGTTCGAGTTCGTAGTAGATCGTCTGCGACTCGCGATGCGTGGCGACCAGCGAGGCCGCGCGCAATACGCCGAGGTGCTGGGACAGCGCCGACTGGCTGAGCGGCACGTGCGCATTGATCTCGCCGACGGACGCGCGGCCCCCGAGAAGATGACACAGGATCAGCAGGCGCTGCTCGTTCGCGAGCGCCTTCAGCAGTCCGGCCGCGGCGTCCGCGCGGATCCGCGTCGCCGCATCCTCGGGCACGCACGTCGAACGTTTATTCATAAGTAGTTGCTACTTTAGCATTTTATGATACATTACGCCACACCGATCGGACCAACGAGGCGCCCGCGCGCCGGGAGTAAATAAAATGTGCATAGATCGTCTGGTGATGAGATTCGCCGGCTTGTTCGTGCTGGCGAGCGTCGTCCTGGCGCATTACGTCAGCGCCGACTGGCTTTGGGTCACCGCCTTCGTCGGCGCCAACCTGTTTCAGTCGTCGTTCACGGGCTTCTGCCCGCTCGCGATCGTGCTGAAGCGCCTCGGCGTCCGGCCCGGCAACGCGTTCCCGTAACGGGACGCGAAGCACATGCGGCACCCGAGACCGGCTGTAATCGCGGCCGCCGTTCCGGCGGTCCTCCTCGCTCTCGCCGGCTGCGGCGCCAAGCGGGCCCCGCTTGAACCGGCGGCCGGTCCGCCGCTCGCCGCGATGGTCGTCCGGGCCGAGCGCGGTCCGCTCGAACGCTTCGTCGACGGCACCGTCGAGGCGGTGAACCAGGCGACGCTGTCGGCCGAGACCAGCGGCCGCGTCGATGCGATCTACTACGATGTCGGGGATGTCGTGCCGGCCGGCGCCGTGATCATGCGCCTGAAGGGCACCGAGCAGCGCGCCTCGCTGCAGGCTGCCCAGGCGGCGCTCACCGAGGCGCGCGCGCGCGACGCGGAGGCCGCCGCGAACTACGGCCGCATCGCCGACATGTTCCAGCGCCACGTCGTCTCCAAATCCCAGTTCGACAAGGCGACCGCCGACCGCGACTCCGCCTCCGCGCGCCTGCAGGCCGCCGTCGCCGGCGTGGCCGCCGCCCGCCAGGGCGTCAATTACACCGAGATCCGCGCTCCCTACGGCGGCGTGGTCGGCAAGCGGCTCGTCGACGTCGGTGAAACGGTGCGGCCGGGCACGCCGCTGATGAGCGGCCTGTCGCTCGAGCACCTGCGCGTCACCACCTACGTGCCGCAGAGCATCGTCACGCAGGTGAGCCGCCTCAAGCAGGCGGCGATCTACGTGCACGACCGGCGCATCGTGGCCGATCACATCACCCTCTTTCCCGAAGCGGCGACCCCCTCGAGCACGTTTCGCGCGCGCCTCGACCTGCCCGCCGGAGCGCTCGACGTCGCGCCGGGGATGTACGTCAAGGTCGGGCTGGTGATCGGCACGGTCGAGCGCATCCTGGTGCCGCGCTCCGCGCTGGTCGTGCAGAGCGAGGTCACCGGCGTCTATGTTCTCGACGCCAAGGGCCGGCCCTCGCTGCGCTACGTCCGCCCGGGCCACCGTTTCGGGGATCGCGTCGAGATCCTCGCCGGACTCGCGCCCGGCGAGCGCATCGCGCTCGATCCGATCGCCGCGGGCTCGCGCATCGCGGACGGGAATGGCGCGCCGTGAGCCGCCCACTCGGCTTCAGCGGCCGCGTCGCGCGGCTCTTTCTCGAGAACCAGCTGACCCCGCTGCTCGCGCTGACGGCGCTGCTGATGGGCGTCTTCGCGATCCTGGTGACGCCGCGCGAAGAGGAGCCGCAGATCGACGTCACGTTCGCGAACATCTTCGTGCCGTTTCCGGGCGCGAGCGCGAACGAGGTCGAGAACCTGGTGGCGACGCCGATGGAAAAAGTGCTCGGCGAGATCTCGGGCGTCAAGCACATCTACTCCGTGTCGCGCCCGGGACTCGCCGTCCTCACGGTGCAATACCAGGTCGGCGTGCATCGCAATGACGCGATCGTGCGTCTCTACAACGCGGTGTACTCGAACCAGGACTGGCGCCCGCCCGGCACCGGCATCCTCCAGCCGCTGATCAAGCCGAAAGGCATCGACGACGTTCCGATCCTCAGCCTGACGCTGTGGAGCCGCGATCCGCGCCTCGGCGGTTATGAGCTCGGCAAGATCGCGCGCGCGACGATCAGCGACATCAAGCGCGTGCCCGACACCCGCAACGTCTACACGGTCGGCGATTCCAAGCCCGTCATCCACGTCCAGCTCGATCCGGCGCGGCTCACCGCGGCCGGCCTCACCGAGGGCGACATCGCCGCGTCGCTGCAGGCGGCCAACCTGGTGCGCCAGGCCGGCAGCGTCGACAGCGGCGGCCACGACCAGCCGGTTCAGGCGGGCTCCTTCCTGGCGAACCGCGAGGACGTCGGCGGCCTGATCGTCTCGGCGCGCGACGGCAAGCCGATCTATCTGGACGATGTGGCGACCGTCAGCGACGCGCCGCAGACGCCGAAGCGCTATGCCTGGTTCGGCGAGGGGCCGGCGGGCGTGAAGGCCGGCGCTCCGGTGGTAACCCAGACGCCGGCGGTGACCATCGCGGTCGCGAAGAAGCCGGGCAGCAACGCGATCGACGTCACCGACGCGGTCATCCGCCGCATCGACGAATTGAAGGGCATCACGATTCCGAAGGGCGTCGAGGTCACCGTCACGCGCAACTACGGCACCACCGCGAACGACAAGGCGAAGAAGCTGATCGAGAAGCTGCTGTTCGCGACCGCCTCGGTCGTCGTGCTCGTGCTGATCACGATGGGCCGGCGCGAGGCGGTGGTCGTGGGCGCCGCGGTCATCGTCACCCTCGCCGCCACCCTGTTCGCCTCCTGGGCCTGGGGTTTCACGATCAACCGCGTGTCCCTGTTCGCGCTGATATTCGCGATCGGCATCCTCGTCGACGATGCCATCGTCATCGTGGAGAACGTCCATCGCCACCGCGACTTCGACAAGGGACCCCTGTCCGAGGTCATCCCGCGCGCGGTCGACGAAGTCGGCGGACCGACGATCCTCGCGACCTTCACGGTGATCGCCGCGTTGCTGCCGATGGCGTTCGTGTCGGGCTTGATGGGACCCTACATGAGCCCGATCCCGATCAACGCCAGCATGGGCATGGTGATCTCGCTCGCGGTCGCGCTGGCATTCACGCCGTGGATGTGCCGTAAATTGCTGGGCGACGCCCACGGCGCGGGCCAGGCCGCGACGGACGAGGTCGAACCGGTGGAAGGCCGCATTCACCGCCTGTTCGCGCGCGTGATGCGCCCGTTTCTGGAGGGCGGCGATGCGCGGCGCAACCGGCACCGGCTCTACTGGGCGACGCTCGCGGCGATCGTCGTCGCGGTGTTCCTGGTCGCGGCGCGCGCGGTGGTGCTCAAGATGCTGCCGTTCGACAACAAGTCCGAGTTCCAGGTGGTGGTCAACATGCCCGAGGGAACGCCTCTCGAGGACACCGCGCGCGTCCTGTCGGCGCTCGCCGGAATCGTGCGCAAGCTCCCCGAGGTCACGAACTATCAGGCTTACGTCGGCACCGCCGCGCCGATCAACTTCAACGGCCTGGTGCGCCAGTACTACCTGCGCGCCGATTCCAACCAGGGCGACCTGCAGGTCAATCTCGTCGACAAGAGCGCGCGCAGCCGCGAGAGCCACGCGATCGCGATGGCCGTGCGCCCGGCCCTCGCGGCGATGGGCAGGAAGCTCGGCGCCGAGTCGGTCCAGGTCGTCGAGGTGCCGCCGGGACCGCCGGTGCAGGCGCCGATCGTCGCCGAGATCTACGGACCGCTGTACGCCGCCCAGGAAAAGATCGGCCTCGCGCTGCGCAAGCTGTTCGATTCGACCCCCAACATCGTCGACACCGACGACACGGTACCCGCGCCGGTGCCGCGCATCGAGATCGACGTCGACCGCGCCAAGGCCGCGCTGCTCGGCGTGCCGCAGGCCGCCGTCACCGAGGCGCTCACCACCGCGCTCGCCGGCGAGGACGCGACCTTCGTACACGCCGGTTCCGAGCGCGACCCGATCGCGGTGCGGCTCGAGCTGCCGCCGGCCGGCAAGCACGGACTCGGCGAGGCGCTGGCGCTGCCGGTCCGGGCGGCATCCGGCGCGCTCGTTCCGTTGTCGGAGCTGGTCGAGGTCGTGAGCAAACCCTGGGACGCGACGATCTATCACAAGGATCTGCTGCCGGTCGTGTTCGTCACCGGCGACATGGCGGGCAAGGTCGACAGCCCTCTCTACGGGATGTTCGGCCTCGTCTCGCGGATCGCCAAGACCACGCTCGCGGGCCACAAGCTCGCTCAGCGCTTCATCTCCCCGCCGAACCGCATCAGCGATTTCAGCATCAAGTGGGACGGCGAGTGGACGATCACGTACGAGACATTCCGCGACATGGGCATCGCCTACGCGGTCGGGCTGATATTCATCTATCTGCTCGTGGTCGCGCAGTTCCGCTCCTATTTCGTGCCGCTGATCATCATGGCGCCCATTCCCCTGACGATCATCGGCGTGATGCCGGGCCATGCGCTGCTCGGCGCGCAGTTCACCGCGACGTCGATGATCGGCATGATCGCCCTCGCCGGCATCATCGTCCGCAATTCGATCCTGCTGGTGGACTTCATCAACGCGGAGATCGCGGCCGGACAGCCGCCGGCACAGGCCGTCGTGCGGGCGGCCGCGATTCGCGCGCGGCCGATCGTGCTCACCGGCGTCGCGGCGATGATCGGCGCCTTCTTCATCCTCGACGACCCGATTTTCAACGGTCTCGCGATCTCGCTGATCTTCGGGATCCTGGTTTCCACCGCGTTGACGCTTCTGTTGATTCCATTGCTCTACTTCGGCTACGTCGCCCGGCGAGACGCGCGGGCCGCTCATTAACGGGGGAGGTTGTATGGCACATGTAGTGGTGATCGGAGCCGGTCTCGGCGGAGTTCCGGCGGCATTCGAACTGCGCAAGCTCCTCGGCAAGGAACACCGCGTGACCTTGATCGGCGAACGCCCGTACTTCGAGTTCACGCCGTCGAACCCCTGGGTCGCGGTGGGCTGGCGCACGACCGAACAGACACGCGTCGCGATGCAGGACCCCCTCGAACGCAAGGGTGTCGACTGGATCGTCGGCCGCGTCGAGCACATCGACGCGGAGAAGTCGCGGCTCGCGCTCGAGGGCGGGCGGGAACTGCAGTACGACCAGCTGGTGATCGCGACGGGGCCGCGCCTCGCGTTCGAGGAGGTGCCGGGCCTCGGTCCCGACGGCTTCACGCAGTCGGTTTGCAGCCAGGACCACTCCGCGCTGGCGTGGCAGCGTTACCAGGAGTTCCTGCAGAATCCGGGGCCCGTCATCGTCGGCGCCGCGCCGGGTGCGAGCTGCTTCGGGCCGGCCTATGAGACCGCGATGATCATCGACGCGGACCTGCGCAAGCGCAAGCTGCGCGACAAGGTCCCGATGACCTACGTCACCAGCGAACCGTACATCGGCCACATGGGGCTCGGCGGCGTCGGCGACAGCAAGGGCCTGATGGAGTCGGAACTTCGCGAGCGGCACATCAAGTGGATCACCAACGCCAAGATCACCGCCGTCGCCGCCAATGAAATGACGGTGCAGGAGCTCGACGACGCCGGCGCGCCGAAGAAGGAGCACAAGCTGCCCTTCTCCTACAGCGCGGTCATTCCCGCGTTCAAGGGCGTCGATGCGGTCGCCGGCGTCCCCGGTCTGTGCAATCCGCGCGGCTTCGTGCTGATCGACAAGCATCAGCGCAGTCCAAAATATCCGAACATCTATTCGGTCGGTGTCTGCGTCGCGATCCCGCCGGTGGAGGCGACGCCGGTCGCCACGGGCGCGCCGAAGACCGGGTACATGATCGAGTCGATGGTGTCGGCGGCCGCGGCGAACATCGCCGCCGCGATCGGCGGCGGACAAGGGACCGCGCAGGCGACCTGGAACGCGATCTGCATCGCCGACTTCGGCGACACCGGCGCCGCGTTCGTGGCGCTGCCGCAGATCCCGCCGCGCAACCTGACCTGGTCGCGCAAGGGCAAGTGGGTGCACCTGGCGAAGATCGCGTTCGAGAAATACTTCCTGCGCAAGGTGCGCACCGGCTCGCTGACGCCGGTATACGAGACCTACGTGTTGAAGGCGCTCGGCATCATGTCCCTCAAAGGCGGCAATCACTGATGAAATCCGGCAAGATCGCACCGATCGGTTTGGTCGTCGCGGCGCTGCTCGCGGGGCGCCCGTCTGCGGGCGCCGAGACGCTCGCAG
>JAJXYR010000031.1 GCA_021780475.1 Pseudomonadota bacterium
CGGCGCCGATGCGCCGCCGGGCGTGCCCTCGGCGGGGCGGGCGGACGTCTGCCTCGGTTCCCTGACGGGTGCGGCCGGCGGCGCATGCTCCACAGCGCGCTCCTCGGACCGCGCCGCGAGCAGCAGCGGCGCCGGTCCCTGCGCGAGCGCGGCGAGCGCGGCGGCGATGTCCACCAGCGGCGCGCCGATTTCCGCCTCCAGCTGCTCGACGATCTGCCGGTACTCCGCCGCCTGGGGTGAGGCGAGGGTCTCGACGATCTTCTGCTTGAATTTGGCGATGCGCTTGACGTTGACCGAATCGACGCTCGGCAGGTTCATCTGCTCGACGGTCTGACGGGTGGCCCGCTCTATCACGCGCAGCATGTTGCGTTCGCGCGGCGCGATGAACAGGATCGCTTCGCCGCTGCGCCCCGCGCGTCCGGTGCGGCCGATGCGGTGGACATAGGATTCACTGTCGTAGGGCACGTCGTAGTTGACGACGTGGGAGATCCTCTCGACGTCGAGGCCGCGGGCGGCGACGTCGGTCGCGACCAGGATGTCGATCTGTCCGGCCTTGAAGCGCGCGACGGTCCGTTCGCGCAATGGCTGCGCGATGTCGCCGTTGAGGGGCGCGGTGGCAAAGCCTCGCGCCTCGAGCTTCTCGGCCAATTCCACCGTCGATTGCTTCGTGCGCGTGAACACCAGCATGCCGTCGAAGGTTTCGGCCTCGAGGATGCGCGTCAGCGCATCGAGTTTGTGCACGCCGCTGACGAGCCAGTAGCGCTGCCGGATGTTGGTGGCGGTGCTGGTCTTGCTTCGGATCGTCACCTCGACCGGAGTGCGCAGGTGCTTTTGCGCAATGCGGCGGATGGGCGCCGCCATCGTCGCGGAGAACAGCGCCACCTGGCGTCCGGGCGGCGTCTGTTCGAGGATGCTCTCGACGGCATCGACGAATCCCATCTGCAGCATCTCGTCGGCCTCGTCGAGCACCAGCATCGTCAGCCGCTCGAGCTTCAGGGTGCCGCGCCCGATGTGGTCGATGACGCGCCCCGGCGTGCCGACGATCACGTGGACGCCGCGGCGCAGCGCGTTCAATTGCGGCTGATAGCTCTGTCCACCGTAGATCGGCAGGACGTGGAAGCCCTTCAGGTGGGCGGCGTAGCGCTGGAAGGCCTCCGCGACCTGCAACGCCAGTTCGCGCGTCGGCACCAGCACGAGGACCTGCGGATCCTTGACGCTCAAATCGAGCTTGGACAGGGCCGGCAATGCGAACGCGGCGGTCTTGCCGGTGCCGGTCTGGGCCTGGCCGAGCATGTCGGCCCCCGACAGCAGCACCGGAATGGTCGCCGCCTGGATCGGCGACGGCGATTCGTAGCCAACATCGGTCAGAGCGGCCAAAACAGGCTCGGAAAGGGCCAGGTCGCGGAAGCTGGGCGTCGGCGACACCGGCGCCGCTGATTGTTCCGTCATGGGAAATCTCGTGAAGGGAGTGGCGTCAAGTCTAGCTGTTTGCGGGAGTATTGCTACCATTGGCGTCATGGGACGCATATTCGAAGTCAGAAAACACGCCATGTTCGCCCGCTGGAACCGTATGGCGAAACAATTCACGCGGGTCGCCAAGGACATTGCGATGGCGGTCCGGGCCGGCGGCCCCGACCCGGCGTCGAACCCGACGTTGCGGCGCGTGCTGCAGAACGCGCGCGCCGTGAACATGCCGAAGGACAAGACCGACGCGGCGATCCGCCGCGCCTCCGGCAAGGAAGCCACGGCCTATCAGGAGGTGCTGTACGAAGGGTACGCGCCCCACGGCGTCGCCTTGTTGGTCGAGACCGCAACGGACAATCCGACCCGCACCGTCGGCAGCCTGCGCAACTTGTTCACCAAAGGGGGCGGGAATCTCGGCACGACGGGCAGCGTCAGCTTCCTGTTCAACAAGATGGGCGTGTTTCGCCTCGACCCCGCGGCCGTCAAGGACCAAGACGAGCTGGAGCTCGATCTGATCGATCACGGACTCGACGCGATGGGCGAAAGCACCGGCGAGAAGGGTGAGCCGCAGCTCGTGATCCGCTGCGAGTTCAATGATTTCGGCAGGCTACAGGAAGCGCTCGAAGCACGCGGGATCGCGCCGCTGTCGGCCGAGCATGAATACATCTGCACCGTGCCCACGGAATTGCCGGAGGAGAGCGCGGCGGAGGTTTTGGCCTTGATCGACAAGCTCGAACAGGACGAAGACGTGCAGAAGGTCTTTCACACGCTCGCCTGAGCGCGGCGATCAGGCGGCGCGCGGCGGCGACGGGGGAGGCGGCGGACCGTGATTGACCACCGAATACGCCCAGCGCACGACCGGCTGCAGCCGTGACGACACCATTTCCAGGGCTTGGCCATAGTCGACCCAGGCGGCTTCCTGGTGCTCGGGTCTGCCGAGTTCCGGATTCACCTCGAGCCGCACGCGGCGCTCCTTGCTGCGCGCGATGTAATAGCGGGCGATTTTGCCCTTGTTGTAGGGACCCGTCTCCATGTACACGAGGCCCCAGTCGAATGAAATGTCGTCCAACGCGGTCTCCTCGCGGACCTCGCGCAGCGCCGCATCGATCGGCTCCTCGCCTTTCTCGACGATTCCCTTCGGAAAATCCCAGTTGCGGTAGGCGCGCAGCAGCAGGAATTTGAGTTTGCGATCGACCAGGCTGACTAAGGCGACGCCCGCGGACATCCGGGTGGGAGGTAGCTCAGGAACCATGAACGCGCTCGAAGTGGGGAGGGTTGCCGGGTCGTGAGTATTGTACCCGCGACGCACGCGCGTCGCGAGCGGCGGGTCGCGGACAGCCGGTTTGCGCCGAAACTGATAGACTGCGTCTATCGGAGCGGCTGATGAACCTGAAAGACTTCAAATATCTCGTGGCTCTCGCCGATACCGGCCATTTCGGCAAGGCCGCGGCGAAGACCTTCGTGAGCCAGCCGACGCTTTCGGCGCAACTGCGCAAGCTCGAGGACTATCTCGGAGTGAAACTGGTCGAGCGGCGTCCGAAGAACGTGCGTTTGACCGAAGTCGGCAGACAGATCGTCGTGCGCGCGCGGCGCATGCTCGACGAGAGCAACGAGATCATCGCGCTCGCGCGCAACAACACCGATCCTTACTCGGGAAAACTGAAGATCGCGCTGATCCCGACGATCGGGCCCTATTTGTTGCCGCGGGTGATGAAAAGAATCCGCAAGGCGCTGCCCGACCTTGGCCTGATGCTGTACGAATACCAGACGGAGCCGCTGTTGAAGCTGCTGCGCGAAGGTGACATCGACGTCGGAATCATGGCCTTGCCGGCGCCGCCGGATGGGCTCCTGTCGTGCGAGTTGTACCAGGAGGATTTCACTGTGGCGCTGCCCACCCATCACCCGCTCACCGACAAGACGACGATCAAGGCCCAGGACCTGCGCGGGCACACGCTGCTCTTGCTCGAGGACGGCCATTGCCTGCGGGACCAGGCGCTCGAGGTGTGCAGCCGGGTCGGCGTGCGCGAGTCGGAGGACTTTCGGGCGACCAGCCTGGAGACGCTGCGGCAAATGGTCGCCGCGGGACTTGGTATCACGCTGCTGCCCGAACTCGCGGTCGACGCCGGCTTCGGTTCGCAGCGCGGTCTCGCGGTCCGGCGCTTCGCGAAGCCCGCGCCGGCGCGGCGCGTCGGCGCCGTGTGGCGCAAGTCGACCACGAGGGCGGCCGCCATTCACGAGCTGTGCGGCATCATCGGCCAAGCCATCACGGCCAAGACATGAGCCAGCCGCCGCACTCCGAGTCCAACAAAGCATCCGCGCCGCCACGATTCGACCGCGCCTTCATCGAGGAGCACCGGCTGCTGGACCGGTACCTCGAAGGAAAGCTGCCGTTCAAGGGGGCGCGGGAGTTCGAACATTGGTGCGCGGATCATCCCGAGTACCTCGAGGAAATCCACCTCGCCGGCCGGACCCGGGCGAGCCTCGAACTGCTCGAGGCGGCCGGGCGGCCCCAGGATCTCAGCGAACCCGGCACGCCCTGGTGGCGGACGCCCTGGGTCTCGATCGGCCTCGGCGTGACCGCCCTCGTTTGTGCCGTCGGATTCTTCGCGTTGCTCGGCATGAACGCGCTGATGCACGGAAAACTCACCACCGCGCGCGCTCAGCTCGCCCGCGGCACGATGATGCCGCCGCTGTCGGCACAGGAGCTGCGCGTCGCCCCAGACCACATACCGGGCGTGGATCAGGCCAGCATCATGGTGCGCCGCGAAAACCCGGTGCTGTACACGCTGCGCATCGACATGAGCTATGCGCGTCAGCGGCGTTTCCGTGTTTCGGTCGACAAACGGGATCAGGGCCGGGTGCTCGTGATCAACGATCTGGCCAAGGACTCGAACGGCGACCTGCAGGTCTCGTTCAACACGTCGGCGCTTGCCGGCGGCCGCTACGACATTCGCATCGAGGCGCTGCCGCTGCTCGGCGCGCCGATCGCGGACGGCTGGTTCACCATGATGGTGCGCTGAGCCCGCGCCGGCGGGCTCGGCTCACTGATCGCGCAGACTTTCGATCGGCGGTGTGTTGACGACACGCCACGCCGCCACGGTGCCGCTCACGCCGACGAGCGCCGTGCCGCAGGTCAATCCGACCAGCCACACCGTCGGATCCGGAGAATAGGTGAGCGAGAACAGCCGTCGCGCGAGCATCCACCCGATCGCCGTCGCCGCGGACGCCGCGAGGCTCCCCGACAGGAACCCGAGCACGGTGAACTCCGTCGCCACGCCCTGCAGCACGGTCCAACGACTCGCGCCGAGCGTACGCAGGATCGCGCTCTCATAGCGCCGCTCGTCCCGGGTCGCCTGGACGGCCGCGAGCAGCACGACGATGCCCGCCGCCAACGTGAACAGGAACACATACTGCACCGCAAGCGACGCCCGGTCGACGATCGCGCGGATTTGCGCGAGGATCGCGTCGACGTCGAACACCGAGATGCTCGGAAAGCGCCGCACGACCTCGACCAGCGCCGGGCGCACGCGCGCGTTCAGGTGGACGCTGGTCATGTAGGTGCCCGCGGCGCCGTCCAGGAGGTGCGGCGGGAACACCAGAAAGAAGTTCGGCCGGAAACTGTCCCAGCGCACCTTGCGGACGCTCGCGACCCGCGCACGCAGCGATTCGCCGGCGATGTCGAATTCCAGCTCGTCGCCGACCGCGAGGTGCAGCGCGTCGCGATATTCGGTGGAGATCGACACCAAGGGCTTCCCGTCATCGGCGCGCGTCCACCAGGTGCCGGCGACCAGCTGGTTGTCGGGCATCAGCGCCGCGGACCAGGTCAGGTTCTGTTCGCGCTCCGCGAACGCGCGGCCGCGGGCGCTCGCGAAGTGCAGCGTGCCGATGGCGCGCGAGTTGATCCGGGTGATGCGCGCCCTGATCACGGGGTACATCGGGGCGTCGGCGATGCCATGGGCGCCCAGCCAGCGTTCGAGCGGCTGCCGATCCTGGGGCCGGATATTGATCAGAAAATTGTTCGGGACACGATCACCGAGGCTCGCACGCCAGCTGCTCAACAGGTCGCCGCGCACGACCGCGAGCAGCAGCAGAACCATCAGGCCCAGGCCGAAGGCGACGATCTGCACGACGCTCGCGCCGCCGCGGCGCGAGACGTTCGCGAGCCCATAGCGCCAGGCGACGCCGACACCGCCGCGCAGGCCGGTGGTCAGATGCACGAGCCCGTAGCCGGCGGCGGTGAGCGCGAGACCGACGCCGAGCACCCCGGCGGCGACCCAGGCGACCAGTTCGGTGTCCCGCACCATGATCCACAGGATCGCGATCATGGCCGCCAGCGCCAGCGCATACGAAACTCCATGGCGCCAGGGCGGCGGATCGGCCGTTCGGCGCAGCACGCGCACCGGCGGCGTGTTCTTCAGGCGCATCAGAGGCGGCAGCGCGAAGCCGGCCAGCATGACCGCCGCCGTGACCAGCGCGATCAGCACCGGGGTGGGCGATGCCGGCGGCAGGGCCTCGCGGATCAGGTCCCGCAGCAGCCACGCGATGCCCGATTCGGCGCCGAGTCCGATCGACGCGCCGGCGGCAACCGCGATCAGCGCGAGCACCGACAATTCGACGATCGCCACCGCCAGGACGAAGCCTTGGGAGGCTCCCATGCATTTCATCAGGGCGACCGCATCGACGTGCCGCTCGGCGTAGCGGCGTGCGCCCATCGCGACCGCGATGGCGGCGAGCAGCACCGAGGCGAGACTCGACAGGTTCAGGAACCGGCCGGCGCGGTCGATCGCCGAATCCAGCTGGCGGCTGTAGTCGCCGACCTGGCGCAGGCGTTCCCCCGGGCGCTTGTGCGCGATCAAATAGGCTCGGAATGCGGCGACCGCGCGCGCGGGCCCCGCAAAAAGTCCCGCGTAGGTCACCCGGCTGCCCGGTTCGATGAGGCGGGTCGCGGGAATATCGCGGACATTCATCAGCAGCGCCGGCGCGAGATTGACGAAGCCCGTGCCTTGGTCCGGCCGGTAGTCGAGCACCTCGGTGAACCGCAGCGTCGCCGCGCCGACACGCAACGCGTCACCCGTTTTCAGCCCCAGTTGGGCGACGATCCGCGCGTCCAGCCATACTTCCCCGGGGTGCGGTATCGAATCGGTCGAACGCGCGACGCCGAACGGCACGTCGGCGATCCGCAGTGTGCCGCGCAAGGGGTATCCGTCCGCGACCGCGTTCACCGCCGCCAGCTGGCTCTGCCCGCCCTTGAACAGCGCGGTCGCGAACGACAGCTCCTCGGTGCTGCGCAGGCCGGCGGCGCGGGCCGCGGCGAAAACCGACGCGGACAGCGGGTCGGCGGACTCGAGCCGCAGATCCGCGGCCAGCACCATGGTCGCCTGCCGCGCGACGCCTTGCGCGATGCGGCTCGTGAAAAAGCCGACGGCCGTCAGCGACGCGACCGCGACCGTCAAGGCCGACAGCAGCACCAGCGAGTCCCCGGATTTCAAGTCGCGCCAGAGGTTGCGAAAGGCGAATCGGATTACCGGCATCGTGGTCAAGGGACGGCGCGGCCCGCGTCCAGTTCCAAGGTCCGGCCGCAGCGCGCGGCGAGGCCGCGGTCGTGAGTGACGAGCACCAGCGTGCTGCCGGTGCTGCGATTGAGTTCGAATAGCAGGTCCGCGACGCGCTGGCCGCTCGCCGTGTCCAGGTTCCCGGTCGGTTCATCGGCGAAAAGCACGCGCGGACGCGTGACGAACGCGCGCGCGATCGCGACGCGCTGCTGCTCCCCTCCGGACAGCTGCTTCGGATAATGCGCCAGACGCGCGCTCAATCCCACGTCGCCGAGCGCCGCCGCCGCCGTGGCCCTGGCGTCGGCGCTGTTGGCCAGTTCGAGCGGCAACATCACGTTCTCCAACGCCGTCAGCGACGGAATGAGGTGGAACGACTGGAACACGAATCCGACGTACTTGCCGCGCACCGCGGCGCGGCCGTCCTCCGAAAGCGCGGTCAGGTCGACGCCGGCGATCGACACGCGCCCGCTCGACGGCGAATCGAGCCCGGCGAGCAGCGAAAGGAGGGTGGACTTTCCCGCACCCGAAGCGCCGACGATCGCGAGGGTCTCCCCCGCTCGCACTCGCAGGCTGATATCGGCGAGAATCGTCAACGGCCCCTCGGGGCTCGCGACGGTTTTCGTCACGTCCCGCGCCTCGAGAACAGTCTTTTCGTCCATCGACCCGTCTTGCATCTGGAGAACTCGTGAAACGCCTGCTGATACTCGCACTGCTGCTCGCCGCGACCGCCCCGGCCCACGCCGCACGCACGATCCTCGTGTTCGGCGACAGCATCAGCGCCGGCTACGGCATCGATGTCGGCAGAGGCTGGGTTGCGCTGCTGCAGGCGAAGCTCGTGCGCGAAGGGTACGGGTACCGGGTGATCAACGCCAGCGTGAGCGGCGAAACAACGGCCGGCGGACTGGCCCGGCTGCCGCGCGCGCTCGCGCTGCACCGACCTGCGGTCGTGATCCTCGAACTCGGCGGCAATGACGGGCTGCGGGCGCTGCCGATCGGTGAAATGCGCGCGAATCTCGCGCGCATGGTGCGCCTCGCCAAATCGAGCGGCGCCGCCGTGCTGCTGATCGGCATGCGCATCCCTCCCAACTACGGACCAGGATACACGGATGAGTTTTGGCGCAGCTACGGCGAGCTGGCGCGCCGGGCCAGGTTGCCCTTGGTTCCGTTTCTACTGCAGGGAATCGCGCTCACTCCCGGCTCGATGCAAGCCGACGGGCTGCATCCGAACGAGTCCGCTCAGCCACGCGTGCTCGCGAACGTGTGGCCGGCGTTGAAGCCGCTATTGGCCAAATAATGCGCTGCCAATAACATCGCGGGAGGCCCGCTTTGCCCGGCCGGGCCTGTGCCCGGCCGGGCTTCCGTCATCTCTCAGTGAGTCAACCACTCGGCGACGCCGCCGTGCTTGGAACAGGCACCCTTGTGCTGTTTGGCGTGCGAATAGCTGCCGTCCTTGCATTTCGCGGTTGCGCCCGCTGAATCGGCGGAACCTTTATGCGCGGCCGGCGCGGCCTTCTTGGATTCCATTTTGGACTCCTTCTTGGATTCCTTCTTGGATTCCGTCTTCGCCTCCTTCTTCGCCTCCGCCTTCTTTTCGACCTTGGCGTGCTCGGCCGCCTTCACGTGCTTCTCGGCCTTCACGTGCTTCGCGGCCTTGGCGACTCCGCCGTGCCCGCTGCAGGCGCCGCGGCCGGCGGCCGAACTCGTGCCATCGGTGCACACGACCGTGTGGGATTTGGCGAGCGCCTGATGGCTCGGAAGTGCCAACGCGACAAACGCCAAAACCGCCGCCAAACTCATCGAATACTTGTTATTCACTCGCAACGCTCCCTGGTTAAATGCCACAAAACCCACTGTATTCTAGTCCGGTCGGGCGCTTTTCCAAGCTGACGCCACGCTATTTTCTCTTCGGCGGCGCGCCGGCCGCCGCGGATTGCTGCGGCAGGCGCTCGAGATTGCGGATTCTTAACAAAAAGCGCGTGTGCTGGTGCGGCGACGCCGATTCGATCAAAGCCCCGCGGACGGCGATGCGCGTGCCGTCGACCAGGTCCCCCGGATACTCGTCCCAGCCGGCAAGCTGAAAGTCGCCCGCCATCAGGCACTGATGGCTCTGCGCCGGCGCGTAGATGTATTCCGAGCGGTCGGAAGTCAGCACCGCGACGCGCTCGATCGCGTCGTCTACCTTGTAGGTGCGAAAATGCATCGTTCCGGTCAGCGACACAGGCATCGGCGACAGAAACAGACAGGGGCCGTAGCCGACCACGCAGCCGGACAAGGCGGCACATACGACCAAAAAGGCGACCGGCCTTGCGGACATGGCGTTGCTCCTCGCATTTGACGGGACCGGAACGGGCGCGCCGCAGCCGACGTTGCCGCTGCGCTCCACGGATGCTATACACGGCAGATAATAACGAGGAGCGCGCCCGCGTGGATCGAATTTGGCTGGAGCGGTACCCCCCCGGAGTGCCCGCGGACATCGCCGTCGATGAGCATGCGTCGATCAATTCGATGTTCGAGCGGTCCTGCGCCGATTACAGCGTGCGGCCCGCGTTCACCAACATGGGCGCCACGCTGAGCTACGCGCAGGTGGAGGCGCTGAGCCGCGCCTTCGCGGTCTGGCTGCAGACGAAATCCGGCTTGAAGCGCGGCGACCGCGTCGCGCTGATGATGCCGAACATTCTCCAATATCCGATCGCGCTGTACGGCGTGCTGCGCGCCGGCATGGTGGTCGTCAACACCAATCCGCTGTACACGGCCCGGGAACTCGAGCATCAGCTGCGCGACTCGGGCGCGAAGGCGATCGTAATCCTCGAGAACTTCGCCCACGTGCTGCAGGAAATCCGGCCGCATACCTCGGTCGAGAAGGTCCTGGTCACCGGCGTCGGCGATCTGCTCGGTTTTCCGCGCGGCCCGCTGGTGAATTTCGTGCTCCGACGCGTGCGCAAACAGGTGCCGCCGTGGAGCATGCCGGGCTCGCTGCGCTTCAAGAGCGCACTCGCCGCCGGGCTCGGACAGAAGCTCGATCCGGTGCCGGTGGGACCGGCCGATCCCGCGTTCCTGCAATACACCGGCGGCACGACCGGCGTCGCCAAGGCGGCGGTGCTGTCGCATGGGAACATCGTCGCCAATCTGTTGCAGTCGAGCGCGTGGATTGCGCCGGCGATGGCGGCACAGGACGCGCCGGTCGTGATCACGGCGCTGCCGCTGTATCACATCTTTTCGCTGACCGCGAACTGCTTCATGTTCACCCACCTCGGCGCGCGCAACATCCTGATCACCAATCCGCGAGATTTCCCCGGATTCGTCGCCGAGCTGAAGAAATACCGGTTCTTCTTCATCAGCGGCGTCAACACGCTGTTCAACGCGCTGCTGCATACGCCGGGGTTCGACGGCGTGGATTTCAGCGCACTGCGGGTCAGCCTGGGCGGCGGCATGGCCGTGCAGGCGGTGGTTGCCGCGCGCTGGAAGGCGGTCACGGGCTGCATCCTCACGCAAGCCTGGGGATTGACCGAAACCTCGCCCGCCGCGTGCATCAATCCGCTGGGTCTCGATTTCAACGGCTCGATCGGCCTGCCGATCCCGTCGACCGAAATCTCGATCCGCGACGACAACGGGGTCGAACTCGGGGTCGGGGCCGTCGGGGAAATTTGCGTGCGCGGACCTCAGGTGACGCGCGGCTACTGGAACCGGCCGGACGAGACCGCGAAGATCTTCCACGGGGACTGGCTGCGTACCGGCGACGTCGGCCGAATCGACGCACAGGGTTTCGTGTTCATCGAGGATCGGAAGAAGGACATGATCCTCGTATCGGGGTTCAACGTGTATCCGAACGAGGTGGAAGGCGTCGCCGCCGAATTTCCGGGCGTGCTCGAAGCGGCCGCCGTCGCCCAGCCCGACGAAACGTCGGGCGAGGCGGTCGCGCTGTTCATCGTCAAGAAGGACCCGGCTCTGGATCCGGAGGCTCTGCTCGCTCATTGCCGCAAGAATCTCACCGGCTACAAGGTACCGAAGCACCTGTACTTCCGCGACGAGCTGCCGAAGTCGAATGTCGGCAAGATTCTGCGCCGCACGCTGCGCGACGAATTGAACCAGCCCGACTAAGGCTCCGGGGCCGGCACGAAGTTTCGCACGGTCTCGACCAACAAGGACACGCGCTCCGGATCGACTTCCGGTGTGATGCCATGCCCGAGGTTGAACACGTGGCCCGGCCCGCGCCCGAAGCTCTCGAGCACGCGCAGCGTCTCGGCGCGCAGGATCTCCGGCGGTGCCAGCAACGCGGACGGATCCAGGTTGCCCTGCAATGCCACGCGATCCGCCACCAGGTCGCGCGCCGTGGCCAGATCGGTCGTCCAATCGACGCCCACGGCGTCGCATCCGATTGCCGCCGTGCTCGCCAGCCAGGCGCCGCCGCCCTTCGTGAAGACGATCCGCGGCACGACACGGCCATCCGCGTGACGCGTCAGCCCGTCGAGGATCAGCGCCATGTACCGCAGCGAGAACTCCTTGTATTGGGCGGGCGTCAAGACTCCACCCCAGGTGTCGAAGAGCATCACGGCCTGGGCGCCGGCCGCGATCTGCGCGTTCAAATAAAGGATCGTCGCCCGCGCCAGCACGTCGAGCAGGCGATGCAGGTCGCGCGGCGCGCCGTAGAGCATGCGTTTGATCTGTCCGAAGGTCTTGCTGCCCCCGCCTTCCACCATGTAGGTCGCCACGGTCCATGGTGAACCGGCGAAGCCGATCAGCGGCACCCGGCCCCGCAGTTCCCGCCGGATCATCGCCACGGCGTCGATGACGTAGCGCAGCTCGCGGCCGGGATCGGGAATCGGCAGCCTGTCGATGTCCGCGGCGTCGCGAACAGGCCGGCCAAACTTGGGTCCTTCGCCGGTGTCGAACTCAAGCCCGAGATTCATCGCGTGAGGAATCGTCAGGATGTCCGAGAACAGGATCGCCGCATCGAACCCGAAGCGGTCGATCGGCTGCAGCGTGACCTCACAGGCGAGTTCCGGGTTCGTGCACAGCGCCATGAAACTCCCGGCACGCCCGCGCGTCGCGCGGTATTCCGGCAGGTAACGCCCGGCCTGGCGCATCAACCACACCGGGCGGCGCGCAGTGGGCTCGCGCCGCAACGCGCGCAGCAGCAGGTCGTTCCGCAATATGGAATTCATGTGCGCTCCGCCGGGTCGAACAGCCGCCTGTGCTCGAGAATCGCATAGCGGTCGGTCATCCCGGCAATGTAGTCGGCGACCGCGCGGGCGCGCCCCGCCGGGCCATGCACGGCCTCGCGCCGCGTGCCGGTGGCGCGGTGTCCGTCCGGCATGAGTCCGGGATCCGCGAAGAACGCGTCGAACAACTCGCGCACGACGCGCCGTGCCTTCGAGGTCATGCGGCGCACCTTGTAATGACGGTAGAGCTGTTCGCGCAGAAAGGACTTCAACTCCTGGTTCAATCGGGCTGTCTCTTCGCTGAATCCGATCAGGAACGCGCGCTGCGCCCGCACCTGCTGGATCGACGCCACGCCCGCCACGCGAAGCCTCGCGGACGACGAATCGATCAAGTCCGTGACCAGGTGGTTGATCATCCTGCGCAGCACCTCGTACACCAAGCGGCGACCGGAGAGGCCGGGGTGCAGCGCCAGAACCTCGCCGTGATAGCCGGCGAACAGGTGCACGCCCGCGAGCGCCTCGATGGATATCAGACCCGCGCGGATGCCGTCCTCGACGTCGTGATTGTTGTAGGCTATTTCGTCGGCGAAGTTGGCCAGTTGCGCCTCCAGACCGGGCTGTTCGCGATTGACGAAGCGTTCGCCCACGTCGCCGAGAGCGATCGCGTTCTTGTAGGAACAATGTTTCAGGATGCCCTCGCGGCATTCGAAGCTCAAATTCAAGCCGTTGAAGTCGGCATAGTGCTCCTCGAGTTCATCGACGACGCGCAGCGACTGCAGGTTGTGCTCGAAGCCGCCGAAGTCCGCCATGCACTCGTTCAGCGCATCCTGGCCGGCGTGACCGAACGGCGTATGCCCGAGATCGTGCGCCAGGCAGATCGCCTCGGTCAGTTCCTCGTTGAGGCGCAGCGCCCCGGCCACTGTACGGGCAATTTGAGCGACCTCGAGCGAGTGGGTGAGGCGCGTCCGGTACAGGTCGCCCTCGTGATTGACGAACACCTGGGTTTTGTAGACCAGGCGGCGGAACGCGGTCGAATGCACGATCCGATCACGGTCGCGCTGATACTCCGATCGGTACGCGGGCTTGGGTTCGGCATGACGCCGCCCGCGGGACTGTTCTTCGTGCGCCGCGTACGGTGCCAATGCGCTCATGCGAAGTATTCCGTCAAAGTCGCCGTCAGCGCCGACTCGTCGTAATCGGCCGTGACGACCGCGTTTCCAAGCGCATCGAGCAGCACGAGCCGCAGCGCGCCGGCCCGCACCTTCTTGTCCATCTGCATCAAGGTCCGGGCCCTGTCGGCACCGATTGCCGGCGCCGCGACCGGCAGGCCCGCGCGCTCGAGCAGCGCGCGCAGGCGTGCCGCGGCCTCCCGGTCGATCAGGCCGAGGCGGGCGGACAGGTCGGCGGCGATCAGCATGCCGATCGCAACCGCTTCGCCGTGCAGGTAGCTCGTGTAGGCCGTGGCCGCCTCGATCGCATGGCCGAAGGTGTGGCCGAAGTTCAGGATCGCCCGGACGTTCGATTCACGCTCGTCCCGGGCGACGACGGACGCCTTCAGCCGGCACGACGCGGCGATCGCGTGCGTCAGCGCCGCCGGGTCGCGCGCCAGAAGACGCGGCAGGTTGATCTCCAGCCAGTCGAACAGTCCGGCATCGCAGATACAGCCGTATTTCACGATCTCCGCGAGGCCGGCGCGCAACTCCCGATCGGGCAGCGTCGTCAGGGTGTCGGTGTCGGCGATCACGGCGGCCGGCTGGTGGAAGGCGCCGATCAAATTCTTTCCGCCCGGGTGATTGACGCCGGTCTTCCCGCCCACCGAGGAGTCGACCTGCGCGAGCAGCGTCGTCGGCACTTGAACACAGGCGATGCCGCGCTGGTAGCAGGCCGCGGCGAAGCCGCCGAGATCGCCCACGACACCGCCCCCGAGGGCGACCAAGGTCGCGTCGCGGTTCTGCCTCTGTGCGACCAGGGCGTCGAATATCGTCCCCGCCGTGGCGAGCGTCTTGTGGCTCTCGCCGTCCGGCAGGATGCACTCCCCGACACGCCGACCCGGGAGAGACCGCCGCAGCCGTTCCAGATACAGAGGAGCTACGGTGACGTTGCTGACGATCAGCAGGTCCCGCCCCGGGATCCGCGCGTCGAGCAGTCCGGCGTCGCCGAGCAGGCCCGGCCCGATGTCGATCGGATAGCGCGAGTGCCCGAGATCTACGTGAAGGGTTTGCACGGCGCTGATTATACGAACCTTGGGCCGCTTCGGCTGCGATTCGCTCAGGCGCCGCGGCGGCGGAGAAGTTCCTGATGAATTTCCTCGGCGACCAGCTGCACGCGGCGGTGGTCCGTGGAAACCGTGATGTCGGCTATTTCCGCGTAGAGCCCCGCGCGATGCTCCATCAGCCCGGCGAGCGCGCGCTCCGGATCGACATCGTTGAGCAGCGGACGATGGCGCGCATGACGGGTGCGGGCGATTTGTTGGTCCAGGGAGGTCTTCAAATACACCACCGCGCCGCGTTCGGCCAGCAGGCGCCGGTTCTGCGGATCGAGCACCGCGCCGCCGCCGGTCGCGAGCACGACCCCGTCGAGCAGCGTCAGCCGCTCGATCGACTCCTTTTCGCGGGCACGGAATCCGGCCTCGCCTTCCTGTTCGAAGATGAACGCGATGTTGACGCCGGTCCGGTCCTCGATGTCGGCATCGCTGTCATGGAACGGAAGGTGCAGCAGCCGCGCGAGCTGGCGCCCGACGGCGCTCTTTCCCGAGCCCATCGGACCGATCAAATAGACGTTCTGCTGGGTAATCATCGCGGCTGGCGGAGCGTAAGCCATACGGCGGCGCGCCGGATCATCGGGCGCGCCGCCGCGCCGGCCCCGCAGGGGCCGGCGTTTCGGCTCAATACAGGTTCGATCCTTCGCGCAGAATCTTCGGCGTGATGAAGATCAACAATTCAGTCTTGTTGTTGATGTTCGTCGTCGACTTGAACAAATGACCGAGCACCGGAATGTCGCCGAGATAAGGCACCTTGTCGGTCGACTTGTTCTTGGTGGTCTCGAGAATGCCGCCCAGCACGACGGTCTGGCCGTCATTGACGAGCACCTGCGTGATGATCTCGCGCGTGTTGATCGACGGTACCGTGCCGCCGGTCGCGCTCTGGACCAGCTGGCCGACGGAGTCGTCGCTGACGTCGATGTCGAGCATCACCCGGTTGTCCGGCGTGATCAGCGGCGTCACCTTCAACGAGAGCACCGCATTCTTGAACTGCGTCGTGGTCGCGCCGCTCGACGCCGATTGCTGGTAGGGAATTTCGACACCCTGCATGATCGTCGCCTGTTTCTGGTTCGCGGTGATGACCCGCGGCGAGGAAATGACCTCGCCCCGGCCTTCGTTCTGCGCGGCCGACAATTCGAGGTTGACGAGATAGCTGCTGCCGAGCAGCGAGATGCCGAGCGTGCCGGCGGGATTCGCGACGGGCAGATTGACCTGGTATTGGTTGCTGATCGACGGCGCGGTCAACGCGGCCGCATTGCTGCCTCCGGTCGACGCGGTGGTCAGCACCGTGTTGGCGCCGACGCCGTTGCCACCGACCGTCAGCAGGTTGTTGGTGCCGCTTTGATTGACGGCGCTCACGCCGAAGCGCGCGCCGAGGTCGCGCTCGAACTGATCGGTGACGACCACGATGCGTGCCTCGATGAGCACCTGCCTGACCGGCACATCCAGCTTCTGCACCAGGCGTCGGATGTCGGCGAGGCGGTCGGAGGTGTCCTGAACCAACAGCGTGTTGGTGCGCGTGTCGATGGACAGCGCGCCGCGCGACGATAGCATCGAATTCTTGCCGCCCGTAGCCCGGATCAAGGCGGCGAGGTCGGCGGCCTTCGCGTAATTGACCTGCAGGAACTCGGTGTGCAGCGGCTCGAGCTGCTGGATCTGGTTGCGCGCCGCGAGCTGCGCCTTTTCCTGCGCGGCGAGTTCGGCGGTCGGCCCGACGATGATCACATTTCCCTCGCGCCGCATGTCGAGGCCCTTGGTGCGCAGCACGATGTCGAGCGCTTCATCCCAGGGCACGTTCTGCAGACGCAGCGTCAGATTGCCCGCGACCGAATCGCTGACGACGATGTTCTGTCCGCCGGTATCGGCGAGCAGCTGCAGGACCGAGCGGATGTCGATGTCCTGGAAATTCAAGGTCAGACGCTCGCCCGTGTACTGCTTCTTGCCCTCCTGGGCGGCGAGTTTGGTCGAGGGTTTGATCTCGACCACGTATTCGTCATCCGACTGATAGGCCAGTTGATCGAAGTCGCCGCGCGCGTTGATCACGAGGCGGGAGCTGCCGTCGATCCGCACCGCGTCGACGGACTGCACCGGAGTCGCGAAATCCGTGACGTCGTAGCGGCGCATCAAATGTTGCGGCAGGTGCGCGCCGGCGAAATCGACGATGACCTGATTGCCTTCCTGGCGGACGTTGATCGGCACGCGCGGATCTGACAGATGGACGATCACCCGGCCGGTGCCGTCGGGCCCGCGGCGGAAATCGATCGTGCGGATCGAGTGCGCGGGCGCACCCGCCTGCGCGCCCGCCGGCGCGCCGCGTTCGGCGACCGGGGCCGCGACGGGGGCCGCCCGGGCACCGAGATGCACCACGATGGTGTTCCCCTCGACGCGCGTCGTGTAGGGGACGAGGCTGTCCAGATCCACGACGATGCGGGTGCGACCGCCCGCCTCGGCGGCCAGCACGGAATCGACGCCGCCGGAGCGCACGTCGATGCGCCGCGAGGCCAGCGCCAGCGTCGTATCCGGCAGGTCCAGGGCGATGCGCGCCGGCTTGTCGATCGTGAATGCGAGCGGTTGCGGTGCCGGTCCGCTCAGGTGCAGCGTGAGCTGTACCTGCTGGCCGGCGAGCGACTGCACGTCGATCGATTCAAGCTTGTTGAGGTCGGCCGCCCGGGCTTGCATCGAAATCGCGGCGGCCGCAATCCATGCGATGGACGCCAAGCTTGCGATTCGATTCTTCAAACTGGTCATGCGTTGGTCTCCCTGAGGCATCAATTGGCGAGCGCCAACGAAGCCGGTCGCTGGATGTAGCCGCCGAGACCATCGGGAATGATCTCGACGATGCTGATTTTACTCGGCGTAATGGCGATGATCTTGCCGTCGTTCTGGCCGACGTAGTTGCCGGGCTGCACCTTGTGCACGAGTCCGTCCTTGGATTCGACCAGGCCGAAGAAGCGGTCGCCGATCTTCAGCGTACCCACCATTTTCAAGGTATCCAGCGGGAACCCCTCGAGGAATTCCCGGTTGCGGTGCATGTCCGGACGCACCGCCGAAGGCCCGTTGTCGGAGGGACCCTGCGGCTGGAACGGCGAACGCAGATTGGCGGCGCCGTAGCTGAAGGA
>JAJXYR010000063.1 GCA_021780475.1 Pseudomonadota bacterium
TCGGGTGCCATGTAGGCACGCGCCGTCAACCGACCTTCCTTCCGCAACGTGGTGAACGCCTGGATGTCCGGCCGGGTGGCGATCTGCAACATGAACGCGGTCTCGCCTTGACTGCGGAAGGCCGCCAGCGCCGCCTTGGCCGCGCTCAGGATGTCACGCGGGGAGGGCGGCGGGATCGCCTGGTCGATCAGTTCCTGAGCCGCGTCGTCGAAGGCACCCGTCGGATCGCCGGCTGCGTCGCGATCGATGCGACCCCCGCGCGGATCCGCAGTCTTGCGCGTGACGCCGGCCAGCGCCATCGCGCGCGAGTTCGCGAGCGTCGTGTGCCCGAACGACGATTGGACGATGATGGGCCGGTGGGTCTTCAGTACGTCCAGATCGCCCTTGGTCACATGTATCCCCGGCGGCAGCATCGCCTCCTGGTACCAATTCCACACTCGAAGGTAGCCGTTCGGCTCCTGTGCCCGCGTCCCGTCGAGGCAGGCCTGGATCGCATGCTGCATCTGAACTACCGAGAGGGGCGCATAGTGCAGGTCGCAGCCGTTCAGTTCCATGCCCGCGGCAATCGCATGGTTATGTGCGTCGACGATCCCGGGCATCACCATCCTGCCGTGCAAATCGATGACCTTCGTCCGCCCGCCGATGAACGGACGAACGCCCCCGTTCGTCCCGACGTAGACGATGTAGCCGTCGCGGATCGCAATCGCCTGCCGGACGCTGTTGTCGTGATCCACCGTGTAGATGAATCCGTGATCGAGCACGGTGTCCGCGGGCGCGATGACCGCCGCCGCGGCGGTCATCGGGAGACCGGCGGCGCACATGACGAGAGTCCCGATCAGGCGTCGCGCGAGAAGCATGGGCCGGTCCGCCGGTGCGCTGGTGCCGCCATGATTTTCGAGTTCCATGATCATAGCCCGTAGTTCACGGTCAGGCCGATCGTGCGCGGACGCAGTGTACGGGCGCGAAAGACGGTCGATGCCGTCGTTTCATGGTAGCGCAACAGTTCGGGCGCCGCGTTGGTCAGATTGTCGGCGAAGATGGAGATATCGAAGGCACCGAAACGCGCGCCCGCGCGCGCCGACAACGAACGCACGGACACGCTGGCCGCGGTGGTCGGATCCGCGCCGAATACGCCGTTGGGCGGGTTGCGGTCGTATGAGCCCGCGAAGTCGTACGTGAGATTCACGTAGCCCTCATGTCCCGAGTCGAACAGTGTGTGTTCGTAGAAGAGAGCGGCGCTCCCGCTCACCTTTGGAATCGGCAGCTTCTCGCCGTTCGCCGCGAGCACGACCGTACCGCCGCCGAACACCCGCGTCGTGGTCTGCGTATAATGGGCATCGGTGTATCCGGCCGACAGGCTCAGCCTGAGGCCCGGCGCCACCTCCGCGTGAAGTTCGAGATCCCCGCCCTGGCTTTCGGCCTTGCCGAGATTGTCGGTGTAGATATTTCCGCAGGTCGGCATGAAGATCAGGCTTTGGATGTTCGACCAATCGATGTGGAACACGCTCGCGGTGATGTCGGCGCGGCCGTTCGCGAACCGGTTCTTGGTCCCGATCTCGTAGCTCCAGACCGAATCGGATTTGTAGACCGCCGGGGCGTTCGCTCCTTGGAGGTCGATTTGGCAGACGACGTTGCCGGCGTACGAGGGGTTGCCGCCCCCGACGCGATAACCCTTCGCCGCGGTGGCGTAGAGCATGTGCTCAGTCGTCAGGTTGTACGTGAGATTCACCTTCGGCGTGACCGGTGTGTCCTTCTGCGTGCCCTCCGCGAAGCCGGGCCCGTCGTTCCACGGACCATCCTGGAAATTCTGAGAGTGGAATTCCGTTCGCGACACGCGGGTTCCCAGCGTGAGCTTCAGTTCATCGGTCAGCTTGAACGATACGTTGCCGAATGCCGCGAACTCCCGCTCCGTGTCGGTCGTATTCTCCGCATACCCGACGGGTCCGGGAAGCGACGGGACGCCGAAGAAGGCGGCGGCGGGAATGCCGAATAGTGCGCCGGTCAACTGATCGAGATTCTCATGTTCGTTCCGCACGCGATGCAGCCGCGTGTGCTGGAAGTACAATCCGCCAACCCAGGACCAACGAGACTCCGGCGCGTCCACCGATGTGAAGCGCAACTCCTGGGTGAAAGCGTCCTGGTTGACGTTGGCGTACATGGCAGCGGTCCATCCCGGAAGTCCGGGCACATCCACCGAACCCGGCGCCGACGCCGTGCCGGGTATGCCGATCGCCGAGAGCTGCGATGGCTCGACGTAGCTCCAATCGTTGATCTGGAAGTTGCTGCGCGACGTGTACGAAGATATTGAGCGGATCGAGAAGGCCGGCAATGCGTAATCGACGGTCAGGCTGGACATCGTCCACTTGTCATCGTCCGGCTGCGCAATCTTCGCCTCCGACTGAAACCTCGGCAGCGCTTCCCAGTACTGGTCGGCATCCGCCAGGTAGGTGTGTTGATAGAAGACCGCGGGCGTAATTTTCAGGCCGTCGATGGGCTGCCACGCGAGGGCGAAGTTTGCCGCGCGGGTCGTGCTGGAATTCACGTTACGACCGGCCACCTGGCCGGTATAGCGCGAGACGCGATCAATGTAGCCTCCCTGATCGCGGTACCACGCACTCGCACGGAATCCTAGGGTCCCGTCGATCAACGGAGCCCCGCCCGCGAGCCCGGCCTCGTAGGTCGGATCGCCGCCTTCGGTATAGGCGAGTTCGGTGCGGGCGTGCACGCTCGAGCCTGTCAGGCGCGGGGCGGGCGTGATGAAACGGATCGTACCGCCCTCGGAACCGGCGCCGAACAGCGTACCCTGCGGCCCGCGCAGCACCTCGACGCGCTCGATGTCGAACAGCTGCGGCGCGATCGGCGGAGTGAGGCTGTCGTTGCGTTCCTGAATCGGCGTGTCGTCGATGTACATGCCGGTCGTGGCGGCACCGGTGTCCGACTGGATGCCGCGAATCGAGACGTTCGCGTAACCGAAACCGTTGTTCGAGGTGATGTTCAAGGCGGGTGTCGCGCGCGCGAGGTCGCCCAGATCCTTGATGCCCCGCCGCGCGAGGTCGGTCTCGCTGAGGGCGGTGATGCTGATAGGCACCGTCAGGATCGACTCCCTGCGCTTCTGCGCGGTGACCACGATCTCCCCCAGGGTTCCGGACGCCGCCGCGTCCTGCGCGGAAGCGGGCTGTGCCCGGACCGCCGCCAGCGCGGCGCACGCGGCGAGCACCGAGGCGGTAAACAAACTGCCACCCGGCAGGAGCGCGCGGCGTGGTGTGGTCGGCATTGATGGTGGCTGAATCATCGTTGGATATCCCTTTGGCCGCAGGTATTGCGGGGCGCGCCGGCGCGTCCCCGTGTTTTCGTTATGTGCGCGACTTTAGGCGGCATCGCCTAAGTTGTCAAAGCAATCGTCCGCGGCACTGCGGTAGACTGGCGCCAAGGACCGAGGATTCAATCGATGGGAACGACAACCAAGAGGAGAAAGCCGGCACCGCAACGCCCGGAGGAGAGTCGCCGCGGGACGACCTATCGCGCCGGCCGCGCTACGCGCGAGTCCATCGTGCAAGCGGCGGAAGCCGTGCTCATGGACGTCGGTCACGCACAATTTTCCGTGCAGCGGGTGGCCGCGCAGGTTGGCATCACGCCCGGCAATCTCAATTATTATTTTCCAACGCGCGCGGCGCTGCTCGAAGCCCTCATTCGGCGCACGCTGACCCGATACCGACGCCGGGTGCTGGCGTTGGGCGCAAGCGGTGGTGGCCGGCCGGCCGAATTCGGGGCGGCGCTGCGCTGGCTCACGGAAGATGCCGTGTCGGGGCCGACCAATTCGCTCTTCCGGCAACTATGGGCCATCGCGGCGAGCGATGCGCGCGTGGCGGCGGCAATGGATCGGTTTTACTTGAATTCCGCCCGGGGGCACCTTCGCAGGCTTCGGGCACGCCCGTCAGGCGCCGGCTCGTACCTCGATCTCGAGGCCATCATGTATCTGGTGCTCGTGATCAGTGAGGGCAGCGCCGTATTGTTCGGCACCCGGGCGAGGTCGGGAGTTCTGTTTCGGCGGGTTCAGGAGCTGGCCGTTCGGGCCATCGCGGATCTCGTCGCTTCCGTGGAGGCGTAGCGGTTCAATGCGGGAGGCGAATCCCCGATCGTGCGACCGATCGTCTTGGCCGCCTGGGCAGCATGAATCAGCTTTAGAATCGCGCCGACGATCTGGGGCGTTCTGATCGCTTTTTTCGGCGGTTTGGCTGGCATCATCGGCGTCACGCGCGGGCAGAAGTCCACGGTGATTCCGGGCGTCGCCATCGCGACGGCGCTGATGCCGCCGCTGTGCACGGCCGGATT
>JAJXYR010000155.1 GCA_021780475.1 Pseudomonadota bacterium
GACATGAACAACTGCGGCCCGCGGGGCTCGGAACGAACCTCCTTCAGGTACGCCTTGATCCGGTCCTGCGCACGCACCGGCTCGCGCGGAATCATCTCCTCGCGCGGCACGAATCCTTCGGCATTCGCGCCTAGATCGACGAACACGCCGTTGCGATCGACCCGTTTGACGATGCCGCTAACCAGCGTTCCGGCACGATCCTTGTAGGCGTCCACGACCTGCGCGCGCTCGGCCTCGCGCACCTTCTGCACGATGACCTGCTTGGCGGTCTGGGCGAGGATGCGTCCGAACGGCACCGACTCCATCGGCTGTTCGACATAGCCGCCCGGCTCCACGTCCTTGTCTATGTCGCGGGCATCGTCCAGGCGCAACTCGCGCTGCGGAACCTCGAGTTCGGTCGAGTCGTCGGCGAACACCTTCCAGCGCTGGAACGTGTCGTAGTCGCCGGTTTTACGGTTGATGGAAACGCGCACGTCGAGCTCTTCGCCGTGTTTCTTGCGCGTGGCCGACGCGAGCGCGGCTTCGAGCGCGTCGAAGATGATTTCCTTGTCGACGCCCTTCTCGTTGGAGACCGCATCGACCGCCATCAATATTTCTCTGTTCATGGTTCTCTGAATCTCCTGATCGGCGCGACACCGCGCCGCCCGATAAGCCTTTCCTTCATTCGGGACGCAATCTCGCCTTTTGTATCCGGTCGAACGGCAGACGGTATTCGCGCCCGTCCACCGCCACCGAGATCGCATCGTCCGCAACCGACTTCAACTCGCCGAGATAGCGCCGCCGGCCGTCCAGGGGCAGCTTCAACTCGACGAACACCCGTTCGCCGACGAATCGATCGAAATGCGCCTTCTTGCGCAGGATTCGATCGAAACCGGGCGATGACACCTCGAGGGTGTAGTGCCCCTTGATCGGATCGGCTTCCTCCAGCACCTCGCTGACCGCATGGCTCGCCCGCGCGCAATCATCGACCGTGATGGCGGGCCCCGAAGGCTCGCCTTGCATCCGATCGATGTACAAGCGCAGCACGCCGCTCCGCCCGGCCTGGGAAAGCTCGACCTCGATCAACTCGAATCCGAGACTCTCGACCACGGGCTCCAGCAAGCGCATCAATCCATCGGCTACCGTCATAAACCCTTCGCGAACAAAAAAGGGGACCATCGGCCCCCTCTTAACGAAAAAGCCCCCTTCGGGGCTTTTGAACTAAAGGCGTTCTTACGAACGACCCCAACGGGAATCGTCCGCAGGAGCGTGACTCATCACAGGCCCCCGCCGAGCGCCGCGATTATAGGCAAAGCCGCCCCGAGGGTAAACCCTGTACCCTCTAAAAAAGCCGGGGCCGCAAAAACGGCGGCCCCGGCTCTTCAAGACTCCGTGAAGAGTCTTACCAGCGCTTCGGGCCGCGGGAACCGCCGCCGCCGCCGCCACCGCCGCCACCGCCGGTGCGCTCCTGCGCCTCGTTCACCTTCAACACGCGCCCGTCGACGTCTTGGCCGTTCAGGGCCTGCATCGCGCGGGCGGCATCGGCGCTCGCCATCTCAACGAATCCGAAACCGCGCGGACGGCCGGTATCGCGATCGTTGATCAGCGCAACCGACTGCACCGGTCCATGTTTTTCGAACAGTGCACGCACCGCCGACTCGTCCATTGAGAACGGGAGATTGCCAACATACATTTTCGTCATTTAAAGAAACCCTGCAACTGAAGAGACTATCGGCCGGTCACGCGCGCAACATTTAAGTTTCCGGCATGCCTGCCACCTGGGTCGAAGAAACCTGCTTTGTGGGTTGTGGCCAAGGTGACGCCGGAGCGGCGCGGTGACCAGAAACGGACCAAGTAGAACTTCACGAACCGGCGCCAAGTATACACGACAAGTGGGATTTTTACGAATAGGAATATTTATCATCGCTTTGGACACGCCCCCCGACTTGGGGGAGCCGCCGCCGCCGCCGGATCAAAGCCTCGATCGGGCACTTTCGGTGCACCAGATCGACAGCACGGGCGATCGCGCCCGGTAGGCGCTGAGCGGCCCGCCCACTGGCTCACCATAAAGACGCCGCAGGCCCGCTGCGGCGCACAAGGACATCGCCGGCCGAGCCTCCTCCAGGCCGTGATTTACCATAATGAACATGCCGCCCTCCGTGAGGTTCGCCGCAATCCGCTCAATGAGCGCCCGCGGCCGCAGCAACGACAGCGGTAGCCGCCAAGCGAGGATCGCCGTTGCGGTCAGGAACGGGAACCAGGCGGTGATCACGTCCCCCGGTTCATCGACCCGAAGATAATCCACGATCTCGAAACGCGTACGCGGCAGGCCGGCGATGTAGCCGGCGGCGTAATCGACGCGGCTGTGGCCGTCACGATAGCGTCGGTAGCCCTCGACTTCGATCCCGGTGAGGCTGTCCGGTTGAAAAAAGGCGTGCAGCGTCCGCGCATACCAGAAGTTCGCACAGCCCACATCGTACAGGGAACCCAATCGCGGCGGCGCGATCCCCGCCTGGGCGAAGCCGCGATCCAGCAGGTCCAGGTATTCATAGTTTCTGACGCTGGTCGCGGCGTTCAAGTACCCCTCGAAATTTACGTGGTATCGCGCACGCAAGGCGGCTATTCTCTCGCCCTGTTCCCCGGGCAACGCCGGCAGTGTGTGGACCGGGATTTCGAGATGCGCTCCACCCCGGCGGCGTGCGTGCTCGGATAGGCCATAAGAGAAGCGATGCCGCAGCGAGGCCAGCCGTTGTAACCATGAATACATCCCTCGAATCCTATTCAAGGTTCGACCGTCCGTCGATGGCGCGCTGATGCCACCATTGCGGCCGGGTTTTTTTGCCCCGCGTTTTTGGCCGACCTGGCTGGTCCTCGGAATGATGCGCACCGTGGCCCAATTGCCTTTCGGCGCCCAGATGCGCGTCGGGTCCGCACTCGGCCGGCTGCTCCACCGGCTGCCGCTTGCCTACGTGCGCATCGCGCGCCGCAATATCGAACTCTGCCACCCGGACCTGTGCGATCGCGATCGTGAGCGGCTGCTCCACGGCCATTGCCGCAGCCTCGGCAAAGGCGTCTGCGAGACCGCCGTCACCTGGTGGGAGACGGACGCCAAGATCAAGGGACTCGCCGAAATCGTCGGGATGGAGCATCTGCAGGCGGCCATCGCCGCCGGCCGCGGCGCGATCATGATCGGCGGACATTTCACGACCATCGAGATCGCGACCCGCATCCTCGGCACCGCACTGCCGCTGAACGTCATCTACAGGCCGCCGAAAAATCCCGTGCTGGCGCGGACGATGCTGAAAAACTTCCTGCGTCATGGCAATCCCATCGCGCACGACGACATTCGCGCGATGATTCGCGCGCTGAAGCGCAACGAAGTCGTCTGGTATGCGCCGGACCAGAGCTACCGCAACAAGGGCGCGGCGATGGTCGATTTCTTCGGGATTCCGGCCGCGACGACCACGGCGACCTCGCGCCTGGCGCGCATCTCCGGCGCCGCGGTTCTCACCTATTTCACCGAACGCCTGCCGGATGATCGCGGCTATCGCGCCTGCATCGGGCCCGCGCTGTGCGACTTTCCCGGCGAGTGCCCCGTCAAGGACGCCGAGCGGTTCAACCGGCTGCTCGAGGCGCAGATCCGCCGTGTCCCGGAACAATATCTGTGGACCCATCGGCGCTTCAAGGGATTGAGCGCCGACTATCCGGAATACTACGGCCGCGATTCGCGCCGGCGCGCGCCCGTGGTCGATGCCGGAACATGACCGCGGCGATGGCGGGAACGCACGCGCGGGCCAGCCGGGATTTTAGTATTCTACGCGGCCACGTTCCCACCGAGACCGACACGCATGCCTTCGAAGATCGACGCCACCTTGATTCCCGGCGACGGAATCGGCCCTGAAATCGTCGA
The DNA here is from genome assembly GCA_021780475.1 of Pseudomonadota bacterium. Lineage (GTDB taxonomy): Bacteria > Pseudomonadota > Gammaproteobacteria > Steroidobacterales > Steroidobacteraceae > Bog-1198. The sequence goes on from JAJXYR010000155.1 coordinate 3,890, forward strand.
TGCCACCGTCACGGTTCTCGACGCGCTCGGCGCCCCGTTTCGCTGGGACCGGCAGATCGCCGGACTCGAAGGACTGCAGCGCGCCGGCGATCCACTGCCGGCCGCGGCGCTCGACAGCATCAAACGCACGCGGCTCGCGCTGAAAGGGCCGCTGGAGACGCCATCTGGCGGCGGCTATCGGTCCTCCAATGTGCGCCTGCGGGAGGAATTCAAGCTCTACGCCAACTTGAGACCGGCGCGCACGCTCGTGCCGGGCGGCCGTTTCGACAACATCGATCTGGTGATCGTGCGCGAGAATCTCGAGGGTCTGTACATCGGCCACGAGCACTACATCCAGATCGACGACGACCCGCATGCCGTCGCGATCGCGACCGGCGTGAACACCCGCCAGGGCAGCCGGCGCCTGCTGGAGTTCGCGTTCGATCACGCGATCGCCACCGGCAGGAAGAAGGTCACGATCGTCCACAAGGCCAACATCATGAAGGCGCTGACCGGCATCTTCCTCGACACCGGCACCGAACTCTACGAGCGCAAATACAAGGGCCGGTTCACGCTGGACAGCGTGATCATCGATGCTTGCGCGATGAAACTCGTCCAGAACCCCTGGCAATTCGACGTGCTGGTGACGACGAACCTGTTCGGGGACATCCTTTCGGATCTCGCGGCCGGTCTCGTCGGCGGCCTCGGGATGACGCCCGGCGCGAACATCGGCGCAGACGCGTCGATCTTCGAGGCCGTGCACGGCTCGGCGCCGGACATCGCCGGCAAGGGTGTCGCGAACCCGACGGCATTGATGCTCGCCGCGGCGATGATGCTGGATCACTGCCGGCTGCAGACCCAGGCGAAGCGCCTGCGCGACGCGATAGACGCCACCTTGAACGTCGACCTGATCCGCACCGGCGACCTCGGCGGCCGCAGCACCACCGCCGAATATACCCGTGCGCTCGTGGCGCGCATCGGCGCGGGCTGACGACGGACAACGCCGCCGATGAACGACGTGCAGGCCGCCATCTCGATCCGCGGAGTCGGCAAGCGCTATGCCTCGGGGCATTCGGCCCTGCGGGACGTGAACCTCGAAATCCGCAAAGGTGAGATATTCGCGCTGCTCGGCCCGAACGGGGCGGGCAAGACGACGCTGATCAACATCGTCTGCGGCATCGTCACGGCGACCGAGGGCCGGGTGTTCGCCGACGGCCATGACGTCGCCCGCGATTACCGCGCCGCACGCTCGATGATCGGCCTGGTCCCGCAGGAACTCGCCACCGACAACTTCGAATCGGTATGGGACACCGTCAGTTTCAGCCGCGGACTTTTCGGGCGCGCCCCCTGCCCGCGCCACATCGAGTCCGTGCTCGCGGACCTGTCGCTCACCGACAAGCGCAATTCGCGCATCCTCACGCTTTCGGGCGGCATGAAGCGCCGGGTGATGATCGCCAAGGCCCTGGCGCACGAACCACGGATCCTGTTCCTCGACGAACCGACCGCCGGCGTCGACGTCGAACTGCGGCGCGACATGTGGGCGCTGGTGCGCCGCCTGCGCGACCGCGGCGTGACGATCATCCTGACCACGCATTACATCGAAGAGGCCGAGGAGATGGCCGACCGCATCGGCGTCATCGATCGCGGCTCGCTGATCCTCGTCGAGGACAAAGTCACGCTGATCGAAAAACTCGGCAAGAAACAGCTGATCATGCAATTGTGCCGGCCTCTGCCCGAGCCGCCGCCGGGGCTCGACGACTGGGGGCTCGAACTGCGCGCCGGCGGCACGGAACTCGTGTTCACCTACGGCAACCGCCCGAACATCGACCTGTCGGCGCTGGTGCGCCGTCTTGGCGAACTTTCCATCGAATTCTCCGACATGCGGACGCATCAGTCTTCGCTCGAGGAGATATTCGTCGGACTCGTGAGCAGGCGCACATGACCGCAACGCGGGCCCCGCGGCGCTTCAACCGGAACGCCGTAATCGCCATTTACCGCTTCGAGGTGCACCGGGCGCTGCGCACGCTGATCCAGAGCCTGGTGACGCCGGTGATCACGACCTCGCTGTACTTCATCGTGTTCGGATCGGCGATCGGCTCGCGCATGCACAGCGTGAGCGGCGTGCCCTACGGCGCTTTCATCGTTCCCGGATTGATCATGCTGGCGCTGTTCACCGAAAGCATCGCCAATGCGTCGTTCGGAATTTTCTATCCGAAGTTCACCGGCGCGATATTCGAATTGCTGTCGGCGCCGGTCTCCCCGCTGGAGATCGTCCTCGGCTACGTCGGCGCGGCGGCGAGCAAGTCGATCGCGCTGGGACTGATCATCCTCGCGACCTCGGCGCTGTTCGTTCCGCTCCACATCATGCATCCGGCGGCGATGATCGCCCTGTTGCTGCTCACCGCGACGACGTTCAGCATGTTCGGGTTCATCATCGGCATCTGGGCGCAGGGTTGGGAACAGATCCAGCTCATCCCGGCGCTGATCATGACGCCGCTGACGTTCCTGGGCGGCGCCTTCTATTCGATCGACATGCTGCCGCCGGCCTGGCGCACGTTCAGCCTGTTCAATCCGGTGGTGTATCTGATCAGCGCGTTTCGCTGGAGTTTCTACGAAACCCACGACGTCGGCATCGGCGTGAGCCTCGCGTTCACGGTCGGCTTCCTCGCCATCTGCGCGGGTGTCGTCGCCTGGATATTCAGGACGGGCTACCGCCTGAAGAACTGAGCTTCGCGCCGCGGGCGAACACCAGGATCTTGGTCTCCACGGTTTGCACCGCCTCGCCCGCCTGGTTGAGCGTGCGGCTCTTCACGGTGACGATTCCCCGATCCGGCCGCGAGCGCGAGCGGGCGATCGCCGCGATCGTCGATTCCACGCGCAGCACGTCCCCCGGCCGGGTCGGCCGCGGCCAACGCAGGCTCGTTTCGACTCCGATCAAGCCACCCGCGATCGGCATGCCCCCGTCGACCAAGAGGCGCATCGTGATCGAAGCGACGTGCCAGCCGCTCGCCGCCAATCCGCCGAAGAAACTGTCGCGGGCACGGTCTGGATCGACGTGGAACACCTGCGGGTCGTAACGCCGCGCGAATTCGATCAGTTCGGCCTCGGTCAACAGGTATTCGCCGGTGACGAACACGTCGCCGACGGCGAGGTCGTCCAGGTACAGAAGTCCCTTCGCCGGCGCATCCATGGCGAGGATTCTCGGGCGGAACGGGCGCCGGCGCAATGGGCGCGGATGAGCGGACGCCCGCGGATTTGGTACCATCGGCCGATGAACGCCCAAACGATGAAATCGATACGAATACTCGCGACTTTCCTGGTGTTGCTGACCGGCGCCGCGGTGGCGCGCGCAGCCCCGACCGCCCCATCCGCGCCGGCGGCCCGACCGGGCGCCCCGCCGCTGCTGATCGACTTGAATGCGTTCGAGGCGCGGAAGAAGAAGGCCGTGCTGTCCGACGGCGTGACGCTCGCCTACCTACAGATGGGCGATCCGAGCGGCCCGCCGGTCGTCTTGATCCACGGCTACACCGACAGCGCGCGCGATTGGGTGCCGATGCTGCCGTACATGCCGAAGCGGTACCGGCTGATACTCGTCGACATCCGGGGCCACGGCCAATCGAGCAAACCCGAGTGCTGCTACTCGCGCTACGACTTCGCCTACGACATCAAGCTGCTGCTGGACAAACTGCACGTCCGAAAGGCGGATATCGTCGGTCACTCCCTCGGCAGCATCATTGCCCAGACCTTCGCGGAGAACTGGCCGCAGCGCACCCGAAAAGTGGTGCTGATCTCTTCCACCGGCGGGCGCCCCGCCTGCGGGCCCAAAAAGGCGCCGCAATTCGACTTCGAGGCGCAGATCCGCGCGCTGAAGGAGCCCCTGAAGGCCGATTCGCCGTTCATGATCGCGTGGTGGGACTCGCCCACGCCGGTCAACGCGGATTTCATCCGACGCGAGCGCGAGGACGCGGCGAAAATACCGCTGCGCGTGTGGATCGCGGTCCTCGACCAGGGGCTGTCATTCTCGAACCTCGGCGGCAGCCTGGCGCGGCTGACGGCCCCGACGCTGCTGATCTGGGGGAGCAAGGACCCGATCATGGGGCCGGAGGACCGGGCGACGCTGCGCGCCGGCCTGCCGCACGCACAGGTCAAGATTTTCGACGGCCTGGGACACAATCCGTTCTGGGAACAGCCGCGCGCGGTCGCCGATGAAATTGCGCGCTTCCTCGCCGAACGGACCTGAAGTTCAGGCCCCCTCGACCAGCGCATCCGCCGGTTCGAGGCCGATGTCGGCCCGCTTCGCGTCCCGCCGGTCCTGTTCGAGATTGAGGGAACGGCACGCCCAGAGATACACGGCGGCCGACACCGGCAGGCCGACGAGCATCGCGACGTCGGCGCCGCCGAGCGCCCTCGCCACCGGCCCCTTGTAGATGTCGGTGCTGAAGAAAGGGATCATCGCGACAAAGCCGGCCCCATAGGCGACCAGCCCGCGCCAGTTCCAACGGCCGTACATGCCGCGCGGGTTGAATATCTCGCGTACCGAATAGTGTCCCTTGCGCACGACGTAGAAATCGACCAGGTTGATCGCGGTCCACGGCGTGAACAGGTACAGCAGGATCGCCAGAAATTCGCCGAATGTCTCGACGAAATCGTGCGAAGCGGCCAGCGCCAGGCTCGTCGCCACGACCCCCGACAACAACAGCGTGAACAGCCGTTTCGCCAGCGTGGGCCGGATCGGCTTGAGGGAGTCGGCGACGCTCAGCAAGGTGAGCGATGCACCGTAGAAATTCAAGGACGTGATGGTCACGAGTCCGAGCAGGGAACAGATCAGCAGCGGCTCGCCGAAGCCGGGCAGCGCCGCGTCGGCCGCCGCGCGCAAGGCCTCGACGACCTGCAGCCGGGGAAACATCGCCGCCGCGAGCGTACCGACGAGCATCGTCCAGGTGCCGCCGATGTAGGCGCCCAGGTAGGTCCACCAGAACGAGGCACCGACACCGACATCGCGCGGCAGGTAGCGGGAGTAGTCGGACACGTAGATCGACCAGGAGATCTGGTACGAGGCCGCCGCGAACACCTGCGCCAGAAACGCCACGGAATCGAAGCGGGACAGATCCCACTGGGCGGGCGCGAGATGGCAGTGCATCGCGGCGGCGACCGAGAAGATCATCAGCGCGACGATCAACGTGTAAGCGATGAGCCGCTGCGCGACGTGAATCAGGTCATATCCGACGACCGCGAGCAGCACCGACAGAACGGAGAATGTCACCATCGTCGGCGCCGCCATCCCGCCGTACAGCGTATGGATCGTCTGCGCCGCCAGAATCTGGTTGAACGCGTTGTAGCCGATATAGGCGATCAGTGCGACGCCCCACACCAACAACGCACCCACGTAGCCGAATTGAGGCCGGGATTGGATCATCTGGGGCAGACCCAGCTGAGGGCCCTGGGTCGAGTGGAAAGCCATGAAGAACGTGCCGAGCGCCGAGCCCAGAACCACGGCGATCGCCATCCAAATCAGGTTGCCGCCGAGCGCGACGCCGACGACGCCGGTGGCGACCGTGGCCAGATGCGCATCGCCCGAGAACCACACCGGCCACAGGTGCCAAACCTTGCCGTGGCGTTCCGCGACCGGCACATAGTCGATCGAGCGCTTCTCGATCAATCGCGTCATGGCGCCGAAGCCGCGCTTACCCGCCGTCTGGTTCCTCGATTCCACGCCCTGCCCCCCAGTTCGTCCGGTCGGAGATCACGATGACGCCGCATCGTAACCGCCGCCCCGCATGCGGGGCAATGCGCCGTTGGGGGCGATGCCGTCGCGCACCGCCCCCAGGGGGTCAAATCGACCGCCGCCTAGCGATCGCCGCCATCATCGCCATGGTGGTCGTCGCGGTGGTCGCGGTGGTCGTGGCCGCGCCCGCGGTCGCCGCGGTGCTCATCGCCACGGTCGCGGTGGTCGCGATTGTCGTCGCGGCCCTCGCGATAGTCGCGCCTCCGGTACTCCTCGCGCCGCTCCCGCTCGCGCTCCTCGTCGCGCCGGTAGGCCGGAACGTAGACCCGGTGGTACCAGCGATCCTGGACGAAATAGACCGGCCTTCCGCAGGCATGGTATTCACGGCAATGCCGGTCCCAATGGCGCTCGTAACCCGGGGGTACGTGCAAATAGATCGGCGCCGGCACGGCGACGGAGTACGGCGGCGGCGCGACCAGCATCGGGGTGCGGAAGATCAGTTCCGGTGCCGGCACGTTGCCGATGTTGAGCTGGCCGTACAATCCCGGCTGGTTGATCGAGATCGACACGCCGACGTCACCCGCGAAGGCGCTGCCGCCCGCGAACAGCGCAGCCATGATTAAGATCGTTTTCTTCATCGACATGCATCCTCCGACTTCGATTACTTGATTCAACCGGCGCTCAGTATCCGGCGTCGCGCATCCCGTTGGCCAGCGATATCGCCGTCTGTATGGAAAACCATGAGGCCGATAGGCGACAGCTTGCGACATTGCGCCGAAGCTGGGCTTCCCGGCGCGATGATGCCGCGAACGGCGGCCTCGGTCGGTGATCCCCGCCACAGAATTCGATGCGCTATAATTTGCTGCATGCGCACAGCCAAAATCCTCACCTTCGTGCTCGGTGGACTCGTGGTCGTCGTTGCGGCGCTGCTCGCGGCGGTTTGGTTGTTCGTCAACCCGAACGACTTCAAAGGCCGCATCGAAGCGATGGTGCACGACTCGACCGGCCGCGATCTCGCGCTGCCCGGCGACATCAAATTATCCGTGTTCCCATGGATAGCGCTCGAACTCGGGCCGGCGAGTCTCGGTAATCGCCCGGGATTCGGAAGCGAACCGTTCGCCTCCGTGCAACACGTCGCGCTGCGCGTGGAACTCCTGCCGCTGCTGCGAAAGAAACTGCACATCGGCCGCGTCGAGATAGACGGACTCGACTTGCGGCTTCGGAAGAACGCGGCGGGCGTCGGCAACTGGACCGGCTTCGGCGGCGCGCACGCGCCGCCCGCATCCGGGTCCGACGCGGGCGGCGGCGGAGCCGGCATCCCCGACCTCGCCGGAATCGTGCTCAAGAACGGCCGCATCAGCTACCAGTCGATCGTCGCCGACCATATCGATCTCGACGTCGGACATCTGGGGACCGGGCTCGCCGTGCCCGTGAAGCTCGCGCTCGAGCTTTCCACCAAGACCGGCTCGGCGCCGTTCGGCTTCGCCGCCGATTTCAACTTCACTCCGGACGCGGCCGCCCGACGCTTCCGCTTCGCGACGCTGCAGCTTCAGGGCAAGTTGCATCCGAAGGCGGGCTCGACGGTGGCTTGGGACTTCACGGCGCCCGACACCACGATCGACGTCACGACGCAAGCCATCACGGTGCCGCACTTCATCGCGCACCTCGCCGACGCCCGGGTGAGCGGGCGGGTGGCGGTCGAAAAATTCATCGACGCGCCGCGCGCCGACGGCAGCGTCCATCTCGACCAGGTCTCACCCCGGGAGTTGCTCGATCACCTCGGGATCGCGGCGCCGCGCACCACCGACGCGAAGGCGCTCACCAGCCTGTCCGCCGATGCCGGATTCAGTTACGGCGGCGGCGCCGCGCGTCTGACCGGGCTCACGCTGAGGCTCGATCAGTCGACGCTGACCGGCAACGCGGCGGTCACCAATTTGGCGACGCACGCGATGAAGTTCGACCTGACGGTCGATCGGATCGACGTGGACCGCTATCTGAGCCCGGAGAAGCGCAGCGCGCCGGCCGCGGCGGCGGCTCCCGGTCCCGATCCCCTCAAGACCCTGCGCCTCGACGGCAACGTCGCGCTCGGCGCCGCGCGCATCGACGGCATCAATTTGACGCACGTGCGCATCGGGGTCACGGCGCGAGCCGGCTTGATCGACATGGCGCCGCTCGCCGCGAACCTCTACGGCGGCCAATACGGCGGACACATCACGTTCGACGATCGCGGCACGGTGCCTGCGATCACCATGAACCAAACACTCACCGGCGTGGACGTGGCGCAGCTATTGCAGGATTTCGCCAAGACGCGGCGTTTGTCCGGCCGCGGCAACGTAAGCTCCACGCTCAGCGCGCGCGGGCGCGGCATCGACCAGATCCTGCGCACGCTGAACGGACATTTCGCCGCCAATCTCGCTGATGGGGCGATCGAGGGCATCGACCTCTGGGCCGACATCAACCGCGCGCAGGCCCTGCTGCAAACCCGCTCGCTCGCGGGAGCCGCGGGCACCAGCGGCGCGGGCCGCACGACCTTCGATGCGTTCAAGGCGTCCGCCGACATCACCAACGGCATCGCGACCACCAAGGATCTGACCGTCACGTCCCGGAATCTGCATGTCACCGGACAAGGCACGACGAACCTCGTGACGCATGCGATCGACTACCGCGTCAATGCGACGCTTCTGCGGACGCCGACCGGGGCGACGGGGCCCGCGCTGGCGGATGTTCCCGTGTCGATCACCGGCACCCTGACCGACCCCAAGGTCAGGCCGGACGTCGCGGGTATGGCCAAGTCGCGGCTGCGCCAGGAACTGGGCAAACACAAGGATGAACTGAAAAAGAAGCTCGAGGACAAGCTGAAGGGCTTGTTCGGGCATTAGCGCGCCGTGCGGGCCATGAAACTGTTGGAGACGGCTGCGCTCGCCCTGATGCTCGCGGCCTTCTCGACCGAGGCGGGCGCGGGCGCGGCCGCGGCACCGGACGCCGCGCTGCATCGCCTGTTCCACGCCGAATGGGACCGGGCGATGCGCGAAGACCCGCTCACGGCATCGGACCTGGGCGACCGGCGGTTCAACGCCCTGTGGCCCGATCGATCGCTCGCGGCGATCGCGCGCGCCGCCGGCGAAGACCGCGCCGCCCTCGCCGCATTGGCTCGCATCGACCGTGCCGCGCTGTCGCCGGCCGATCAAGTCAGCTATGACATGTTCCGCTGGCAGCGTGAGGATTCGCTCGACTCGCACCACTTCCGTGAGTATCTGTTTCCGCTGAACCAGCTCGGCGGCATTCAAACGGCCGGCGATTACGCCGAGTCGCTGCGATTCGCCAAGCTTCGCGACTTCGAGGACTGGGTCAAGCGCCTGCAGTCATTCGGCGCGTATATGGACCAGACGATCGAACTGCTGCGCATGGGCGTCCGTCTCGGCTATACGCTGCCCCGCGTCGTCGCCGAGCGCATACGGCCCCAGATCGACATGAACATCGTCGCCGATCCGACGGCGAGCACGTTCTACGCACCGTTCAAGGCGATGCCGACAGGCATCGACGCCGGCAGCGCCGCGCGTCTGCGCGCCGCGGCGCGCCAGGCGATCCTCGCCGAGGTGATCCCCTCCTTCGAGCGTCTGCGCACCTTCTTCGACGGCACCTACTTGCCGCATTGCCGCACGACCCTCGCCGCCTCGTCGTTGCCCGATGGGAGGGCGTACTACGCCTATCTCGTGCGCCATTTCACCACCACCGATCTGACGCCCGATCAGGTCCATCAGATCGGCTTGCGCCAGGTGGCGCAAATTCACCTGCAAATGCAGGCCATCGTCCAACAGCTCGGATTCCACGGCAGCTTCGCGGATTTTCTGCGGTTTCTGCGCACCGACCCGCGCTTCCACTACTCGAATCCACAGGACTTGCTGGAAGCGTACAAGGCGGAGGCGAAGACCATCGATCCACTGCTGGTGGACGAGTTCCACAAGCTGCCGCGGATTCCCTGGGGCATCAAGGTGATCCCGGCCGACCAGGCGCCGAACACCTATCCGGCCTATTCCTATCCGCCGGCCGCGGACGGCAGCCGCGCGGCCTACATGTATGTGAATCTCTACAAGCCCGAGACCAGGCCAAAATACGAGATTCCGGTGCTCACCTGCCACGAGGGCCGCCCGGGACACGCGCTGCAGCTGTCGCTCGCGACGGAAATGACGGGACTACCGCGGTTCAGGCGCTTCGGCTACTACAACGCCTACGGCGAGGGCTGGGCCTTGTACAGCGAGAAGTTGTGCGGCGAAATGGGCCTGTATCGCACGCCTTACGAGAAATTTGGCGCACTCTCCTATCAGAGCTGGCGGGCGGCGCGCCTCGTGGTCGATACCGGCATCCACATGGACGGCTGGACGCGTCGGAGGGCGGTGGATTACCTGCGCGCGAACACCGCGCTCACAGACCAGAACATCGACACCGAGGTGGATCGCTACATTGCGTGGCCCGGACAGTCCCTGTCGTACATGATCGGCGAACTGACGATCCTGAAACTGCGCCGGACGGCGCGCGCGCGGCTCGGGCGGCATTTCGACATCAAGGCGTTCAACGATGAGATCCTCGCCGGCGGCACGCTGCCGATGACCGTGCTGTCGAACGCCGTCGGGCAGTGGATCGCGCGACAGTCGCAGTCCATCGCAAACCCGGAACCCGCCGCGCAATGAGCGCTTAGCCGGCGACGTCCGGGATTCGATACACGAGCTCGCCGCGGGCGCTCCACCGATACAGGTCTTCGTCGCCGCAATGCGGGCATTTGACGGCGGCCTGTTCGGCGTCGAATTCGCCGCCTCCCGCCTTGGCCCCGGCCGGCGGCGGCGCGATGGCGATCAGCCGGCCGCATTGCCGGTTTTTGCACAACCAGCCGACATAGGTTTCTCCGGGAACCATCCGGGGGGTCGCGAGCACGTCGACGTGCCGCACGGGCACCGTGGTCGTCGCCTTGCGCACCGGCCCGCCGCGACTCTTGCTTGGACGTTTGATCGCCATGTGCGTCTCCTGGTTCCGGTAGTCCCCGCCGGCAGCGTAACCCCCCGGCGCCGGGTCCGCCAGCCTCCGGCTGCCGCTCGATCCAGCATCGCGCTACTCTTGCGGTCCCGTTGCCACATTTGGGTTCGGCATGCTCTCGATCGACCATCAGATAACGCTCTCCCGGAACCATGTGCTCGCCGCCCTGGCGCGACGGCCGGCGGTCAAGACCGCGGCGCAGGCGTGGGCGCCGTTCCGGGTCCGGTTGGAGCGCCATTTTCCGGCGCTGGTAGCGGAACTCGCGGCGCTCTACGGCGGGCGACCGGATTTCCTCCAGTTCCTGGAGGAGTTGCTCGCGACGGCATTCGATTCGTGGGCGGCCCGCCCGGCGGATCTCAAAGCCCTCGATCAGCGTCGCGAGCGGGATCCGCTGTGGTTCCAGTCGGAAAAAATGCTCGGCGCCGTCTGCTACGTCGACAAGTTCGCCGGCAACCTCGACGGAATCCGGGCCGCGATTCCCTACTTCAAGGAACTCGGACTCACGTACCTGCACTTGATGCCGCTGTTCCGCTGCCCGGCCGGCAACAGCGACGGCGGCTACGCGGTCAGCAGCTACCGGGAGGTCAACCCGGCGCTCGGCACGATCGCGGACCTCGAGGCGCTCGCGGCGGCGCTGCGCGAAGCGGACATCAGCCTGGTGCTGGATTTCATTTTCAACCACACCTCCGACGAGCACGACTGGGCGAAGGCCTGCGTGCGCGGCGACCCCGACTATGCGGAGTTCTATCACCTGTTTCCGGACCGCACGCTGCCCGACCAGTACGATCGGACGCTGCGGGAAATTTTCCCGGACCAGCATCCGGGCGGGTTCTCGCAGCTGCCGGACGGCCGCTGGGTCTGGACCACGTTCAACTCGTTTCAATGGGACTTGAATTACGCCAACCCGGCTGTGTTCACGGCGATGGCGGCGGAGATGCTCGCGATCGCCAATCTCGGCACCGAATTCCTGCGCATGGACGCCGTCGCCTTCGTCTGGAAACGCCTCGGCACGCCCTGCGAGAACCTGCCGGAGGCTCACACCCTGATCCGCGCCTTCAGCGCCCTCGTGCGGATCGCGGCTCCGGGCCTGTCGTTCAAATCCGAAGCGATCGTGCATCCGGACGACGTCGTCAAGTACATCTCGGCCGCCGAGTGCCGGATATCCTACAATCCGCTGCAAATGGCGCTGTTGTGGAACACGCTCGCGACCCGCGACGTCAATCTTCTCCAGCATGCGCTCGAAAGCCGCCACGAGCTCGCCCCGGACACGGCCTGGGTCAATTACGTCCGCAGCCACGACGACATCGGTTGGACTTTCTCCGACGAGGACGCGCTGAAGCTCGGCATTCACGGGTACCAGCACCGTCAATTCCTCAACCGCTTCTATGTCAATCGGTTCGAGGGCAGTTTTGCGCGCGGCGTGCCGTTTCAAGACAACCCGGCGACCGGCGACTGCCGCATATGCGGCACGTCGGCGTCTCTCGCCGGCATCGAGCAGAACGACCCTCATGGGGTCGATCGCGTGCTGGTGCTCTACAGCGTCGCCCTGTCGAGCGGCGGGATCCCGCTGCTGTATCTCGGCGACGAGGTCGGGACATTGAACGACCACGGTTATCTGCGGAATCCGGATCAAGCGGGCGACAGCCGCTGGGTGCATCGGCCCGCGTACGATGCCGCGCGATACGCGCAACGACTCGATCCCGCGACGATCCCCGGCCGTCTCTATCAGGGCATGCGACGCATGATCGAAGCGCGCCGCGCCAATCCCGTGTTCGCAGGCGGACGGCTCCAGGGGTTCCGGGCCGGTACCCGCAGCGTGCTGGGCTATACCCGCGGCACCCCCGGGGATCACGTGCTGGTGCTCGCCAGCTTCAGCGAAATGAAACAACGGATTCCGCCGCACATACTTTCCGCGCAGCCGGACTCCGCCCGCGACTTGATCGCCGGCGGCAACCATCGCCTGCGCGAGGGACTCACGCTGGAGCCGTATCAGGTGCTGTGGCTCGATTGCCGCCCGCGCGGGTAGCGCATAACCCGCGACCAGCGCCATGACCGCCAGAAGCGGGATCGTGAACTTCTGCACGACCCGCCAGACCGGGGGATTTTGTGCAAAAACTGGACATACAACCGAGCCGATCCGACTCCAAGGCCCGCACCGCGCCGCTGGGGCGGAGACTCGCGCGAGCGGCGCTGCGGATGCTCGGCTGGCGCGCCGTCCTGCAGCCGCCGCCCGCCTCCCGCGGAATCATCATCGTCTACCCGCACACCTCCAACTGGGACTTCGTCGTCGCCATGCTGTACAAGATCGGCATCGGTTTGCCGGTCCGCTGGCTGGGCAAGGACACGCTGTTCCGCCGGCCGTTCCGACGGCTGCTGTTGCGCCTCGGCGGCGTACCGATCAACCGGGACCGGCGCTCCGGATTCGTGACCGCCGTGCTCGCGGAATTCGCGAAGAGCGATTGGATGTGGCTCGCCATCGCGCCCGAAGGCACCCGCTCCCACACCGATCATTGGAAATCCGGGTTCTACCGGATCGCCGTCGCGGGCAATCTGCCGCTCGGATTGGGCTTCATCGACTACGCGACCCGCACGGTGGGAATCGACCGGTACCTGACCTTGACGGGCGATGAACAGATCGATTTTGCCGCTATCCGGGCGTTCTACGCGGACAAGCGGGGTCGGCGACGGGGACACGAGGGGCGCATCGGCCTGCGAAGCTGAGCGGCCCCGGCGCAGGCGATTGCAGCAGTTCAGGCCCGCCTTAGATTTCATGGATGTGGAGTCGCGCCCCGAATCGACATGGCTTCAATAGCCATATGGAAAAGGCCGCGGTATCCAGACTGAAGGACCACTCGAGCGCATACCTTCGCAAGGTGCGTGCAGGCAATCCGGTCGTCAT
>JAJXYR010000113.1 GCA_021780475.1 Pseudomonadota bacterium
CGGAAGGTGCGAACATAGAATCGGGCCTGCTCGAGCGCGAGTTGAAACCCCTCGGACTGGCTCGGGCTCACTGCGGTATCGTGGGTCCCCCAGGTCAGGAACACCTTCAGCGCGTTGCGCCGATAGGTCACGTGTCGCAGCGGCGAGGCCAGCGTATAGCGCTGTGGATCGTCGTAGGGACTGCACCCTAGGAAGCGTTCGGTGATGTCCTCATCCGGAGCCGCGTTGCCGCGACGCGTCTCTTGCCAGTGCGCGTATAGATCGTAGACACCATAGGCCGCGACGAGGGCGCTGAACGTTGGTCGCAGACCACAATAAGGATCCGCCGGATACGCATCCACGAACGGCGAGGATCCGTCGGCCAGCGCCGCCAGCGCCGCAAGGTGCGCACCCGCGGACGCGCCCAACAGACCGAGGCGCGCCGCGTCCAGGTCAAGACGGGTGCCTTCGCCACAGAGATATTGGGCCGCGGCGAGCACGTCCTGCACCGATTGCGGAAAGCTCGATGTGTCGACGGCTTGGCGGTAGTCGATACTGAATACGGCGTACCCTAGGTTGGCGAGATATTCACCCCAGTGGCGCAGCCCTCCGCGTTGGCCGAAGCGCCACGCCCCGCCGGGAACGGCGAGAATGACGGGGTGCGGCCCGGCACCGTCCGGCAGGTACAGATCGCCGGCAAGTTCCTTGTCGTCGTGCCGGGCGTATATGATCCCCTCGCGCCGCTCGATTCCCGTGCCCAGCTTGGCCATGCCGATCTCACCCTCTGCGCAGTCAAGTCGAGGCGCTTCGCACCGGGACCCCGCCGTAAAGCTCCTGGCGCGCATCCATGTCGCGGTCCGGAACCACCACCAACACCCACGGCTTCTCGCGATCGCGGATCGTCACGCGCTGCTGCCAGACGTTCGCAACCCCCGATTTGAGCGTCATGCGCCGCCGGGCGCGTGCGACCACGAGGTTGCACGCGCGTAATTCGAGTGAATGCGATCCCGCGCCGAGAGCCCGAACGCGCAGATCCAGGACCCCCGGCTCGGCCTGCGCGGCTTCGAGCGCAATGCTGAGGATCGACCGCGGATCGAAGGTGAGCCGGTAGGCGCGGCCGCCGACGAGTTCGAGCGAGCGTCCAACGCCGCCGTAGCTTGCCGCATAGATCCCGGCGGGGAGCACCCGATCGAACGCGCCCGCTGCAAGATGGATGAGCGCACCGGTACGTTGTTCGCGAAGCTCGACCGCCACGCGCGCGCCACCGTGAATGCGCGCCGGCATGCCGAGTCGCGCGACGTTGAGCGCCAATCGGCAACTGGCGAACACCCACTGCTCCTTGTAGGGAAAGACGGCGTTGTTGCCCCACGCCGGCGAATCGTCCTCGTAGGAGTTGAACCCGAGCGACATCCCGCCCACAAGATTCGGCAGCGAAACGCAGAAATTCTGCCAATAGTCGTATCCGACTCCATACACGAGGGAGCGCGAGAAGGGGTTGGCACCGAGCAACCACTGCATTTGTCGCGTCGCGAGCTCATCGAGTGAGCGAGAACCGCGGACCTGCGCTGCGGCGAGCAGACCCGCATTCTTGCTGAGGTGCACGACACTCGCGCCGTGCTGGACGTGGTTCGGCCACAACGGAAACACACGCAGACGAAGGTCCTCGCTCAGCGGCTCGGCGGCTTCGAACATCTGCCGCATTTGCATTCTCGTCTGTTGCGGTGTCGGCGCCGTCGGGAATACCGGGTTCGGATGCGCCGCAAGCACCTTGCCCATTCGATCGACCGGCATCGCGGCGTCGAGATCGGCACGGCGCCAGACCGCGGCCGGAAGCACGTCGAACGGGGCCGACGCGCCGATTCCGCCGCGACAAAAATATTCGGAATAAATGACCAACCCCGAATACCAGTGCATCCAATCGGCATCATCCGGCCATGTCTCGCAAAGCGCCTGCAAAGCGAGCAACCCGGACTCCTCGAAACTGCTGTGAAACTCGTGGACGATGCGGGTGCGGCCAGCATCTTCATAGAAGTACCCGGTCACGGGGCTGCCTTCGACGAAGCGCTGCTCCTGCAATGCGAGCAGCCAGCGGGCGAATTGACCGGCATCGGCGCGATAGCGGGCATTGCCCGTGCAACGATGCAACTCGACGGCGGCGAGAGTCAGGTAGCCGATTCGGTCGCGCCAGGAGCCCTCGTTGATCTCGATCGGCGGTGCGTCACGCGGCGGTTCCGCCACCTGCGGGCGCAGCGCCGCGTAATCCTCGATCGCCGCGCGCAGCGCGCGCCGCGCGAGGCGCGAATCGGACGTTTTCAGCACCCGCGCGGCGGTCGCGGTCGCGAGGACCGCAAGGATGTTCTGGAAAAGATCCGCCCCGACGTTCTCCTGAACGACGTCATCGAGATTGCCCGGAATGCTGTCGGTGTAATACGAGTATTGCCCGTACAGGCAGCGGATTCCCGGACCGAAGCGCATGCGCAGCGACCACCGCAGACCCCACCGGGCCTCCTCGAGTGCGCGCGTTGCGAGCGTGTGATCGACTCGCATGCTGGCCAGTTGCTCATGGAGCCGCAAGAGGGCGACGCACGCCAGATGGGTCCTGCCCGGGCCCTGGGTCAAATTGGCGGCATCGTGCCAGCCGCCGCCGACGACGCGTCGTTGTCCCCGATAGGAGACGAACACGTCGAGATGACACGCATCGTGGACCCCGGGTACCGCGCAACCGCAACGCAGGCCCGCGAAGCCGTTGAGGACTTGCTCGGTGAAATCGCGCCAAACGGCTCCGTCGATGGCAAAGGATTCACTGCTTGCCGGTCCACACTGCAACCGATAATGACCTGGTCTCGCGAACTCGCTGAAGTCGAGGACCCTGAATTGGCCACGACGATTTTTTAGCTCGGTTGCCGGAAAACGCGCGACCTCATGCCCGCTGTCGGCCTCGTGCAGGGAAAAGAATTCGGCGCCCGCGTCGGCGCATATCGCGATCTTGTCGGCAGCCGGCTGATAGCCGATATGCGAATAGGCGATCTTGCCCGTCGGAACCCTCCACCCCTGCACGACCTCGGCATCGACCCGTTCTATACGAAGCTCGTCGAGGTCGTAAATCACGGCCGCATCGGCATGCCGGTTTGGCACGCCGGCGATGGGCTGGAACAGCACGAGTTCCGACACCCGATCGCGTGGGAATTCTGGAATCTCCCAGATCAGATGATTCCACTTTCCGGGCTCGAGATCGGAGAGATAGTGAACCGCAATCGGGTCCGAGGGACCGGCCGGCGCGCCATCGCAAAGGAACTGCAGCGACAGGCTGCTGATCGGATTGCCGCTCGGGTGCAGAAAGCACCAAAGCGACAATCGATTGTAGGCGCTCCAGTCCTGTGGTGGATCGAATCGCAGGCGGGCGCTCGCCGAAAACGGCGTCCCGTCGAAGAGAACGCCTTGACCCGTGAAGCTGCCGTTCGGCGCACGCGCCTCGCGGATATAGGCGTCGTTGCGCAGCAGCGTCCGAAATCGCAGCGAGCGCGTGCCCGACCGCGAGTGCTCATGGGTGTACTCGAGCGTCACCGCCGGCGTCGCGACCCATCCGGCGTCGTGCTCCATGTCATCGAGAACGCGCGATGCAATGACTGCTTTGCTTTGGCAGCGCAGATCGAGGCTATGCGCGAGCGCGGGACGCAGCAACGGCGCCACCGTGTCGGCGGGCTCGTACGAGCCCGGCGCCAGCCGCGCAGCGCGCCCGCGAACACGCGCCGCGCCGACGCTGGGTAACAGCAGTGTCGCGCCAAGCGCGGCCGAAGCATGCACGAACTGTCGGCGATCGAGCGGTCGACCCCGATGCGGCGTGCGCTTCACGACACCATTCCTCCCTACATTCGGACGTCGAACGACAGGCCGACTTCACGCAAGGACTGCTGGCCGATCCAACCCGATACGCCGGCAACCGCGCCGTTGGGCAAGGCCGGATCCACCCCTGGCGGAACGAATGCCGGTCCGCCGAACAGCGTCAACGGCTCATGCGCGTTGGTGAGATCCCTGCCGAACAACGACACGCCCCAACGCCCGTCAGCGGCGCGGATTCCCACGCGCGCACAGACAATCCAGTGCGCCGGATAGACGAAGCGGGGGTCGGGGCTCGGTCCTTCGCGCAGGTCGGATTTGTAGACGGCGTCCGTACCGACGAATGCATTGACCGTCCCGAGCGGAATCGAATAATCGGTCGAGAACGTGAGCTTGTTGCGCGGCGCACCAACCAATTGCAGGCCGCCGAGCGGCAGCGAATTCGTCGGACCCGTCAACGCATTGGGGTTCTCGCCCATGTATCCGTTCGGATACACGGCTTTG
>JAJXYR010000086.1 GCA_021780475.1 Pseudomonadota bacterium
AGGAAGTGATCGTCGATTTCCTGGAGGGCGATCCGGACCAGCCGATCATCACCGGGCGGGTCTATAACGCCATCGAGCACGTGCCGTTCGATCTCGATCCGCATGCGGGGCCGGAGAAGGCCGGGCCGCTGTCGGCCGAGCCGACGCGGCGCAAGACCTGGGCGGGGTTCAAGAGCCACTCCACGCCGGGGAACGGGCACAACGAGCTCATCTTCGTGGACGACGACGGCAAGGAGGAGATTTACGTCCGCGCGCAGAAGGACTTGAACACGCTGGTCGAGCATGACCGGCATACGCATGTGAAACACGACGAGCATACGCATATCGGCAACGACAAGACCACGCAGGTGGATAAGAATTTCAAGGAGACGATCGACGGGACGGAAACGCGGAAGGTCGTCGGGGACGTGACGGAAACGTTCGAGGCCAACGAAACCCGCAAGATTACCGGCAATCTGAAGGAGACGATCGGCGGCACACTGACCCAGAACGTTACCGGCGATATTAATATTACGACCCCGGCCACCGTGACCATTACGGCCCTCAAGGGCGGAAACAAGGTTACACCGACGAACTGGTGGTCGACGGGAGCGAAGAAGGGATCATCTTATGGGTATCAATACTCCCAGACTGGACTCAATGTTGTCTTCAACGGTCTTTATATCCAATCGAATGCTCTTTATATTGCCACTAATGGAATCAACCTCGCCCATACCGGTATCAAGATTGATGTCGCACTCATGACGTTTAAAAACGGCGGATTCGATATCAATAGCCACATCGGAAAAATACACAGTTCTGCCGTAAAAACTTTTTTAACGGTTTTGTTCAACATACTTTAGCGGGCAGTGGCATATTATGAAGGTAATCTATGCGTCTTTGGGGCTTGCCGCCGTTATTCTACTACTGTTTTTTGTTTTTCTTGCTCGGCCCAAGTTTGGCGACGATCCACGAAGCCGGCAGGTGCTGGCGGCCGGCGTGACCGCCGAGGCTCGCGTGGTCGATCTCGTGGACACCGGTAACCGATACAACGACATGCCTGAAGTCGCCGTGCACCTGGAAGTCCTGCCCGCGAACCGCCCGCCGTATCCAGCAGTCGTCCGGCGGGTGATTTCGGTGGCCGACATCGACCTGTTCGCCAGGGGCCGGATGTTGACCGTCAAATACGACCCGGCACATCCGGATCGCGTCGCCATCGTCGATCCCGGCCCCTGACCCGGTCATGGCGAGCTCCAACCTGCCATGAAGGTCATCAAGCCCATGGCGCTTGGGCTGCTGACCCGGCCGTTCGAGCATGCGCAGCGCTTTCAACTCGGCATCTCCGTCCTCAGCTTCGTCCCACTCGGGGAAGCTCCCGCTCTGTTCGCCGAAGTCGCGCTGTGGAAATTTCTCGCGGAGGAATTGGCGCCGGATCAGGCCATCGACGCCGCCATCCCAAAGGCCTGCGGGGAATTCCTGGTCACCGGGCGGGCGTTCGCACAAGGCGGCGTCGCGGTCCCGGCGCTGCGCGTCTCGGTCCGCCTCGGCGAGCGCAGCAAAAGCCTGCACGTCTTCGGTGACCGCCACTGGCTCGCCGGTGATCGGCCGAGCACGCCCGTCCCCTTCACCGAGATGCCGCTCAACTGGGCGCACGCCTATGGCGATCCGGCCTATGCCGAGAACCCACTCGGCAAGGGACAGACCCCGACCGCAAGCGCGAACGGCACCCACCTGCCGTTGGCCAACATCATCGATCCGGCGCACGGCAATGCCGCGTATCGCCGCGTCGCCGGCTTCGGCCCGATCGACGTCACCTGGGCGCCACGCACGTTGCTGGCCGGAACCCATGACAACCGCTGGCTTCAGGAGGATTTCCCGGGCTTCGCGCGCGACATCGACTGGCGGTTCTTCAACGTCGCTCCGCGCGATCAGCAGTTCGCCGGCCCACTCGCCGGTGACGAGCCCTACGCCATCGAAAACATGCACCCCGAACGCCCGCTGATCGAGGGCCGGCTGCCGGGCATCGCGCCCCGCCTGTTCCTGGTCCGCCACGGCAGCGAAGCCATGGAGGAAGTGCCGCTCGCGCTTACCACGGTCTGGTTCTTCCCACACCGTCTGCGCCTTGTGTTGGTGCATCACGGTCGTGCGCCACTGGCCGAGGAGGACGGAGCCGACGTTGCCCGCGTCGTGCTTGGCGCCGAGCGCCTCGGCGAGCGGCGTGAGGCTGCGCATTTCCACTCCGTGATGCAGAAGCGGCTGGACAAGGAGCGCGGCGCGTTCCATGCCATGCGCGACCGGGATCTGGTGCCGGGCGAATGGGTCGTACCCGATCCGGTCCTTGCCGCGGCGGAGGCGGAGGCAGCTGGCGAAGGCCTCGCGCTGAAGCATGCGCGACGACGCCAGGAACGGGAGATCGCGGCGCAGCGGGCCTACATCGCTAGCATTGGCCTCGACCCCGACACGATCGTCCCACCGCTGCCGCCCGAGGAACCGCCGCCGACTCTCGATACGTTACCGGACCATGTTGAACGCTTGCTTGCCGAAGCCGAGCGGCAGAAGGCGGAGGCAGAACGCCAAAGAGCGGAGGATGACGCGGCGTTCGAAGCCCGCGTTGCCGGCAGCGGCATAAATGCAGCGGAGTTTATCGCCAGGCGCGACGCCAAGCCGAAGGGACCGCCGCCTATTGCCGACGTGGCCGATCAGCAGCGAAAGCTGGAAGCGATCGTCGCCGACTTTCGGGCTGCCGGCCTGGACGCGAGCGGGCTCGAAGCGATGCTCGCCGACCCGACCATGATCAAGCTTCGGGCCGAGGCCGAGGCACAGTTGCGCCTCGGTTACTTGATGTCCGCTCATTTCCAGGACCCCGCCGACCGCATGGACCCCGCACGCAACGCGGACCTCCGCCGCGCGTTGGCCGCCGGGACCACTCCCACCGCGCCGGCCGACCTCACCGGCGCCGATCTCGCCGGCCTCGACCTTACCGGGGTCGATCTCACCGACGCCTGGCTCGATGGAGCCGATCTCGCCGGCGCCAACCTCGCGTGCGCGAAGCTCGCAGGCGCCGTGCTCGCCCACGCGAGGCTGGACGGCTGCAATCTCGACGGCGCCGATCTGACCGGCGCCAATCTTGGCCGTGCCAGTCTGGTCGGCGCCACCCTGCGCCGCGCCAAGCTGAACGACGCGGTGCTCAGCTACGCCATACTCGACCGCACGGTGCTGCACGAGGCCGATCTTACCGGCGTCACGATGCTCGAAACTGTCCTGCGCAACGTCGATCTCTCCGGCGCGCAAGCCGGGCTGGTGACTTTCCTCAAGCTCGACCTCACCGGCCTCATCGCCGAACACGCAATGTTCGATCGCGCGCAGTTCGTCGAATGCACCCTCACCGGCGCCCGCCTCGCCCGCGCCTCCTTCGTTCGCGCGGTATTCCTGAAATGCCCGATGCGCGGCGTCGATTTCACCGAAGCCACCCTCACCAAGGCCTGCTTCGTCGATGCATGCGACCTCGAGGCCGCAATGTTCTTGCGCGCCACCCTGCACGAAGCCAACCTGCGCGGCATGCGTCTGCTCCGAGCCGACTTCACCGAAGCCAACCTGGAGAAGGCGGACCTATCGCGCGCCGATCTGACCGGCGCCAGGCTCGACCGCGTGCATGCCCGGGGTGCCCAACTCGTCGCCGCCACCCTCGCCGGCGCCACGCTCACCGGCGCCAATTTCATGCAGGGAAGCCTCGCCCGGTCCGACCTGCGCGGAGCCGACCTCACCGGCGCGTGTCTCTATGAAGCCGACATGGCCCGCGTCCGCATCGATCGGGCCAGCCGCACCGATCGCATTCAGACCACCCGCATGCGCTTCCTGCCGCGCTACCGTGCCCCTGCGCCCTGATCGACCGGCCGCGGCGACAGCCGCCCCGTCTGGCGGCGACGACGAACGACCGGCCACGCCCGGTCCACGGCACGCTCAACACAAGCGACCGCCCGCTTTCTCGAATCATGGCAGGGCGGAGTCGCGTGCCCGGACGCGTCGATTGACGTTGACACCATGGGCGTCCCGTTCCTAATCGAGGGACGATTTCGGGAAACGCAGGCAATGGACCGTGACACGCGGCGCAGGCTCAGGATCGAGGCTCGGCGGCCGCGCCCACTTGGCGCCATGGCCCCGTCGCGACGCGGCGCGACCGGTCGCGCCGGATCGTCCCCACCCGCCCAGGAGCCTACGACATGAGCACCACTCTCACCCCCATGTCGTTCTCCCAGGCCAACCGCCTGCTGGCGATCGACAGTCCGCTCGGCCCGCACCAGTTGCTGCTGACCGAGCTGGACGGACACGACGCGAT
>JAJXYR010000038.1 GCA_021780475.1 Pseudomonadota bacterium
CGGGGCGGCGGCCCGCGCGCTCGGGGTGAGCCGCGCGACGCTGCACCGGGCGGCGCGGCAGCTGGAACAGAGGGCCGGCGGCTCGCTGTTCGAGCCCACGAGCCACGGCATCCGGGCAACCCGCGAGGCGGAGCGGCTGGCGCTGCAGGTCGCGCTCGCGGCGGCGGAACTCGCCCAGGCGCGCGCCGAGATCGCCGCCCTTGGCGGCACGGAGCGTGGCGGGACCGTGATCGGCGCGATGCCGCTCGCGCGCAGCTTCCTGGTGCCGGCCGCGGTGCTGGAGTTCGCGAAGCGGCGGCCGCTCCATGCGATCTCGATCCTCGATGGTCCCTACGAGAGCCTGCTCGACTCGTTGCGACGCGGCCGCGCCGACGTGCTGGTCGGCGCGCTGCGCGCCGACTCGCCGCGAGAGGTTCGACAGGAACACTTGTTCGACGATCCGCTCGCGATCATCGTGCGCGCCGGACATCCCCTCGCCGCCGGCCGCGGCCGGCGGGCGCCGACCGACGCCGAGTTGCTGCGCTATCCCTGGGTGGCGCCGCGCCTGGGATCGCCGCTGCGCAGGCAGTTCGAGGCCCTGCTCTCGATGCGCGGTCTGTCGCCCCGCTGCGCGCCGATCGAGTGCAATTCCCTGGTCGCGGCGCGCGCGATCCTGTTGGGAAGCGACCGCATGATGCTGCTCTCGGCGCACCAGGTGCGCCATGAGCTCGCGACCGGCCAAGTCGCTCTGTTGCCGCACCCCGCGGGGCGGATCACCCGCTCGATCGGCCTCACCGTGCGCCGCGACTGGGTGCCAACGGACGCGCAGCGCGAATTGATCGCAACCCTGCGCGAGCGGGTCCGCGCGCTCGGTCTCAATCGTGATTCGACGCCCCCGCCCCGCCGGCGTCGTGCGCGCGGACGGCTCTCGGCGAGCGGCCCGTCCGCCGCAGGAAGAATCGGCTGAAGTACGCCGGATCGTCGAAGCCGAGATGGTACGCGATCTGGGTGACCGGCATCGACGTATAACGCAGCTGCCGCTCGGCCTCGATCAGACGTCGCAAATGCAGCATCTCGATCGGCGTCTGACCAACCGCGGCCATGCATGCGCGCCGCAGCGTCGCCTCGGAGACCGCGAGATCCACCGCGTATTCCGCGACCGTGCGTTGGGTGCGGAATCTCCCCTCGAGCAGCGCCCGGTAGCGGGCGACGAGTTCGTTCGCGGATCGCGCGGCCACCGCAATCGAAGGAGTCCCGCCCGCGACCAGGCGCAGCAGGTTCGCGAACAGCGCCCCGAGGAGTCCGCGCAGCGCCGCATGCCGCCCGGACGCGGAACGGCCGAATTCCCGCAGCAGCAATTGCCCAACCAACCACAGGTCCGTCGTGTCGAGCGCGCGCCGGTCGAGTCCGGTCGCTCCGGCGCGCTCGAGCACCGCGAGCAAACCCTCGCTCGGCGCGGCGAGTTCGCGCGCGAGGTCCGGGGCGAACGAAATCACGAGCCCATCGGTGCCGACCTGGAATCGAAACGCGTGAATTACGCCGGGCGGGACCACGATCGCGACCGGCGATGACAGCGCATCGGTCCGTCCGTCGAGCGTGACCTCGACCCGACCGCGCCTGGTGATCAGGATCTGGTGCAGGTCGCGGTGCCGGTGCGGACGGATCACCCAGTCGTGCAGCCGGCTGCGCGCGGCGATGGTCTCGACGTGAATCAGCCGCTCGCTCGGCGCGCGCAGGCTTTCCCCGTAGAGATAGAACGCGGGTACCGGCGAGCGGGCCGGCCGCGGCCGCGGAACGGGCATTGGTCGCTCGCGCGTCATTGATCGAAAAGTACAAGTTTATGGCGGCGCCGTCCATTGCGCGCGCCGCCGCCCCGACGGAGGCTGCGCACAGCATGTCGAACGTCAAACGCACCCGAGTTGCGATCGTCGGCGCCGGACCGTCCGGATTGCTGCTGTCGAAGCTCCTCGATGACCACGGCATCGACTCGATCGTCCTCGAGCGGCGGAGCCGCGAGCACGTCGAGGCGCGGGTCCGCGCGGGACTGCTCGAGTGGAGCACCGTCGAGCTGCTGAACGAGGCCGGCGTCGGCGAACGCATGATGCGCGAAGGCCTCTTGCACGGGGGCTTCGCCCTCGCATTCGACGGTCGGATGCACCGGATCGATCTCGAGGGGCTCGCCGGGCGACCGATGCTCGTCTACGGCCAGACCGAGATCGAGCGCGACCTCGCGGATGCGACCGGCGACCAGGTCGTTTGGAACGCGCACGACGTCGCGATCCACGACGTCGATGGATCGGCGCCCCGCGTGACCTATTCCGCGGACGGCACGCACAACGAACTGCGCTGCGAGTTCATCGCCGGCTGCGACGGCTACCATGGCGTGACCCGCAAGAGCGTGCCGACCGGCCGCATCGCCCACTATGAACGGACCTATCCGTTCGGTTGGCTGGGGATTCTCGCCGACGTGCCGCCGGTCGGCGACGAGCTGATCTATGCGAATCATGCCGACGGCTTCGCCTTGTGCAGCATGCGCTCCAGGGCCCGCAGCCGCTACTATGTCCAGTGCGCGCTCGACGATCGAATCGAGAACTGGCCGGACGAGCGCTTCTGGGCCGAACTGAAAGGCCGCCTGCCCGCCGAACAGGCAGCCCGCGTCGTCGAAGGCCCGTCGATCGAAAAGAGCATCGCCCCCCTGCGCAGCTTCGTCGCGGAACCGATGCGCTTCGGCCGGCTGTTTCTGGTCGGCGATGCCGCGCACATCGTGCCGCCGACCGGCGCGAAGGGCCTGAATCTCGCCGCCGCTGACGTGCGGGTGCTGCACGAGGGACTCGTCGAGTATTGCCGGAACGGCCGGACGACCCTGATCGACGAATACTCCGAGCGCGCGCTGTCCAGGGTATGGAAGGCAACCCGGTTTTCGTGGTGGTTCACGACATTGATGCACAAGTTTTCCGACGATGCGTTCACCCGCAAACTGCAACTCGCCGAACTCGATTATCTCGCCGAGTCGCCCGCCGCCTCGAGGGCGCTCGCGGAAAATTACACGGGCCTGCCGTTCGCCGCGCAGCGGCGGGCGGACTAACGCACCGTGCCGGCGGGTGCTTCGGGCCGTGTCCGGGCTTTCGCGAGCAATTCCTCGGCCGACCGCGCCGCGACGGATCGGGCGCGCCGCGCCTCCACCCCCAAGGCGCGCAACATCCCGGTCGCCATCCGCGCCGCGATCCGCCGCGGATCGGTCCTGACCCGTTCGTCGAGCACGTGCCGCATCGAAATCACCACGGTACCCATCACAGTCAATACGCCGGTCTCGACGTCCAGCCCGGCGAATTCCTTGGTGCGATGCGCCCGCACGAGATCTTCCTTCAAACGGCGGTTCACCGGCGCGTCCGCGAGCGTCGCGCCGGAGTTCAAACGCCAGAGAACCTGGGCACTGTCCGGATGCTCGATCGCGAAGCGAATGAACACGCACAACGCGCGCGCGAGCCGCATCGCCGGATCCCCGATGCCGTCGTTCGCCTCGACCACCGCTTGCTCGGCTTGGTGCCGGACGTGCGCGCCGATCTCGCGCGCGAACCCATCCTTGTCCGGGAAGTGGTTGTAGAAGCTGCCCTTCGCGACGTCGGCCGCCGCGACGATCTCATCGATGCTGAGCGCGCCGACGTCCCGTTGCGCCAACAAGCGCCGTCCGGCGCGCAGCAGCGCGGCGCGCGTCCGCGCGCGCCGTCGATCGTTGCGCATCCCGTCCTTGCGTTCCGCCTTGTGATGCATTATTGACTATTTCATCCAATAATGACTAACTCGTCAAATCCTGCGGAATCGACACCGGAGCCACGATGAGCGATGGGGAATTGGTACGCCTCGAGCGGGTCGGCGACATCGCCGTGCTGGACGTCGACAATCCGCCGGTGAACACGATCACCGCCCCGCTGAGAGCGGCCCTGAACGGCGCGCTCGACGCGCTGGGGTCTGCGACCGGGGTCCGCGCGGTATTGTTGCGTTGCTCCGGGAGCACGTTCTTCTCCGGCGCGGACATCGGCGAGTTCAGCGGCCCGCCGCGCGAGGCCGAGTATCGCGCGTTGTTCGCCCGCCTGGAGCGCCAGCCGGTTCCGGTCATCGCGGCGATGCACGGCACGGTGCTCGGCGGCGGCCTGGAGATCGGTTTGGCCTGCCATTACCGCGTGGCTGCGCCCGGGTGCCGGCTGGGCTTTCCCGAGGTGACCCTGGGCGTCATCCCGGGCGCCGGCGGAACGCAGCGGCTGCCGCGGCTGATCGGGATCGAGAACGCCGCGAACCTCGTGATCGATGCCGCGCCGATCGACGCGCCGGCCG
>JAJXYR010000289.1 GCA_021780475.1 Pseudomonadota bacterium
CACCGGCCCGCCGATTTCGCCGGGCTTCATTTTCGTGACCAATTGCAGCACGAATTCCGGCAGCTGACTGCCCTTGCGCCAGCCGAGAGCTCCGCCCTCGAGGGCGGTCTGGCTGTTCGAATTGGCGATCGCGAGCTGCGCGAAGTTCTCGCCGGCGCGGGCCCGTGCGGCGACGTCGTCGGCCTTCTTGGTGAGTTCGGCGATCTGCTGCGGAGACGCGGCCGAAGGCAGCGCGATCAGGATGTGCGAGATGTCGAACTCGTCATTGGATGCCGCGCTGTCCTCGCGCTGCAGATATTGTTCGATTTCGGCCGGCGTGACGACGATGCGCGCGATCACGTCCCGCTCCCGCAGCGCCTGCAGCGTCAGCTCCTTGCGCAGGGACTGGCGATATTGCTTGTAATCGATGCCCTGCGCGGCGAGCGCGTTCGGCAGCTGGTCGAACGGAATCTTGTTGCGGGCGGCGATATCCTGGATCGCGCCGTTCAGCTGTTCGTCCGAGATGCTGAGGCCGATGTGCTGCGCGCGCTGTTCCTCGATTTCCTGCAGGATCAGCCGGTCGAGCACCTGTTTTTGCAGCACGCTCTGCGGCGGCAGGGCGACCTTCTGGTCCTCCAGGCGCTTGGTGACGGAGGCCATCTGTTCGTCGAGCTGGCTCTTCAGCACCACGCCGTCGTTGACGACCGCCGCGATGCGATCGAGGAGCACGCCCCGCGTGCCGATGTCGCGGGTTTGTGCGTGCGCGCCGGCGCAAAGCAACGCGGCCGCGAGCGGGAACAGAAAGAGGCGTGAAATCATGCGCATGGTCTAATCGTCACTCGGGGCTAGGGTGCGGGACTGAGCGCGGAGTATCCGCCAATCGCCCGTTGCAGGAAAGAGTCCGCAGATTTTCCGACCGAACTCAAGCCCAGGAGTTCCAATTGGATGGCCACCGACGTGTCGAGCGCGCCGGTGCGATTGACGACATAACGGCGCTGCACGACCTGAAAGCGCCAGCAGCAGCTGTCGTATTCGAATCCGGCCACCTGTTCGATGGTCTGGCGGTCCAAGACCGAATAAACCAGGCGGCCGACGGTCTTCCAATGGTCCGTGATCGGCCAGACGAAGGACCCGTCCCATTGATCGAGGACGTCGTGTTGAAAGCGATAGCCGAGATTGACGAGCCGCGACGGATCGGGCCGATATTGCAGCGACACTTCGGATTTCTGCGTCAAATTGGTGTAGGGATCCCATTGGGTGTCCATTTTGACGCTGACGTTTCGGTAGGCCGTGACCTCGATCTGCCCGACGATGTTCGAGCCGCCGTAGGCGGGCGCCGCCTCGCCGGGAAGCGTCACGCGCGGCGCCGTGAAATAGCGGGTCTGTCCCAGGGTCGCCGACAGGTATTGTCGGCCCGTGGCCGCGTCGAGCAGGCGCGTCGTCAAACCGAGACTGAGCTGGTTCGCGTCGCCGATGCGGTCGCCGCCGACATAGCGGTTGGTCTGATACAGTTCGGTCAGGTTCAAGTCCGGCAGCGCGGTGTCGAATACCGGCAGATTGTCCTGGTTTCGATAGGGCACATAGCTGTAGACCATGCGCGGTTCGAGGGTTTCGGCATATCCGTGACCCGAGGATGCGTTGCGCTCGAAGATCAAGCCGGTGTCCAGCCGCCCGAACGGCAGCGCGCGCGTCGGGGTTGCCGAGGTGCCGGCCGCGGTGTTCTGCAGATCGTACTGTGTGAAGTTCCATCCGACGGCCGGCACGAAGAAATAGCCGGCGGCGCGCCGCGACCAGCGCAGTTCCGGGGCCAGGTCGAACCGCAGGCCCGTGGGACCCACCTCGCGCAGGAAATCCACCGCCTCGCTCGCGACGCGAAATTCGAGGCCCGTGTCGGCGAGCGGCCAGATGCCCCGGGCGTCGATCTGCGGGACGCGCGAATAGGGTCGCAGGTCCGCGGGCACCGAGATGTCGATCGTCTGGAAGTTCTGGAATTGCGCGTCGACGCGCCAGTTGGCGTCGCGATATTGGTAGTTCGCGCGCCGTTCCAGGTAGGTCACGCTGGTATTGGCCGAACCGACCGCGAAGTCCTGAAAATAATTGCTGTCGCTGACGCTCGCGATGTCGACACCGACGCGATTGCGCGTGTTCAGATCGGTCACGTCGGCGAAATGGACATAGTCGCGCGTATTGTGGATCTGGGAATCGTTGGGCAGCAGCGTCGCGTCGATCTGGCCGTGCGATGCATCGGTCAAATAGCGGTACTCGCCCGACAGATCGGCGCCGCGCGCGCTCAGATATCCCGGCGTCAGCGTCAAGTCGTAATTCGGCGCCAAATTGAAGTAATAGGGCAGACCGAGCGAATAGCCGCTGCTGCCCGAGTGGGCGAATTCCGGATACAGGAAGCCGCTCTGCCGCTCGGGCCCGAGCGGAAACGACAGATACGGCGTGTACAGCAGCGGCACCCCCTTGAACACGAGGTAGGCGCCGCGCGCCGCGCCCTGCTGACGGGCCGTGTCGAGCTTGATCGAGGAGGCATGCAGGCTCCAATCCTCGTTGCCCGCCGGACAGGCTGTGTAGTGCACATCGATCAGCGAGACTTTCCCGCCCGGTTGCACGTCGATCTGGCGCGCGACGCCGCGGCCGTTGCGGTTGAACAATTGGAAGGACGCATCGCCGAAATTCGCGCCGCCGGATTGCTCGTAACTGCCCGCGTCGCTCTGGATCCGCAGGCGCGGATCCTCGAAATCGACCGCGCCTTTGACCGTGACCTTGCCGGTGCGCCGATCGTAGGTCACCCGGTCGGCCGCGATCCGGCGCGCGTCCTGCAGCACCAGCACCCGGCCGGACACCAGGGCGTCGCCGTCCGCCCCCAGCGTCGCCGAGTCGCTCTCGATGCGGATGCGGTGGTCGGGCATATCCACGGGCGCCGGCGCCGGCGGTGCCTGTGGCGGGGCCGGGCACATCGACCCGGCCCCGGCCGCGGAGGCCGCGGCGAGTGTGGTCAACAGCGAAAAGGCGCGAACTTGGGCTGCAATGGGCAAATTGGGTCGACCGGCGGTGAATGAAGCCGGCGCCTGGCGGGAGGCGTCCGGGGGCAACATTATAATCGGTATAATCGGACCGCCGCATTTGCGGTGCTCATCGACGTTGCGACATGACCGCAGCCCATCCGGGCGACCCGCGATTGCGGGAATTGACCCATTGGGTGTCCGTGGATCTGGGGTTCGGCGAAAGCCCGATCACCCCGGCCTCCGCCGACGCCAGTTTTCGGCGCTATTTCCGCGTCAGTCGCGGCGATGAGAGCTGCATCGTCATGGACGCCCCGCCGGACCGTGAGGCCCTGGGCCCGTACCTGCAAGTCGCCGCGCTGCTGGCGGGGATCGGCTTGAACGTTCCCAGGGTGCTCGCGCGCGACGTCGAACGCGGATTCGTGATGCTCACGGACCTCGGTTCTAGGCAGTACCTGCCGGAACTCGTCGACGAGCGCCGCGCGGATCTGCTCTATGGCGATGCGCTGCGCGCCCTGCTGCGGATGCAGACGGCCGGGGGGCCGCAGGCGGCACAGTCCCTGCCCCGCTATGACCGGGCGCTGCTGCTGCGCGAAATGGAACTCTTCCCCGAGTGGTTCCTGGGCCGGCATCTGCAGATCGCGACGGACCGGCCGCTGCGCGCGATGCTCGACCGGCTGTTCGCGGTCCTCGCCGACAGCGCCGCCGAACAGCCGTTCACGTTCGTACATCGCGATTACCACTCGCGCAATCTGATGGTCACGGACGAGGACAATCCCGGGATTCTGGACTTCCAGGATGCGGTCTGCGGGCCGCTGACCTACGATCTGGTGTCGCTGCTGCGGGACTGCTACGTGGCCTGGCCGCGCGAGCGTGTCCGCGCCTGGGCGCTCGGCTACCGCGATCTTGCGCGCGCGAGCGGCGTCCTGCCGCCGGCGACGGACGCGCAATTCATGCGCTGGTTCGATTTGATGGGCCTGCAGCGCCACATCAAGGTGCTGGGGATCTTTTGCCGCTTGTTCTACCGGGACGGCAAGGCGCAGTACCTGGCCGATCTGCCGCTGGTCCTGCGCTATGCGCGCGAGGCCGCGGAGGCGCACCCGGAAACCGCCGAATTCGCCCGATTCATCGCCGCGAGGATCGACGGGTGCTTAGACCGCGCGCGGCGATGATCCTCGCGGCCGGGCGCGGCGAGCGCATGCGGCCGCTCACCGACACGACGCCGAAGCCCCTGTTGCGGGTGCGGGGTGCGTCGCTGATCGAGCACCATGTGCGCGCGCTCGCGCACGCCGGCATCCGGCGGATCA
>JAJXYR010000317.1 GCA_021780475.1 Pseudomonadota bacterium
GTCATGCAGGTCTCCCTTCACCGACCCGATACAGACCCTGGCGATCGGTTCATGGCCGCTTTTCGTCAGGATCGGCTCGATGATCGCGATGCCCGCCTGCATCGCACGGGCCGCCACCAACATTTCCGGCACGAATATTTCATTTGCGGAGAATCGCTCGCCCACTTCCGTCATCGCCGGAATCATGTCGTCGCGCAGCAGCGCGGCGACATCTCCGCCCTCGTCGACGACCTTCTGGACCAGCTTTTTCACCGTTTCCCGGTCGCCTTCGCATATGGCGTCAAAGAGTGCGTCATTCTGAGTCAAGTCGATTTCTCCCGATGGTCCTGATGGGTGAAAAGTACTACGAATGCAAATTGACCCATATGAGGGATTCCCGAGGGGTGGGTGAAACGAATCCCATTAGCAATGGGCTTTGAATGGCATGCTCGCTCGGCGGCGCAGCGCTCAATCGCGATGCGTCAACTCGATCCGGTGCGCAGCCCCGGATACTGCGGCAAGCCGTCCGTCGGCCGATCCCATGGGGGCGCGTCGGCCATCCAGATGTGATCGGCCGGCGTCACGCGCCCGGCCTCCTCGAGGCTGCCGAGCGTGAAATCGATCTCCTCGGGACGTCGCGCGCTCCAGTACGTGAGCGGCGTGCCGCAGACGCCGCAGAAGCGGCGCTCGACCCCGGGCGACGAACGATGAGTGCGCAGCGCGTCGCCCTGAAATTCGACCGAAGCCAGCGCGACCGTGAACCAGCCGACCGGGGACGTGCCGCTCGCGCGCCGGCAGGATTCGCAATGGCACCAGGTTGCGGGATACAGCAGCGCTGCGCAGCGATAGCGCACGGCCGCGCACGAGCAGCGCCCCGACAGCGTCGCGGCGGGTTCGCGCGGCGAATTTCGCCCGTTACGGGTCATTGCTGAACAAGGCATCGAGCGCGGCGTGCGGCATCGCCGACCCCAGTGCGTCGAAGCGCCCCTCGACGGCGATCCGGCGCGCCGCGTCCAGGAATCCGGTCCAGGCCGCGCGCGCGAGTGCTCCGCCGACGCTGATGCGCCGCACGCCGAGGGCCGCCAGATCGGACACCGACAACGGGCTCGCGCCGCCGATCAATACGTTCACGGGCTTCGGCGCCACCGCCGCGACCACGGCCGCGATCTCGTCTGGGGTGCGGATCCCGGGGGCGTACAGGCAGTCGGCGCCCGCATCGGCGTAGGCGCGGAGCCGTCGGATCGTCTCCTCGAGATCGGGCCGGTCGCGAATGAAACCCTCCGAACGCCCGACCAGGAGGACATCGACTCCGGCGCGGTCGATCGCGCGGCGTGCCGCCTCGATGCGCTCGACCGAGACGTCCAGCGTATGGAGCGGCTCGGCCGCCACGCCGCTCGCATCCTCGATCGACAGGCCCGCGACGCCGGTGTCGATGGCGAGTCGCACGCTCTCGGCGACGCCGGCCGCGGTCGGCGCATAGCCGCTCTCGAAGTCCGCGTTGACCGGAACGCGCGTCGCGGCCACCAGGGCGCGCAGATGTTCGAGGACTTGATCGCGGGACAGGGCGCCGTCCGTGCGGCCTTGCGACCAGGCGAAGCCGGAACTCGTCGATGCCAGCGCCGGAAACCCCAAGGATTGCAGCGCGAGGGCCGAGCCTACGTCCCAGGGATTCGGAATCACGAAGCAGCCGTGTTCGTGCAGGCGCCGGAAGGCGCGCCGCTTGTCATCGACGCCGGGGTTGGGTGAGGTCATCGCCGAGTCTCCGCGCAAGCTTCGGGCGAATCATCGCGCCGCCGGGCGCCGGGTGCAATCGCCCGCGCGCGCCGCGTGCTAGCATTCCCGCAGGCGGGGAGGCGTGATGGTTCGCAAAGACTTCGTTTTCGGCGTCGACCTCGATGGCGTCGTCGCCGATTTCATCCGCGGCATGAAACCGATCGCCGCCGAATGGCTCGGGGTCCCGGAGCCGGAACTCACCGACGAGGTGAGCTACGGATTCAAGGAGTGGAAGCTCGGCGGCAAGCACGGCTATGAAAATCTGCATCGCTTCGCGCTGCGCGAACGGCGGCTGTTCGAGGTGCTGCCGGTCGTGGAGGGCGCGGGCGTCGCGCTGCGCCGCCTGTCCCGGCGCGGTGTGCGCATCCGCATCATCACGCACCGTCTGTACATCCCGTGGTTTCACCGGCAAGCCGTCGTGCAAACCGTCGAGTGGCTCGAGAAGCACGGCATTCCCTATTGGGACCTGTGCTTCATGGCGGCCAAGTCCTCCGTGGACGCGGACGTCTACGTCGAGGACTCGCCCGACAATATCGCCAAGCTCCGGTCCGCCGGCAAGTCGGTCATCGTCATGCGCAACTCCACCAACCGGCATCTCAAGGGTCCCGGGGCGGACTCGTGGGCCGAGATCGAGAGCTGGGTTCTCGGCCGATTCCGGCCGGCTGGCTGAGGACGGTTGGGGGGTTGCGAGCATGCGGTCGCTGAAGCGCAGCAGGGCCTTCACGCTGATGGAACCGGGGCCGGTGGTCCTCGTGACGACCCATGACGGGCGGACAAATAACGTCATGACGATCTCGTGGACCATGGTGGTGGACTTCACGCCGGTGTTCGCGATCACCACCGGCGCGTGGAACCACTCATTCGCGGCGCTGCGCAAGACCCGGGAGTGCGTGATCGCGATTCCCACCGTCGACATGCTGGACACCGTCATTGGGATTGGCACGTGCTCCGGAATCGACACCGACAAATTCGTCCGGTTCGGGCTCACGCCCGTCCCGGGCAGGATCGTCAAGGCGCCGCTGATCAAAGAGTGTCTGGCGAACATCGAATGCCGGGTGATCGACATCATTCGGAAACACGACATCGTCATGCTGGAAGGCGTGGCGGCATACCGGGATCCCACGCGCAAGGAACGACGCACGATTCACGCGGTCGGCGATGGGACGTTCATCGTCGATGGCCGCCGGCTCGACCGGCGGAAGATGATGGCGACGAAATTGCCGGGCGGCCTGTGAACGCCGCCCCCGGCTCGCCTCAGGACGTCTAGGCGGCCGCCAAGACCGCGGTGCGGCAATTCTTATGCGGCGCGTGACTCTACCGATCCGCAGGTCGCCACGGCGGGCCTGTCGGAGGCCGACGCGCGTCTCGACGAGTTGAGCTACCCGCAATGGGAGACTATGCTAAGTCAATGCGCCGCAGGACCGAATCGTTCCGCCACCTTCTCGCACTGGTATTGCTGGTGTGGACGGGAAATGCGCTGGCGCTGCCGATCCCGGTTTTGTCGATGCACGCCGGTCATCCCATGGCCGAACATTGTGCCGGGGTATCCTCGGTCGGCCACGACTGCTGCGGTCATGCGCAGCGTGCGTGTAACGGCGGCCATTGCTTCGGATGCGCCAGCGTCTGTGGCGCCGGGGTGGCGCCCAGCGGCGCCTTGGCATTGAGGATTCCGCGGGCCGATCGTGAGTGCCCGTGGCGGCCGACGCCGGCCATCAGGGCCGCGATCACGTCTCCGCTATTGCGGCCTCCGGCTGCCTGAAGTCGCTGCGTCGCCTCGCGCGACGCTCCCCCATCGATCCGATTGATGCCATGCCGCGCAACGTCGCGGCGGGCCTCTGCTTCTGGAGATTGCATGTCCCGCATCCTCATTCCGCCTTTTCATTGCGCGACGCCCGATCGGGGGCGCCGCCGCTTCGTGCAGGGACTCGCGACGAGCGGCGCTGCGCTCGGCATCGGCCTCCTGCCGCGGTTCACGTTCGCCTCCTCCCTCGCGGCCGGATACCGGTCGGTGCTGAGCGGCACCGAGTTCGATCTGACAATTGGCACCATGCCGGTCGATGTCACGGGCCGCATGCGCACCGCGATCGTCGTCAACGGCCAGATGCCGGCGCCCACGCTGCGCTGGCGCGAGGGCGACACCGTGACGCTGCGCGTGCGCAATACGCTGCCGGTCGTGAGTTCCATCCACTGGCACGGCATCCTGCTGCCGTCGTCGATGGACGGCGTGCCGGGGCTGAGCTTTCCTGGCATCGCACCCGGCGAGACCTTCACCTACCGCTTCGTCGTGCGCCAGTCCGGCACCTTCTGGTATCACTCCCACTCCGGCTTTCAGGAGCAGCAGGGGCTCTACGGACCGATCGTGATCGAGCCTCGCGACGGCGCTGGGATTCGCGCCGACAGGGATCATGTCGTGATGCTCAGTGATTGGACCGACCAGGATCCCGAAACGATCCTCGCCACGCTGAAGCGAAACAGCGATTACTACAACCATCACCAGCCGACCGCCATGGAGTTCCTGCGCGACGCCGAGCGCTTTGGGGT
>JAJXYR010000049.1 GCA_021780475.1 Pseudomonadota bacterium
GCGCATCTACGAGCGCATGCGCCGCAATCTGCCGCCGCTCAAGGGCGGGCCCGCCGGCGAGACGATCGTCGTGCCGGCGGAACTCGCGCCCGGCGGCACCTGCCGGGTGGAGTTCCGGGGCAGCAGCTGGAGCGCGGTCAACGGCGGCCACGCCTCGATCGCCGCCGGCTCGACCGCCCGCATCGTCCGGGTCGAGGCGCTGACGCTCGTCGTCCACGGCGAGGAGTAGAATCGAAAAAATATTGCGGCCGTCCCGCAATGGAAGGAGACCGCCTTGGACATCTCGATCAGCTACCTGGTCATCGCCCTCGCCATCGTCGTCGTCATCATGGTGGCCAAGACGGCGACCGTCGTGCCGCAACAGAGCGCGTTCGTGGTCGAATATCTCGGCAAGTACAGCCGCACGCTGCAAGCCGGCTTCCACATCCTGATCCCCTTCGTCGAGAAGGTCGCGTACCGCCACAGCCTGAAGGAGATCGCGATCGACATCCCCGAGCAGATCTGCATCACGCGCGACAACGTGCAGGTCGGCGTCGACGGCGTCCTGTACATGCAGGTCCTCGATCCGCACCTCGCCTCGTACGGCATCACCAACTACGGCTTCGCGATCGCCCAGCTCGCGCAAACGACGCTGCGCAGCGAGATCGGCAAGATCGAACTCGACCGCACGTTCGAAGCGCGCGGCGTGATCAACGCCAACGTCGTCGCGGAATTGGACAAGGCCTCGGCGCCGTGGGGCGTCAAGGTGCTGCGCTACGAGATCAAGAACATCACCCCGCCGAAGGACGTCCTGTCCGCGATGGAGAAACAGATGCGCGCCGAGCGCGAGAAGCGCGCCGTGGTGCTGACCTCCGAGGGCGAGCGCGACGCGAAGATCAACTCGGCGGAAGGCGACAAGCAGCGCGTCATCAAGCAGTCCGAGGCGAACAAGCAGCAACAGATCAACGAGGCGGAGGGCCAGGCGCAGGCGATTCTCGCGGTCGCGACCGCCACCGCCGAGGGCCTGCGCCAGGTCGGCATCGCGCTGTCGGACCGCGGCGGCATCGAGGCGATGCAATTGCGGATCGGCGAGGAATACGTGAAACAGTTCGGCAAGCTCGCGCAAACCGGCACGACGCTCGTGGTGCCGGCGAATCTCAGCGATCTGGCGTCGATCGTGACGATGGCGACCAGCATCGCGCGCAAGGCCCCGGCGGCGCCGCAGGCCTGATCCGTTCAGCCGGCGGCGACCGGCGCCCTGCCGTGTGCCGCCAATTCCTTGAGGAATTCGGCGAGCACCGGGCTGTCGCCGCGGCCGCGCAGGCGCCGCAGCCGTAAGGGCCGCGGGATCGTCAGTTCCACGACCGGCAGGATCACGAGCGCGCCCCGGGCGATTTCCGCTTCCACGATCAGCCGTGAGACGACGGCGATGCCGAGTCCGGCGGCGACCGAATTCTTGATCGCTTCGGGACTCGCGAGCGCCATGAACGGCGTGACCTCGACGCCGTGGCGGGCGAGGGCACGTTCGACGACGGCGCGCGTGCCGGAGCCCGCCTCGCGCATCAGAAAAGGCTCCCGGGCGGCGTCCCGCAGGGTCACCACCGCTTGCGCGGCCAGGCGATGACCGGCGGGCGCGATCGGCACCAAGACATCCTGAAAGAACACCGCCGAGTCGAGTTCCTCCGAGTCGATCGGGCCTTCGGTCATGCCGACGTCGATGCGCCCCGCGAGCAGCGCGCGCTCGATCTGTTCGGTGTTGGCGATCTCCAAGTTGATGTCCACCAGCGGGAAATTGCGGTGGAATCCGGCGATCACGGGCGGCAGGAGGTAGGCGCCGATGGTCAGGCTCGCGCCGACCGCGAGCCGGCCGCGCTTCAGGCCGCGGTACTCGTCGATCGCCCGCTCGGCCTCTCCCTCGAGCGCGCGCCAGCGCTCGGCATAGTCGAACAAGATCCTGCCCGCTTCCGTCAGCCGGCAGCCGCGCGGCTGGCGGTCGAGCAGGCGCACGCCGAGCGTGGATTCCAATTCGGCGATTTGCTTCGAAACCGCCGGCTGGCTGACGTGGGCCGCGATCGCGCCACGGCTGATGCCGCCGGCTTTGGCCACCGCATGAAACAAGGCCAGTTGGTTCCGGTTCATGAGATAACTTTAATATATGGGAATCATACAAACAATGTCTTTGTGGAATGTATCGGCGCGCCCCAGCATCGACGAATGTGGATTGACCGCGGCAAACTCGCCTTATTGATCGCGCTCGGTGCGGCTCTCGTCGCCTGGGCCTCGCCGCCGCTCGCGCTGCTCGCCGGCATGGCACTCGCGCTCACCGTCGGCAATCCGTTCGTGCACCGCACGCAGGGCATCGCCAAATGGCTGCTGCAGGCGAGCGTCGTGTTGCTCGGCTTCTCGATGAATCTGCCCTTGGTGCTGCGTCTCGGCCTGAACGGCTCGGTGTTCGCCGCGATCACGATCGGGGCGACGATGGCGCTTGGTTGGTGGCTCGGCAAGCGGCTCGCGTTGTCGCCGAAGACGGCGACGCTGATTTCGGTCGGTACCGCGATTTGCGGCGGATCGGCGATCGCCGCCGTCAGCACGGTGATCGGCGCCTCGGGCGCGGAGATCGCCGTCTCCATCGGCACGATATTCCTGCTGAACGCGGTCGCCTTGTACGTGTTTCCGATCGCCGGTCACCTGCTGCATCTCGGCCAGGGCCAGTTCGGGCTCTGGGCCGGCGTTGCGATCCACGACATCTCGTCGGTCGTCGGCGCGGGCCTTTCCTATGGACCGAAAGCGCTGCAGATCGCGACCGCCGTGAAATTGTCGCGAACCCTGTGGATCGTGCCGCTCACGATGGTGTTCGCGGCCCGCGGCCGCGACGGCCGCGCCGGCGCGGCGAAGAAAATTGCGGTGCCCTGGTTCGTCGGTCTGTTCCTGCTCGCGTCGCTGCTGCGCAGTTACTCGCCGCAGGTCGCGTCCTGGTCGCCGGTGCTGTCGGTGATCGCCGAGCGCGGCATGATCCTGGTGCTGTTCTTGATCGGCACCGCGCTGTCGCGCGCCGCGCTGCGAGCCGTCGGTTGGCGTACCGCCGCCGCCGGCGTGTGCCTGTGGCTGTTCATCAGCGTGGGCTCGATCGCCTCTATCCGCTTCTTCCATCTCGGTCTGAGCTGAGGGGCGGCCGCCGTCTATTTCGGCGGCGGCTTCGCCGGGTTCTTGGAGTCGTTGGTGCGTACCTCGTGCACGCCCTGCTTGGTTGCCGCGGCAACCTGCAGGCCGAACTCCTTGGCCGCATGACCGATCTTCACCGCCGTATGCTTGACCGCGACGCCGAACACCCTGGCGTCGTGCTTGACCGTGGAGCCCATGGATTGGGTGCCGGCCAACGCCGGCGAGGCGGCGATCAGCGCGCCGACCATCAGGGGCAGGGGAAATTTTCGCATCACAACTCCTTGGGAATCGCCGCCGCCGGAGGCGAACGACCGGCGCCACATTTTAACCCCTTATCGACGCGGCCGCGCGTTCGCCGCGTCACCACCAGAGCGGCAGGAGTCCGAGCGCGCCGAGTGCGAGCAGCAGCCCCAGGCTTTCGATGCCGGCGCGCCGCGAGGACCAGGCGTAGGCGTAGATGCCCTTGATGACATTGTTGCTCGCGGCGGCGATCAGGATCGCGCCGGCGGCGACCGGCAGCGGTGTGGGAACGGGCGACGATTGGGTGAGACCCATGATGAAGGGGTCGACGTCCGTGACGCCCATGATGCCGGCGAGCGAGTAGACGCCGAGGTCGCCCAGATAGCGGACCGCGAGCGCGGTCGCGATCAGCATCGCCACGAACAGGGTCGCGAACAACAACGCGGTGCCCACCTCCAGCGGGTTCTTCGCGGCGAAGCCCGCGGCCGGCGCTGCGGTCGAGGAGTCCGGCCGCCGGGTCCAGAGCCATCCGCCCGCGAGCGCAAGCGCCGCGAGCGCGAGAAACGGGACGGCGAGGCGGCTCATCAGGGAGCGGTTGAACAAGGCCAGCAGTCCCGCAAGCCGCAGATACATCATGCCCGAGGCCATCAACGTGGCCCCCGCGGACAGCTGCGGCCGGTCGTCCGCGGCCGCACGGCGGGCGATGACGATCGTCGTCACCGTCGAGGAGTAGGCGCCGCCGAGGAGCGCGGCGAGCACGATGCCGCCGCGCCCCCGCAGCAGCCGCTGCAGCACGTAGCTGCCGTAGGACACGCCGCTGACGGCGACCACCACGAGCCAGGTCTCGAAGGGGTTGATGCGGAACGGACCGAAGGGCTGATCCGGCAGCAAGGGCAGGATCACGGCGGCCAGCAGCAGGAATTTCGCGAGCGTCAACAAATCGCTCGTGTCCATGCGGCGTGCGAGCGACTCCAGCCTCGTCTTCATCTCGAGCAGCAGGATGCTCGCAACGGTCAGCGTCGTCGCGATCCAGAACGCCTGGTGGTAGACGAGCGTGCCGATCAGATAGGTTGCGAGTCCGGACATCTCCGTCGTGACGCCGGAGTAGCCCGATGAGGAGAGCTTGTGCCAATACGCCAGCAGCAAGAAGCCGGCGACGATGGCGAAGCCCGCGGCTTGGAGCAGCAGATCGCCGCCGGAGACCACCGCGACTCCGTAGCCGATCAGGCCGATCAGCGGAAAGGTGCGCACGCCGCCGAATGAGTAGCGGTCGTCCTGCAGCTTGTGTTCCTCGCGCTCCAGTCCGAGCAGGAACGACAGGAACAGCACGAACAGGACTTGTGTCCCCTCGGGAGGCAGCCAGTTCAAACCCTTCATCGTTCGTAGCCCGCCGTTGGCGCCGACCCCGCGCCTGTGGAATGTGCCGCAACCCGGGTAAGATAGCGCCGATGGGATCGGATGACAGCCGCCGCCGCAAAAACCCGGCCGAGGACCGGAACGCCGGCTTCCGCCGCGCCGCCGCTATCGGCGTCCTTGCCGCGATCCTGTTCGTCGCGGGCCGCTTGATGGACATCCACCCGCTCGCCGTGTTCCGGGCCGTCACCGGCGACGAAAGCGTGCCGACCGGCGCCGCGGCGTCGGCGGCGCCTAAGTCCGGCGAAATCGACCATCAGACGGCATTCGTGCGCGCGGTGCTGGCCGAAACCACTGCGGTCTGGGGGGCTTACTTCCAGCGCCTCGGCCGTCGGTACGTCGAGCCGGATCTCGTGCTGTACAGCGGCCGGGTCGCGGCCGCATGCGGCGCCGCGCAGGCTGCGGCGGGCCCGTTCTACTGTCCGCGCACGCGGCGGCTCTACGTCGATCTGGCGTTCTTCCATCAGTTGGCGACCGATTACGGTGCGGCCGGCGCGTTCGGGCAGATCTACGTCATCGCCCATGAGGTTGGTCACCATGTGCAAAATCTGCTCGGCATCACCGGTCCGGCGGCCGGAATGGAACTGCAGGCCGATTGCTTCGCCGGCGTCTGGGCCGCCCGCGCCAACGCCGCGCACCCGGTGCTCGGGGTCGGCGATGCGCTTCAGGGTCTGCAGGCAGCGGCGGCGGTCGGCAACGACACGCTGCAGCGCCGGGACCGCAGCACGGCGGTGCCGGACAGCTTCACCCACGTGGCGGCGGCCGCCAGAATGCGCTGGTTCCGACGCGGGTTCGATGCCGCCGCCATCGGCGCCTGCGACACGTTCCAGCCGGGGGCGGTGCCGTGAACGCGCCTGACGGACGCCCCCGCATCGCGTACCGCGACGCGGCGTTTCTCGACAGCGACGCGGCCCGGCCGCTGCGCATCCTTGCCGAGTACCTGGATCCGCTGGAGGCGTTCCGGCGCGCGCGCGTGCACGGCACGATCGTGTTCTTCGGTTCGGCGCGGCTCGCCGAGGAGGGACCTCTCGGCCGCTATTACCGGGAGGCGCGGGAACTCGCGCGGCTGGTCACCTTGTGGTCGCGCAGCCTCGCATCGTCCGCGGAGCGTTTCGTGGTCTGTTCCGGCGGCGGCGGCGGCATCATGGAGGCGGCCAATCGCGGCGCCGCCGACGCCGGCGGCCGCAGCATCGGCCTGAACATCAGCCTGCCGCACGAGCAGCGGCCGAATCCGTATGTGACGCCGGAGCTGGTGTTCGAATTCCATTATTTCTTCATGCGCAAACTCTGGTTCGCGCATCTCGCGCGCGGCCTCGTGGTGTTTCCGGGCGGCTTTGGCACGCTCGACGAACTCACCGAAATCCTCACGCTCGCGCAGACGCGCAAGCTCGCGAACCCGATCCCGGTTCTGCTGTACGGCGGCGCCTATTGGCGGGAGGTCATCAATTTCGAGGCGCTCGTTCGCCACGGGATGATCGCCGTCGAGGATCTGTCGCTGATCGAGTACGTCGACGACCCGGCGGCGGCCTTGGCGGCCCTGCAGCGCGCCGTCGCGCCCGCGCCGGAACAGCCGGCACCCGCGTTCGCGCACTCGCGCACCGCCGGATCCGCGGTCCCATGATGCCGGTCAGCGCCGCGATCATCGATGCGGACGGCCGGCTCACCGACTGGAACGGCGGTTTCGAGGCGGAATTCGCCGTGGCGCGCGATCTCCTGCAGCGCGGCGCCGGGTTCGCGCAGGTCGCCGCGGCGGCCGTCGAGCGCGAAGGATTCGCGCGCGATCAGGGGGGAGCGCCGCCCGAGGCCGGGCCCGGCACATTCGAGTACATCAGCGGCGGTCGCACGGTCCGGGTCGAGAGCACGCGCACGGCGGGCGGCGGCCGCTTGCGCGTCGCCGCCGAAACCACCGACACGGCCCGCATCGCGCACGACCTCAACAACATGCTGATGTCGGTGCTGGCGAACGCCGACTCGATCTCGGCGGCACTCGCGCCGGACTCTCCATCCGCGCGTCATGCGGAAGCGATCCTGCGCGCGGTGGACCGCGGCCGCGTGCTGACGGGCCGCTTGAGCGGCATCACGCCGAAGCCTGCCGCGCCCGCGGACGAGGCGCCGGCTGGGCGGCCCGGACGGGCCGTGTCGGTCCTGTTGGTCGAGGACAACGCGCTGGTGCGCGAGACGCTGACTGCGAGCCTCGGCGCGCTGGGTTATCGCGTCCGGGCGGCCGATCGCGGCGAGAGCGCGCGCCGGATCCTGGACGGCGCGGAACCGATCGATGTGCTGTTCACGGACGTCGTGCTGCCGGGCGGCCTCGGCGGGACGGAGCTCGCGCGCATCGCGCGCCTCCAGCATCCCCAAATCCGGATTTTGTTCACGTCGGGATTCGACGCCGCGGTTCTGCGCAGCGAGGATGGTCTGCCGCAGGATGCGGCCTTCCTGATGAAGCCCTACGACCTCGACGATCTGATCGCGGCGTTCGCGGCCCTGCTCGCGAGCTGAGATTCAGCCGCCGGCGACCGCGCCGCACTTGGGAGGCGCGGTGGCGCGCGGCGCCGGGCCCTCGGACAGCGCTTCGCTCCAGCGGTCCCGCCACGCGCCGAGTTCGGCCGCGGGCATCGGCCGGGCGAAGTGATAGCCTTGCGCGAGGCGGGCTCCCACGCTGCGCGCCTGCGCCAGCATCTGCGGCGTCTCGACCCCCTCGACGATCGTTTGCAAGCCGAGCTTGCGCGCCATTTCGATGGTGCCGCCGATGATCGCTTCGCCGCCGCGCTCGAAGTCCCGCAGGAAGCTCGCGTCGGTTTTGACGATGCCGGCGGGCAGGCTGTTGAGGTAGGCGAGCGACGAGTAGCCGGTGCCGAAGTCGTCGATCACGACGGTGATGCCCATCTTGCGCACGTCGGTCAGGATCGCGCGGACCCGCTCCAAGTCGTGCGCGAACACCGATTCGGTGACTTCCACCTCCAGCGCCGACGCGGGCAGGCCGCTCTCTTCGAGCGCGTTGAACAGGCTGTACAGGAATCCGTCGTCGAGCAGCTGGATCACCGACACGTTGACGGCGACGCGCGCGAATCCCTCGCCGCGCAGGGCGCGCGCGGTGCGGCAGGCTTCCCGCAGAACCCAGGTGCCGAGCGGCACGATCAGACCGGCCGACTCGGCGAGCGGGATGAACACGCCCGGCGGGATCGGCCCATGCAGCGGATGGCGCCAGCGCGCGAGCGCCTCGATCGCGTGGATTTCCGCCGATTCGACGTCGACGATCGGCTGATAGTGCAGCTCCAGCCGCTCCTCGGCGATCGCCTGCCGCAGCGAGCGCACGAGTTCACGGCGATATTCGGCCTGCGCGCCGGCCTTGGCCGTGTAGACGAACGCGCCGACCGTGCCGGCGCCGCGCGCATGCTGCACGGCGAGTTCCGCCTGCGCCATCAGTTCCTGCGCTGCCGCGTCGTCGTGCTTCACGATGACGATGCCGGCGTGGACCTGGACGGTGATGCACGCGGCCGCGTCCCAGGCTCCGGTGAGCGCCTCGCAGAATTCCAGACCGCGGTGCTTCAGGACGTCGTCGGCGCCTGAGGCCGCGTCCTCGATCACGACCAGGCTCGACGCGTCCCAGCGGGCGAGGCAGTGCGCGCCCGCGGCGCGCATCGACAGCTGCGCCGCGATTTCGGCGATCATCAATTCCGCGTCGGCCGATTCACCGTCCTCGGCGAAGGTCGGGATGAAGTGCACGCGCAACAGGTAGAGCGCCGTCACCGGCCCCTGGGCCGGCGCCTGTCCGGCGCTGAGCTTGCCGAGGGTTTCGAGCAGCCGGTCGCGGCCGGCAAATCCGGTCGTCCGATCCTGGCGCAGCGCGTCGCGTACCGCGAAGTGCCGGATGGAGCTGCGCCCGGCCATCTCGGTGCGGTATTCGTTCGCGGCGAACGCGATCGCATCGCGCAGAGCCGCGATCTCGCAGGGCTTGCTGACGAACCGGCAGATCTGGCCCTCGTTGACGGCCGCCATCGCCGCGCGCAAGTCCCCACACCCGGTCATCAGCACTCGGCGGGCGTCCGGGGCGATTGCCCGGGCCGCCGCGAGGAATTTCACGCCGTCCATGCCCGGCATCAGCATGTCCGAGACGATCACCGCGGTGTCCGGGTGCTGCTCGAGCATGCGCAAGCCCTGTATCGCGGAAGTGGCGAAGCCGACCTCGTAGAGCGACTCGAGATGCGGCGCGAGGCTTTGCAGCAGCTCACTGTCGTCGTCGACGCAGAGCAGGCGCGGCCGGATTATGTCATCCATGGTTGATGGGTCGTCTTTGTCGCCTGTTTCAATCGATTTGATCGGCGGCCGGGCTCGATACTTGAGGAATCGGCACCGCGAATAGGGTCATTCCTGAGCCTCCCGCTCGATGCGGGTGTCGCGCACGGGCGGTAGCAGCCGGGCGAGCCGCGGCGGCCGGGCTCCCCGCGTCCACGCGAACACGACGATATGTTCGACGATATGTTGCACGTACGCGCGCGTCTCGCCATACGGGATGTTCTCGATCCAGACGTCCGCATCCATCGGCCGGTGCGGCAACCAGCGTTCGACGGCGGCGGGTCCGGCATTGTAGGCGGCGAGTCCCAGATCGAGCTGGCCGTCGTAGCGGTCTAGCAGTTCACGCAGGTACGCCGCACCCAGAGTCACGGCGACGCGCGGCTCGAACAGCGCCTGCACCGACGGGCGCCGCAGGCGCCAGCGGTGCGCCACCAACACGGCGGTCGCCGGCTGCATCTGCATCAGGCCGAATGCATCCGCCGGCGAAACGGCGTCGCTGCGGAACAGACTCTCCTGACGCATGACGGCGAGGATCCAATCGGCGGGAACCCGCGTTCGCCGCTGGGCCGCGGCGACCGCCGCGCGGTACGGCCGCGGATAACGCAGCCGCAGGTCGTCCCAGTCGCCGGCCGCCTTCAAGCTGAGAATCGACTGGATATACCAGTGCCAACGCGCCGCCAGGTGTGCCGCCTGCACCTGGGTCGCGGCGTCGGCGCG
This sequence comes from Pseudomonadota bacterium, assembly GCA_021780475.1. Taxonomy (GTDB): domain Bacteria; phylum Pseudomonadota; class Gammaproteobacteria; order Steroidobacterales; family Steroidobacteraceae; genus Bog-1198. The sequence continues at coordinate 9,808 of JAJXYR010000049.1, forward strand.
GGCGAGAGCCGCTTGCCATTCCGCGGTGGCCTCGGCATTCATCGCGCAGAGCAGCAATTCATGCGCGCGGATCAATCCTGGCCGCGCCGCCAGCCGCCGTTCGGCGCGGCGGTCGTCACGGCTCGGCCGCGCGTGCAGGCGGTACGGCTGGTGAAGCCGGTCGGCGGCCAGATAGCCGTAATAATCCCGGAGCCCCGCGATCCCGGCATAGAGCGGCCGGGCCGCCGCCGCGCCGGCGGTGGCCTCGATGGCGCGCGCATACCAGTAGCGCCACCGGGGCAGCGCCGCAACGGTGGGCGGCAGCGCGAGGATCGCGCGGAGCGCGCTCGCGAAGTCGCCGTTCCACAGCGCGGCGCGCACCCGCCATTCGGCGGCGCGCGGATCCAATTGACCGGGCGCGAGCGCGCGAAACGCCGCGAGCGCACCGGGGTCTCGATCCAAGGCCGCGCCGACGGCGGCGCTGCGCCGCAGCTCCGCCTGCAGTTCACCGCTCGTCCCCGGTCGCGCCAGCAGGCGCGGCAGCAGCGCGAGCGCCGCCGCCCCGTCGCGGCGCGAAAGACGCTCGAAACCCGCCGCGATCGCCGCCGGCGGCACGGTGAGCGACGGGTCGGCCGCGATCGATGCGAGCGCGGCCTCCGGCGTGGCGAGCAGTTGCGCCCACAGCTTGAGCGGCGCCGCGCGCCGCGGCGGCAGCGCCGCGGCGAAATCCAGCGCAAGGCGCGGATCGCCCGCCGCGAGCGCCGCGCGCGTGCGGGTCTCGGCCAGATCGAGCGTCAACAGGCCGCGACGATGCAGCCACGCGAAGACGGGCGCGCACTCGGCCGGCGGACGCCGCGGCAGCAGCCACAGCGCGATCGCGTCTGCCGGCAGGTCGAGGCCGGGTTCGGTCGCCAGCCGGCCGGCGAGCCGCGCGCAGACCAGGCGCGGATCGCGCACGGCGGTGGACCGCGGCAGGAACCAATCCCAGCGGGCGCGCGCGGCCAGACTCAGCAGCCAGTCGTGCTCGAGGTCGCGCGCGACCGGCTCGCCCGCGTGCGCGTTCAAGAACGCGTCGATGTCCGCGTCCACGACGGGTCCGGGATGTGCGCTCAGGTCCCGTCGCAGCCGGGCTGCGACGAGATAGGCATAGATCGCGTAGGCCTTCAGGCGCGGCGGGTCGGGCTGATCCGGCCGCAGCGATTCGACGCGCCGCATCGCGGCCAGAAAATCAGAACGTGCGTCCGCATCGGCTGGCCGGCAAGCCATCAGCATCAACAGCAAGGCGGTCGTCAGGCGGAGTGTCTTGGTCATCGGCTGCACACGCGCGGCGCTTCGCGCAATCGGTTACAGTGTCGCACTTCATCATGCCAAAGTGCGCATCTTTCAGAGGTAACGGCGTGCAGCGACGACGGATGAATCCAGCTTGAGCGGCGGCGCGGCCGGATTCCTGCGACGGCGCCGGGTGCCGCTCGCCGCCGCAGGCGCGCTGCTGTTGGCCGGGGCGATTTTTTACCGCATCCATCACGCACACCAGCGCGCCGGATCGCGTGACGCGGCGGCACGCGCCTCCGCGCCGGTCGCCGTGCTGGTCGCGACGGCGACGCGCGGCGACGTTTGGGTGCGCATCCCGGCTCTCGGCGCGATCACTCCGCTCGCGCTCGTGACCGTGAAGCCGCAGATCAGCGGCCAGCTGCGTCGAATCGCATTCACCGAAGGTCAGACGGTGCGTGCCGGGGATTTCCTCGCCGAAATCGACCCGCGTCCCTACGAGGCGGCGTTGAGCCAGGCCAAGGCGGCGCTGGACCGCGACTCGGCGCTGCTCGCGAATGCGCAACTCGACTTGAAACGCTATTCCGGCCTGATCGCGCGCGATGCGATCGCCGCCCAGCAGCTCGATACCCAGCGCGCCTTGGTGAAACAATACCAGGGCACGGTGGAGGGCGATCGGGCGCAGGTGCGCATCGCGGCGCTCAACCTGCAGTACACCCACATCGTCGCGCCGATCTCGGGCCGTGTCGGCCTGCGCCAGGTCGACGCCGGCAATTACGTGACCCCGGGTGACGCGAACGGCATCGTCACCATCGCCGAGCTGCAGCCGATTTCCGCGATCTTCTCGATCCCGGAGGACGACGTCGACGGCGTGCTGCGCGCCTTGCGCACCGGCCGCAGCCTCGAGGTCGATGCCTATGACCGCAGCGACAGCACCAAGCTCGCCACCGGCAGACTGCTGACGATGGACAACCAGATCGACGCGGCGACCGGAACCGTCAAGCTGCGCGCGCAGTTCGACAACCGCGACCACCGGCTGTTTCCGAACCAGTTCGTCAACATCCGGCTGCTGGAAACGGTGCTCGAGGGCCAGCTGCTGATCCCCGGGTCGGCGGTGCACCGCGGCGCGCCGAACGGAATCGCGAGCACGTTCGTCTATCTGGTCGGCGCGCATCACAAGGTGTCGGTGCGCGCCGTCGGCCTCGGCGTCGCCTCGGGCGAGATCGTCGCGGTCACCTCCGGGCTCGCACCGGGGGACCTGGTCGTCACGGAGGGCGGCGACCGGCTGCGTGACGGCGCGACGGTCGAGTGGCCCGGCGCCGGACGGTGAAGCCGCCAGGGCGCGCTGCGCGCCGACCGTCGCCGTGATGAATCCGTCCCGCCTGTTCATCGAACGGCCGGTTGCGACGACGCTGCTGATGGCCGCGATACTCGTCGTCGGGATGATGGCCTATTCGGTGCTGCCGCTGTCCGCGCTGCCGGAGGTCGCGTACCCGACGATCCAGGTCGAGACCTTCTATCCCGGCGCGAGTCCCGAGGTCGTCACGTCGGCGATCACAGCCCCGCTCGAGAAGCAGCTCGGCCAGATGCCCGGGCTCGCGCAGATGTCCTCGTCGAGCGCGGCCGGCGCATCCGTGATCACTCTGCAATTCGATCTCGCGCTCGCGATGGACGTCGCCGAACAGGAGGTGCAGGCCGCCATCGCCGCCTCGCAGAGTCTCCTGCCGCAGGATCTCCCGGCCCCGCCGATCTATGCCAAGGTCAATCCGGCCGACGCGCCGGTCCTCACCCTCGGCATCACCTCGAAGGTGATGCCGTTGACGGCCGTCGAGGATTTCGCCGACACGCGGATCGCGCAGAAGATCTCCCAGTTGAAGGGAGTCGGCGTCGTCAGCATCGCGGGCGGGCAGCGCCCCGCGGTGCGCGTGGTGGTCAACCCGCGCGCGCTCGCGGCCAACGGCCTGAACCTCGACGATCTGCGCACTTCGATCAACATCGCCAACCAGAACGGCCCGAAAGGATCGTTCGACGGGCCGACCCGATCGTACACGATCGACACCAACGACCAATTGAAGAGCGCGGCGCAATATGCCGACATCATCATCGCCTACCGCAACGGCGCGCCGGTGCGGCTCAAGGATGTCGCGAAGCTCGAGGAAAGCGCGGAGAACACCGCGCTCGGCGGGTGGATGAACACGACCCCGGCGCTGATTCTCAATGTGCAGCGGCAGCCGGGTGCGAACGTCGTCGCGGTGGTCAAGACCATCATGCAGATTCTCCCGGCGCTGCGCGCCTCGCTGCCGGCGGGCGTCGACCTCGCGGTTCTGACGGACCGCACGATCACGATCGACGCATCGGTCCGGGACGTCGAATTCGAGCTGGCGCTCGCGGTCGCCCTCGTCGTCCTGGTGATCTTTCTGTTCCTGCGCAATCTGCCGGCAACGCTCATTCCCAGCCTTTCCGTGCCCCTGTCCCTGGTCGGCACCTTCGCGGTGATGTACCTCGCCGGGTTCAGCCTCAACAACCTGTCGCTGATGGCCCTGACCGTCGCCACGGGTTTCGTCGTCGATGATGCGATCGTGATGATCGAGAACATATCGCGCCATCTGGAGGCGGGTGATGATCCGCGCGAGGCGGCGCTGAAGGGCTCCGGCCAGATCGGCTTCACGATCATCTCATTGACGGTGTCGCTGATCGCGGTGCTGATCCCCTTGCTGTTCATGCAGGACGTCGTCGGGCGGCTGTTCCGCGAATTCGCGGTCACGCTCGCCGTCACGATCCTGATTTCCGCCGTCGTGTCGCTCACCTTGGTGCCGATGCTGTGCGCGAAGCTGCTCAAGCGGCGCGCCGCGGGGATGGACGCCGGCGGCGCGGGCGGCACGGGCGGCGCGGCGGGAAACCCCTGGTTCGACGCGCTGCTCGGCTGGTACGGGCGGCGGCTCGCGTGGGTTCTCGATCGCCAGCGCGCGACCCTGTACGCCGCCGGCGCGACGCTGGCGCTGACGGCGCTGCTGTATGTGCTCATTCCCAAGGGCTTTTTCCCGGAACAGGACATCGGCCTGATCGAGGGCGTCTCCAAGGCGGGTGAAAACGTCTCGTACGCGGAAATGGCGAAGCGCCAGCAGGCGCTCGCCGCGGCGATCCTGAAGGACCCGGACGTCGCCAGCCTGTCGTCGTTCATCGGCGTCGACGGCGGCAACCTCACACTCGGCAGCGGCCGGCTGCTCATCAACTTGAAGCCCCTGGGCGAGCGTCGCGCGAGTGCCGCGGGCGTAGTCCGTCGCCTGCAGCGCGAGACCGCCGGCGTTCCCGGGATCTCGCTCTACATGCATCCGGCCCAGGACCTCTCGCTCGATACCACGGTCAGCCCGTCCGAGTATCACTTCACGCTGGAGAGCGCCGATGCGGCCGCGCTCGCCGAGTGGACACCGCGGCTGGTCGCCGCCCTGCGCCGCCAGGCGACGCTCGCCGATGTCACCAGCAACCAGGAGGACGGCGGCCTCGCCGCCGAAGTCACCATCGACCGGGACAGCGCGGCGCGGCTCGGCATCAGCGTCGGCACCGTCGACAACGCGCTGTACGACGCGTTCGGGCAGCGCATCGTCTCCACGATATTCACCGAATCCAACCAATACCGGGTCATCATCCAGGCCGATCCCGCCTTCTATCGCGGGGTCCAGTCGCTGGCATCGATCTATGTGCCCTCGGCCGCCGGCGGCCAGGTACCGCTGTCGGCGATCGCCAAATTCGCCGTCGCCACCAGGCCCCAGCTGATCAATCACCTCGCCCAGTTCCCCGCGACCACGATCTCGTTCAATCTGGCGCCCGGCGCGTCCCTGGGCGCGGCGGTCGACGGCATCGAACGCGTCGAGCGTGCCCTCGCGATGCCCGCCGGCATCCGCACGACGTTCCAGGGGGCGGCGCTCGCGTTCCGCAACAATCTCAGCAACGAGCTGCTGTTGCTGCTCGCGGCCGTGCTCGTCATGTACATCGTGCTCGGGGTGCTGTACGAGAGCTTCATCCATCCCGTCACGATCCTCTCGACGCTGCCGTCGGCGGGCGTCGGCGCGCTGCTGGCGCTGATCCTGGCGGGAGACGACCTGACGATCATCGCGTTGATCGGCATCGTTCTGCTGATCGGGATCGTCAAGAAGAACGCGATCCTGATGATCGATTTCGCGATTGACGCCGAGCGGCACCAGGGAATGCCGGCGCGCGAGGCCATCGAGCGGGCCTGCATGCTGCGCTTCCGTCCGATCCTGATGACGACGGTCGCGGCGATGTTCGGCGCCATGCCGCTGATGTTCGGCAGCGGCTACGGCGCGGAGCTGCGCCGTCCGCTCGGCATCGCGATCGTCGGCGGACTCCTGGTCAGCCAGGCGCTCACGCTGTTCACGACGCCGGTGATCTACCTCGCGTTCGACCGCTTGAAGCGCCGCCGCATCCCGGCACCCGCCGCGGAGGGTGCGGCGGCCGCGGCGGATCCGCGGCCGTGAACGTCTCGGCGCCGTTCATCTCCCGCCCGGTCGCGACGGTGCTGCTGACCGCGGGGGTGGCGCTCGCCGGGATCGCCGCATTCGTCCTGCTGCCGGTCGCGCCGCTGCCGAACATCGACGTGCCGGCGGTGTTCGTGTCCGCATCGCTGCCCGGTGCGAGCCCGGAAGTGATGGCGCGCACCGTGGCGACGCCGCTCGAGCGGCGGCTCGGCGCGATCGCGGATGTCGACGACATGACCTCCACGAACGGCATCGGCACGACCAACATCCAGCTCACCTTCGGACTGGATCGCGACCTGAACGGCGCAGCGCGCGACGTCGAGGCGGCCATCGAGGCGGCGCGGCCGGATCTGCCGTCGGCGATGACCCACAACCCGACATACTTCAAGCTCAACAGCTCGCTGTTCCCGGTGCTGGTGCTGGCGATGACGTCGAACGTCCTGACGCAGGGACAGATCTACGACGCGGCGGACGCGATCGTCTCCCAGCGGCTGTCGCAGATCAGCGGCGTCGGCGGGGTCAACGTCAGCGGCAGCGCGCTGCCCGCGGTGCGCGTCGAGGTCAATCCGTTCGCGCTGGCGAAATACGGCATCGGTCTGCAGGACATCCGCGCGGCGATATCGAACGCGAACGCGAATGCGCCGAAGGGCGCGATCGAATCCGAGGGGCTGCATTACCAGATCTACACCAACGACAATGCGCGCACCGCGGCCGAATACCGGAATCTGATCATCGCCAGGCGCGACGGCGCCGTGGTGCGCCTCGCGGACGTCGCGACCGTGCTCGACATGCAGGACGGCGCGACCGAAAATTCCCGCACCTACGGCAACTACAACGGCAAGCCCGCGGTGTCGGTGCTCGTGTTTCAACAGCCGGGCGCGAACGTGATCGACGTCGTCGACGCGATCAAGGCCGCGCTGCCGGGGTTGAAGGCGCAGATCGATCCGAAGATCGACCTCGCGGTCATCGTCGACCGTTCGGTGACGATCCGCGGATCCCTGCACCAGATCGAACAGACGCTGTTGATCGCCGTCGCGATGGTGATCTTCGTCGTGTACCTGTTCCTGAACAGCCCGCGCGCCGCGCTGATTCCCGCGGTCGCCGTCCCCGTCTCCCTGGCCGGAACCTTCGGCGCCATGTACCTGCTCGGCTACACGCTCGACAACTTCTCGCTGATGGCGCTCACGATCGCCACCGGCTTCGTCGTCGACGACGCAATCGTCGTCATGGAGAACACGGCGCGCCACATCGAGGCCGGAATGAAGCCGTTCGCGGCGGCCTATCTCGGCGCCGCGGAGGTCGGCTTCACGGTCCTGTCGATGAGCCTGTCGCTGATCGCGGTGTTCATCCCCTTCGAGTTCGGCGGCGGCATCGTCAGCCGCTTGTTCAACGAATTCACCAATACGCTCGCCATTTCCATCCTGATCTCGCTCGTGATCTCGCTGTCCACGACGCCGATGATGTGCGCGCGGCTGCTGCGCCGCGAGTCGCACGGCACGGACGGGCGGCCCGGGCGCGCCTTCGACCGCGGCTTCGAGTGGCTGCGCGGGCGGTACCGGCGCACGCTCGAGGTCGCCCTCGACCACCCGCGCTTGACGATGGTGGTGCTGCTCGCCACCGTCGGCCTGAATTTCTACCTGTACGTGGCCATCCCGAAGGGATTCTTTCCGGAGCAGGACACGGGCCAGCTGCGCGGAGCGATTCGAGGCGAC
>JAJXYR010000299.1 GCA_021780475.1 Pseudomonadota bacterium
GCGATGCGCACGCGCGAGTCCGACCGGTCGACGGACGAATGCGCCAGCGGAATCCGCGCGACGAGATAGTCGTGGATGCGGAAATTGCCGTGGTTCATGAGAACCGACGGTTCGCCGGTCCCAACGTACATGCATGGCGCGGATCGTCGATGCCGCAGCACGGTCAAGCCCGCCGCGACGACGTCGAATCCATCCGGGTGATCGATTACCGGCATTTCAATCGGTCCATTCCGAGGACTCCAACAACGGACATGGAGCGGACGGTCCGGCAAGGACTCGAAGGGGGCCCCGCCGCCCCGCCCGCTCCGTACTCGTCAGGTCAGCGTAAACTCAGTGTCCACCGCCGAACTTCGCGTGGAACTCGATGCCGTAGTAGCGATTCGCATCCCGCGGAACGAAATACTGGATGCTGCCGCCGGGCCCGCCGGTCTGGGCGAACGAAGCGTAGCTCGTGTTGCTGATGTTCTTCACGATCGCCGTCAGGGTCATGCGATGGTCGTGATCGCTGAACGCCAGACTCGCGTTCCACATGCCATAGCCGTGCAGCCGCAGGTAGGGATTCTCACCTCCATTGGGGCAGTACGAGGTCGTGCAGGTTGCGAAGTCCGCGTACTGCACGCTCTGGTAGCTGTAGTCGCTCGCGAGCGTCAGGTCGAAAGGAAGACCCGCCGACCAGGTGTAGTCGGTCCCGACGTTGCCCTTGAACTTCGGGGCGAATGGCAGGGCGCTTCCGCTCGCCGCGACAGCGTGCGGATTCGCGCCGGCCGGCGCGTTGAAGTTCGTCACATGCGCATCCGCGTAGGTGATGCCGCCGTTGATGTTCCAGGCGCTCGAAACATGCGCGGCACCGGTGAACTCGAATCCCTGGCTCACGACCGATCCCGCATTGGTCAGCTGCGTGATCACCACGCCGTTCAGCACCGTCGGGCTGTTGGCCTGGAAGTTCCGGAATTCCTCGCGAAACACGTCGGCGTTCAGATAAGCCTCGCCGCCGAGCAAGGTCGACTTCAGGCCGAGTTCGTACGCGGTCGAGGTCTCGGGTGCGAGCGGCGCCGACTGCAGGTTGTTCTGATTGAAATAGACGTTGTAGGCGGGACCCTTGTAACCCCTGGCCCAGGTCAGGTACGTCATCTCATCATGTGTCACATCCCACTGCACGCCGGCCTTGCCGGACAGGTTCGACCGCGACGTCGAACCGCTGCCCTGGAACGGCAGGCAGTTGGGCTGAGGGGTGCAATTCGCCGCGATCACGCCGCCGCCGCCGATGGGCGAGAGCGTGTAATTATGCGATTGGGTCAATTCGTCGTGCGTCTCGCGCAGACCGACGATCCCGCGGAACGTGTCGCTGAAGTGCAGCGTACCCTGGCCGTAGGCGGCCACGCTGACGGCGGTCGAACCGAAGGTCGCACTGGCCGCGGGCGCGATGTAGGTCGATGCCCCCGGCTGGCAGGGCGCGAGCCCGGTCGCATCCGGGGCGAGCGTCGTCGAGGTGCAGACCATGTCATTGCGCTGGAAGTAGCGGTTCTGAACATTGTGATAATAGAAGAGACCGCCGACGTACTCGAAGAACTGGTCGGCAGGCGACGCGATGCGGACCTCCTCCGTCAGGGTCGAGGTCGTCTGCGGACCGATGTCGTGCACCATGCCGAACGCGCCGCCGACGTAGGCCGCCGTCACCGGCAGGTTGTCGCCCTCGCGGATCTCGTTGAACCACCAGTAGCGGTACGCGAGGATGTTGGTCAGCGTGTAGCCGCCATTAGACCAGTCTGTCTGCAGGGACAAGCCGCGTTCGCGCTCGAGGCTCTGCGTCACCAGGCTGTCGTCGACGGTCCTCGTCTTGTCGCCCTGGTAGCTGCTACCGGCCAGGATGCTCTGCAGTGCGCCCGCGATCGTCGCCGAGGTGCCGGGCGGCGTGCCGGGCGGCGTGCCGGTCACGAACGCGCAGCAGTTGTCATTCGACTCGCGCCAGTCGCCGATGAACGTGAACTTCAAGGCGTCCGAGGCGTTCCACTTCCAAATCGAACGGATGCCGCGGTGATCGTAGCCGTTGATCTTGCTGGTGCCGGAATTGACCGAGGGCTGGTACAGGTTCGTCAGGTTGCCGTCGTACCGCCCCATGAACACCGTGGTGCGGGTGAGGAAATTGTCGGACACCGGCAGATCCACCGACGCGCGGGTCCGCTGCTCGTTGCCCTCGAAGTAGGCGACATCAACGGCGGCATCGTAGGTTTTGCGCGGCATCACCGAGACGACGTTGATCACGCCGGCCGATGAATTCTTGCCGAAGAGCGTGCCCTGCGGACCTGGAATGACCTCCATGCGCGCGACGTCGAACAGGTCGCCGAACGCCTGGCCGGAGGTGCCCATCACGACGCCGTCGAGCACGTAGCCGACGCTCGGTTCCGCGCCCAGCGCGAAGTTGATCGTGCCGACGCCCCGCAGGAACAGGGAGGTGTTGAACGGAATGTCGCCCTTGTGGAACGTGACGCCCGGGACCTGGTTCAGCAAACCTTCCATGTTGATCGCGGCGCTGCGTTCGATTTGTTCGCCGGTGTACACCGCGACGGCTGCCGGCACCTCCTGCAGGCGTTCGGAGCGCTTCTGCGCCGTGACGACGATTTCGCCGAGCTGTCCGGTGTCGGCCGCCGGGGCGCCGACCTGGCCCGATTGGGCGATCGCGCCGCCGGATGCCACCAAGCCGGCGGCCGCAATTGCGGCGACGGCGATCGTACGAAGTTTCAAGAGAACCTCAGCCATGACTCCCCCTTCTGAATTGGCCAATCCGCTGCGCGTTCGTGTAGCTTGCGAGCCACACAGGGCTCGTGCCGACGGTATTTTCTATGTGGGCGAACATAGCATGGATATTATTAGTGATACAACTCTTATATCAGAGTTAATATGGACGCGGCGCCACCTGCCGACGAACATCAACAAGGGACGGGGCGCTGGGCTGCCGTAGCGGCGATCAACCCGATGCCGCGACAACTGGAGGGGGAGGGACATTGAACTTCACGCATCTACCTGACCAGGACAATCGGCACGACGCGCCCCGCACGGAGGATCCCGCGGCCGCGTCCGGCCGGAGCGGCGCGCCGGGCTGGGTGCGATGGATGTTTCTCGCGCTGATCGTGTCGGCGAACATGATCAATTATGTCGACCGGGAAATCATCGCCCTGCTGAAACCGCTGCTCGAAACGCGGTTCCACTGGAGCGACATGGACTACGGTCACGTCGTATCCGCGTTTCAATTGTCGGCCGTGGTTGCCTACATGGGCGCCGGCTGGTTCATCGACCGCGTCGGGTTGCGCTTCGGCTACCCGATCGCCGTGGCCGCCTGGAGCGCAGTCGCGATGGCGCATTCCGCGGCGCGTTCCGTGATCGCGTTCGTGGGATTGCGGTCGCTGCTCGGCGCGACGGAGGCGGCGCAGACGCCGGCGGCGGTCAAGACCATCGCCCACTGGTTCTCGACCCGCGAACGCGCGCTCGCGCTCGGCTTCATGAACACCGGCTCGAACCTCGGCCCGATCGTCACGCCGCTGATCGTGCCGCCGATCGTGATCGCGTTTGGATGGCGCGCCGCCTTCCTGATCACCGGCGGACTCGGTTTCGTGTGGCTGATCGCCTGGTTCGCCGCCTACGCCGCCCGGCCGTCCGATCCGCGCGAGCGGTCGCCGAGGAACCCCGCGCCCGCGCTCATCCCGAAGGCCCCGGGAGTCCGGTGGACCCATCTGCTCGCCAGCCGGCGTGTCTGGGCGGTTGCGGGCGCGAAATTGCTCACCGACCCGGTCTGGTGGTTTCTGTTGTTCTGGCTGCCGGACTTCATGCATCGTCGATACGGATTGAACCTGCGCACTTTCGGCGTGCCGCTCGCGGCGATCTACGTGCTCGCCTCCGTCGGCGCGCTCGGCGGCGGCGTGCTGCCCGCCCGCATGCTGGCACGCGGATCGAGCCTGAATGCGGCGCGCAAAACGACGCTGCTGATCTGCGCGATCGCGGTGACCGCGCTGCCCCTGGTCTTTCGAGTGGACAGCTACTGGTACGCGGTCCTCATCATCGGGCTGGCGCTCGCGGCTCACCAGGGATTCTCGACCAACGTGTTCGCGCTCGCGGCGGACATGTTTCCCGACGATTCGGTCGGAACGGTGGTCGGAATCGGCGCGTTGTTCGGCAACCTCGGCGGACTCGCCATCCTCGAATTCACCGGCTGGCAGGTTTCGCGATCCGGCGGCTACTGGCCGATCTTCGCGTATTGCGCGGTCGCGTACCTGGCGGCGCTCGCGTTGATTCACGTGTTGGTGCCGCGCATAGTCACGGTGCACGATCAAGCCGCGTCCTGAAGCGCCCGGCAATGAGCGTTTTCAATCCGATCGAAGCCCCACCAGAAGGAAGATCACAGGTGCCAGACCATTCGACCAGCCGCGCGTCACGATTCGCGGCTTTCGGCGCGATCGCGCTGCTGTCGGCGGGCGCGATCGCCGCGCCGGCGCAACCGGCAGCTCGACCGGCGATACCGGAGTCGAACAGCAGTTTCCTCGACGCCGCGGGCACCGCCCACGTGACCAGGGTCGTGCCGATCCCGACGACGATCAGCGCCGAGGCCCGGGCCTTCCTCGCGCGGAAGCCGCCGAACCTCGGCGCCATGACGCTCGCGCAGCGGCGCCGGCAGACCGACTTCTGGCAGGCCGCGCGCGCCGCTCGTTTCGAGGAGAGGTATCCGGTCCGCGTGAGCGAGCGCACCATGGGCGGGGTGCCGGTGAGGATCGTCGCGCCATTTGGCATTCCAGCGGAGAATCGCGGCCGGGTCCTGATCAACCTGCACGGAGGCGGCTTCGACTCCGATTCCGGCTCGCTGACCGAAACCGTGCCGATCGCCAACCTAACTCGGACCAAGGTCGTCGCGGTGCTGTACCGGCTTCAGCCGGAACATCCGTTCCCCGCCCAAATCGACGACGCCATCGCGGTCTACCGTCATCTGCTCGAGCGCTACCGACCGCGGCACATCTGCATCTACGGAACATCCGCCGGCGCCATTCTGACTCCGCAGGTCGCCGTCCGGCTCCGCCAACTCGGCCTGCCCCTGCCCGGCTGCCTTGGAGTCTTCTCCGGTGTCGGCGATTTCAGCCAGCGAGGCGACTCCCAGGCGATCTTCGGCCTCTTCGGCCTGTCGGGGCCGCTCGGTTTGCCGCGGGATCCGCCGCGCGGCGCCGGTGCCGGTGCCGGTACCGCGAAGCCGGCGCCCGTGAACCTGAAGGATCCTCTGCGTTCGCCGTTGTACGCGGATCTGCGAGGCTTCCCGCCGACGCTGTTCATCTCGAGCGAGCGGGACATGCTGCTGAGCGGGACTACGATCCTGCACAGGGCATTTCTCCGCGCCGGAGTCGATGCGCGCCTCGTCGTATTCGAAGGACTGCCGCACGCGTTCTGGAACCATCCGGGCCTTCCGGAAACGAACGAGGCGGATGAAATCATGGCCGCGTTCTTCGATCGGCACCTCGGTCACCGGTCAGGCTCGCCGCGATCGTGAGACCTCGGGCCGCAACGGGCTTGCAGAGGGTAGAATCACGCCCACCGACTGGAGAGGCGCAAGAGTGACAGACACCCCCGGCTACCGGCCCTTGTATCGCCAGGTCTACGACATCCTGGTGAATCGCGTGGTCCAGGGCGCGTGGCGCCCCGGGGAATCGCTGCCGAGCGAACAGAGCCTCGCGAAGGAGCTCGGCGTGAGCCAGGGCACCGTGCGCAAGGTCCTCGATGCGCTGACCGCCGAGAAGCTGCTCGAACGGCGCCAGGGCAAGGGCACGTACATCGCCGAGCACACCCAGGAACGCGCCTTGTTCCGTTTCTTCCGCATTTCCCGGCCCGGCGGCGAGCGCCTGAAGCCCGAGCGCACGAGCGAAGCGGTCCGGGTGCGCGCGGCACGCGCCGCCGAACGCGCCAAGCTTGATCTGGAGCGCGACGCCCGGGTCATCGAGATCACGCGGACGCGCCTGATCAACGGCGACCCGGCGCTGCACGAGGTCATCATCGTGCCGGCGCACCTGTTCCCGGGCATCGAAAAGCGGGCGGCGCTGCCGAACACCTTGTATTCGCTGTATCAAACCGACTATGGGATCAACATCGTGTCGGCGCGCGAGGAGGTGCACGCCGAACTCGCGACCGCGGTCGACCACCGGATCCTCGGGGTCGCGGTCGGGAGCCCGATCCTCGTGATCGACCGGCTCGCGCTGTCGCTGCAGGATCGCAAGGTCGAATGGCGCGTCAGCCGTCTGAAGTCCGACAACCTGGTCTACGCGGTGACGCTGGCCTGACCGCTCAGTTCTGGGTGAGCCCGCCGTCGACGACGAAGTTCGCGCCGGTGCATCCGGCGCTCTCGTCGGATCCGAGAAATAACGCGACCCGCGCGACATGCTCGGCGGTCAGGCGGAATTTGAGCGCCTGCAGCTCGATGAATTGCGCGTCGAGTTCCGGAGTCAGCCACAGGCTGCGCTGCCGCTCGGTCAGGATCGCACCCGGCACGATGCAATTGACACGCACGCCCGTGGGTCCGAGTTCGCGCGCGAGCGTGCGCGTGAGACCGTTGATCGCGGCCTTCGACGTCGTGTACGTCGCCATGCCGGGACGCCCGCGCATCCACGACACGGAACCCAGCATGACGATCGATCCGCCGCCGCGCGCGGCCATGCCCGGCGCGACGGCCTGGCTCGCGAAGAACTGATGGTCTAGGTTCAGTGCGAGCAGACGGTGCCAGTCCGCCGGTTCGATCTTGGCGAACTCCTGCCGGTCATCCTTGCCCGCGTTGTTGATCAGGACTCCGATCCCACCTTCGGCTTTCTCGACCTCCGCGACCGCGGCGCGCAACGCCGCGATGTCGACCAGATCGCACTCGACGAAGCGCGCGCCGCTGCGCCTCGCGAGCGCCGCGCCGGCGGCGGAATCGACGTCCAGGAAGCTCACGCGGGCCCCCTGTGCGGCGAACGCCTCGACGAAGGCGGCGCCGATCCCCGACGCGCCGCCGGTGATCAAGACCGGGCGGCCCTCGAGCGAGCGGTAGCGGACGGAAGGTTGACTGGCATTCATGGCGGGGTTCCCCTAAGCACTGTGATCGTTCGAATCGAATCAAGCCTGCGGATCGAACGCGCGCGCCGGCAGGCCGGCGACTCCGGCGTCGAGCGCGTACAGGCCGCCGCCGCTGCCGTCCGCATGCTGCGCGGTCGTGACGTAGAGCGTCGCGAGGTCCGGCCCGCCGAATGCGGGCATCGTCGGCGAGCGCGCCGGAATCGGATACTCGGCGATCAACGCGCCGTCCGGGTCGTAGCGGCATACCCGCCCGCCTTCGTAGAGCGCGCTCCAGTAACAGCCCTCGACGTCGACCGCGGCGCCGTCGGGCCGGCCGCGGTCGGTCGCGGTCGGCTCCAGGCGGACGAACACGCGTCGATTCGCGGCCTCGCCGGTCGCCACGTCATAGTCGTAGCGGTAGACGACGAAGCGCGGCGTGTCGGCGTGATACAAAGTCCGGCCGTCGGGCGAGAACGCGAGGCCGTTCGAGGTCATCAGATCCCGGGCGATGCATGCCAGGCCACGGCGATCGAAGCGGTACAGGCAAGCGCGACCGCCCGCCTTCGGCTCGTCGATCGTGCCGACCAAGAACCGGCCGACGGGGTCGATGCATCCGTCGTTGAAGCGGCTGACCGTCGTGTCTTCGGGATTGTCGGCGAGCTTGGCCTCCTTCCGACCGGACGGACCCAGGTGCCAGATTCCGGAACGCAGTCCCGCGACGAACCCGCCGTCGGTGGCCGGCGCGATGCACCCGATCGCCTCATCGAGATCGTGCGCCACGCAGGTTCCGCGGACCGGATCGTGGCGGAACCATCGGCCGGCGGGCACATCGACGAACAGCAGCTCGCCCGGCTCGCGCATCCAGACCGGCGACTCGCCGAGCGCGCAGCGGCAATCGAGCACGAGCCGGAACCCGGGCGCGCGCGGTTTCGCGCCGCTCACGGGTTGTGCTCCACGCCGATCGTCACGCTGCCGCCGATGCGTCCGCCCGGCGGCACGAGCGCCATCCGGCCGGCCGCGAGGTCCGCCCGATTGATCGCGTCGGCGATGTGACTGACCGGTTCGACCCCGAAGAAATCCCGCCCCGACGGCGTGAACACCCGCAGCACCGGCAGGTCCGCGCTCGCCGTAATCCGTATTTCGAGGCCGTCGGCGCCGACGATGGAGGCCACGCCGTCCCAACCGACGAAATCATTGTCCAGGGGCGGAGAGCCGAGCGGGCGCCCCCGCGCATGGTCCCAGGATGGGTCGGCGACGTGTTCGGCGGGCAGCTCATCCTCGCCGTTGCGCCAGCATCCGCCGGCTGCGAATCGGAGCACTTCGCCGCCGGCGCGCACGAACAAGGGATGCAGCCCGAAGCCGAGCGGAACGGCGGCCGGCTCGAGGTTCCGCGCCTCGAGCGAAATGCACAGCCCTTGCGGCGTCAGGGTGAACGTCTCGATCGCATCGAACGCGAACGGCCAGTCGAGCGCATCCTCGCCCTGCGGCCGATGCGCGAGCCGCAATTCGCAGCGGGCTTCGTCGGCGCGCTCGACCTGCCAGGGGCGCCGCCACCCCACTCCGTGCAAGGGGTGCGCCCCGACCGGGAAATTGGCGCGCAACACGTGATCACGCCCGGCCCAGCGAAAGCGCCCGCGCGCGATCCGGTTCGCGTAAGGCACGAGCGGATAGCAGGCGGTGCGGCGCACTTCGCCCCGCTGCACCGCCTCCGCCGGCGTGGGCCGCAGGATCGCTGAATCCCGCCAGGCGAGACTGAGGATCGCGCCGCCGATCTCGGGGGCGAGCTGCGCGCTCCATTCGTCGCGGCAAAGCGCGATGCGCGTCGCCATCGTCGCTCAATACACGGCGGCGGGCGCGGCGCCCGCGGCCCGGCCGCGGATCGCGCCGATCCAGTCGCCCGCGCGGCCGGTCAACATCGCCAGATCCGAGCCGACCGCGACCCAGTCATAACCGTAACCGAGAAAGCGCGCGACCATGTCGGGATTGCCGCCGACGATGCCGATCGGCTTGCCCGCGGCGTGCGCATCCCGCGCCGCCTTCGCGATCAGCGCCTGAACCTCTGGGTGCGCGACCTCGCCGATGCGTCCCATCGCCGCGGACAGGTCCCCGGGCCCGACGAACAGCGAATCGACGCCCGGCACCGCCGCGATTCGGGGCAGGAGTTCGATCGCCTCGGGTGTTTCGAGCTGGATGACCACCGCGATCCCCGCGTTCGCGCCGCGCAGGTAGTCCGAACTCCGTCCATAACGCGAGGCGCGATGGATCGCCGCGACGCCGCGCACGCCGTCCGGAGGATAACGCGTATAGGAGACCGCGGCGGCCGCCTCCTCGGCGCTCTGCACGAACGGGAACATCACGCTCCGGGCGCCCGAGTCGAGCACGCGCTTGACGACGATCTGGTCGTTCCAGGGGATCCGCACGACCGGCTCGCACGGCGTGCCCGCGATGGCCCGCAACAAACCGATCGTCTCCGCGGCGTCGATCGGACTGTGCTCCATGTCGACGACCAAGAAGTCGAAGCCGCAGAAGCCGAGCGCCTCGGCGACGGCGGGTGCGGCGGACATCAGCCAGGTGCCGAGCATCGGCGCGTCGTGCGAACCGGCCAGGCCCGCCTTGAATGCATTGGGTTCCATCGAAGGTCTCCTGAGGGTCAATAGATCGGCGGCTCCGGCGTGGGCGCGCGTCCGGTGAGAAAATCGAAGTCGCAGCCTTGGGGCGCCTGGCCGACGTGCGCGCGGTACAGCGCGGCGTAGGAGCGCAGGTACGGCGACGCCGGCGCACGCCAGTCGGCGCGGCGGCGTTTCCATTCATCCTCATCGACCAGGGCGTCGAGGCGTCCCGCCGCGACGTCGAGCCGGACCCGGTCGCCCGTGCGCAGCAGCGCCAGCGGTCCGCCGATCGCCGCCTCCGGCGCCGCGTGCACGATGCAGCACCCGTAGTGCGTGCCGCTCATGCGCGCATCGGAGATGCGCACCATGTCGCGCACCCCCCGCGCGAGCAGTTTCTTCGGGATCGGCAGGTTGCCCCATTCCGGCATGCCTGGCGCGCCGATCGGACCGGCATTGCGCAGCACGAGAACCGTGTTTTCGTCGACCTCCAGGCCGGGGTCGTCGATCCGGGCGGACAGCGTGGCGTGGTCGTCGAAAACCAGCGCGGGGCCCTCGTGGCACATCAGCCGCGGGTCAGCGGCGCTCGATTTCAGCACCGCGCCGTCCGGGCACAGATTGCCGCGCAGGAGCGCAAGCGTCGCACCGCGGGACAGCGGCACGACCGGATCGTCGAGGCCGCGAATCACCGCATCATCCCAGCACTTCGCGTCGCGCAGCGCATCCCCGATGCTGCGACCCTCGACGGTCAGCGCGTCCAGATCGAGCCGATCCCGGAGCTTCGCGAGCAGCGCCGGCAGGCCGCCCGCGAAGAAAAAGTCCTCCATCAAGCGATCGCCCGACGGGAACAGATTCGCAAGCACCGGCGTGAGCCGCGCCGCGGCGGCGAGATCCTCGAGGCCGAGCGCCACGCCCGCCCGCCCCGCCAGCGCGATCAGGTGGATCGCGGCGTTCGTCGAGCCGCCGAGCGCCATGTACGCGACGACGCCGTTGCGGAATGCGGCCGCGGTCGCGATACGATCGATCGTGAGCCCCTCGGCGACCATCGCGACGATGCGCTCGCCACTGGCCGAAGCCATGCGCACGTGGGCGGAATCGGCGGCCGGTATCGACGAAGCCCCGGTCAGGCAGAACCCCATCGCGTCGATGATCGATGTCATCGTCGAGGCCGTGCCCATCGTGTTGCAGGTGCCGATCGAGCGCGTCATGCGCGATTCGAGGTCGATCCAGTCGTCGGCGGTGATGTTGCCCGCGCGCAGCTCGTCCCAGTACTTCTTGGTGTGCGTGCCGGCGCCCGTCTTCACGCCGCGCCATTGGCCGTTCGACATCGGCCCGGCCGGGCAGAATATCGCCGGCAGGCCCATGCTGATCGCCCCCATCAGCAATCCGGGCGTCGACTTGTCGCAGCCGCCGAGCAGCACCGCGCCGTCGATCGGATGCGACCGCAGCAGCTCCTCCGTCTCCATCGCGAGGAAATTGCGGTACAACATCGTCGAGGGCTTCACCATGACCTCGCCGACCGAAAGCGCCGGCAGCTCGACCGGATATCCCCCCGCGAGCAGAACGCCGCGCTTGACCGCCTCGGCGCGTTGGCGCAGATGGATGTGGCAGGGGCTCATCTCGCTCCACGTGTTCACGATCGCGATCACGGGACGCCCGAGGAACTCCTCGCGCCTGAGCCCCATCTGCTGGGTGCGCTGCCGGTGCGCGAAGCCGCGCATGTCCGGGCTGTCGAACCATCGCGCGCTGCGCAGTTGCGCGGCGGGGCCCGCCGCCGCGGGGGTGTTTTTGGGTTTGCCACTTGAATTTGTCGTCATGATCTGTAATCTTATATCTAATACAAGAGTTACCAAAAGCCATTTGGAACCTTCATGCCAAACATACCCCAATTGTTGATACACGGGCGCCACGACAACGTCGGCGTGGTCGTCGTCGAAGGCCTGACCGCCGGAACCGACATGTTCTGCGTCGTGACCGAGGACAACAGCGAACTGCGGGCGCGCTGCAACCAGGACGTGCCCATCGGCCACAAGGTGGCTCTGAAGGATCTGGCCGTCGGCGAGACCGTGATCAAGTACGGCGAGGACATCGGCCGGGTGGTCGCACCGATCGCCAAGGGCGACCACGTCCACACGCACAATCTGAAAACGAAGCGCTGGTAAAAGTCATGAACCACTCGAATCGCACCATCTGGGGTTATCGCCGTGAAAACGGCCGTGTCGGCGTGCGCAACCACGTCGCGATCCTGCCCCTGGACGACATTTCGAACGCCGCATGCGAGGCCGTCGCCGCGCACATCCAAGGCACCATCGCGCTGCCGCACGCCTACGGGCGCCTGCAGTTCGGAGAGGACCTGGAACTGCATTTCCGCACGATGATCGGCACCGGCGCGAATCCGAATGTCGCCGCCTGCATCGTGATCGGGATCGAACCGCACTGGACCGAGAAGGTGGTCGCCGGCATCGCGAAGACCGGCAAACCCGTCGCGGGCTTCTGGATCGAGGGCAATGGCGACATCGCGACCGTGGCCGCAGCGGCGCGCAAGGCCAAGGAATTCGTTCACCTGGCCTCCGAACAGGTGCGCGTCGAGTGCCCGCTGACCGACCTGTGGGTTGCGGCGAAGTGCGGCGAGAGCGACACCACGACCGGCCTCGCCTCGTGCCCGACCGTCGGCAACATGTACGACAAGCTCGTGCCGCAAGGCCTGTACGGATGCTTCGGCGAGACTTCCGAACTCACCGGGGCGGAGCATCTGGCCGCGGCGCGTGCGGCCACGCCCGAAATCGCAGAGAAGTTCATGAAGACCTGGACGGCGTATCAGCGCGACGTGATCGAGGCGCACAAAACCTCCGATCTCTCGGACAGCCAGCCGACCAAGGGCAACATCGCCGG
The DNA here is from genome assembly GCA_021780475.1 of Pseudomonadota bacterium. Taxonomy (GTDB): domain Bacteria; phylum Pseudomonadota; class Gammaproteobacteria; order Steroidobacterales; family Steroidobacteraceae; genus Bog-1198. The sequence continues at coordinate 12,555 of JAJXYR010000299.1, forward strand.
CGGCCTGACCACGATCGAAGAGAAGGCGCTCGGCAACCTCGAAAAGATCGGCAAGAAGATCAAGTACATCGACGTGCTCGAGCCGGCCGAGCAGCCGGCGCGCGGCGCCGGGCTTTACTTCATGGACACCTCCTCCGCGGCGGCCGAGTGCTGCACGCTGCAGGCCGCCGCCGGCTACGTCGTCCACGTCTTTCCGACCGGACAAGGCAACGTGATCGGCAATCCGATCATGCCGGTGATCAAAGTGAGCGGTAATCCGCGCACGGTGCGGCAGATGAGTGAACACATCGACGTCGACGTCTCCGGGATCGTCCGGCGCGAGATCACGATCGACCAAGCCGGCGACCGGCTGATCGACTGCATCGTGCGCACCGCGAACGGCAGGTTTACGTCCGCCGAGGCGCTCGGTCATCGCGAATTCGTGATGACCAAGCTGTACCGCAGCGCCTGAGCGGCGTGCAGGCCGCCCGCCGATGATCCGCTTGACCCCGGCGCAGGCCGAGGCGCTCGCAGAACGGGCGCTGGCGGCCTGCGGCGCGACGGCATCTAACGCCCGGTCCACCGCGCGCGCCCTGGTCGCGGCCGAGGTCGACGGCCAGGCCGGTCACGGTCTCGCGCGCGTGCCAAGCTACGCGGCGCAGGTGAAAGCCGGCAAGGTGAAGGGCGATGCGGTTCCGACCGCGCTGCGCACCCGCCCCGCGAGCCTGCGAATCGACGCGCACGGCGGTTTCGCCTATCCGGCGCTCGACCTCGCCATAGAGCAACTCCCGGCGATCGCGCGGGAGACCGGCGTCGCGGCCGCCGGCATATACGCCTCGCATCACATCGGCCAGGCCGGACTCGCCGTCGAACGGCTCGCCGATCGCGGCTTGGTCGCGCTGATCGTCTCGAACACGCCGCGCGCGATGGCGTTCCACGGCGGCACCAAGCCCATGATGGGCACGAACCCGCTCGCCTTTGCCGCGCCGATCGCGGGACGCGCGGCGCTGGTCATCGACCTGTCGCTGTCGCTGGTCGCACGCAGCAAGATCGTCGCCGCCCAGAAGGCGGGCCGCAAGATTCCGACCGACTGGGCGATCGACGCGGCCGGCGCGGCGACGGATGACCCGTCGGCCGCACTCGCCGGCGCGCTGTTGCCCGCGAGCGGCTCCAAGGGCGCCGCGCTTGCGCTGATGGTCGAGGTATTGTGTGCGGCGCTCGCGGGCGGCCGTTACGGTTGGGAGGCGAGTTCATTCCTGGACGATCGCGGCGATCCGCCCGGCGTCGGCCAGATGCTGGTCGCGCTCGATCCGGACGCGTTCGCCGGCCCCGGCTACGGTGCGCGGATGGCCGGACTCGTTGCTGCGGTCGGCGCGGAGCCCGGCGTGCGCCTGCCGGGCGAGCGGCGCCTCGAGCAGCGCGCCCGCGCGCGCGCCGAAGGACTGGCGATCTCTCCGGAACTGCACGCACAGATCGAAGCACTCACGGAGAAGCGGTGATGAGCGAAATCGTGATCAGCGAATTCATGGACGAGGCGGCGATCGAGCGCTCGTTTGCCGGCCGCGACGTGCTCTACGATCCGAAGCTCGTCGACCAGCCAGACCGGCTGCTCGCCGCCGTCGCGGACTGCCGCGCATTGATCGTGCGCAACCGCACCCAGGTGCGCGGCGCGCTGCTCGCGCAGGCCGCCCGTCTGCAAGTCGTCGGTCGACTGGGCGTCGGCCTCGACAACATCGACGTCGACGCCTGCGCGGCGCGCGCGATCAAGGTGTATCCGGCGACCGGCGCGAACGACCTCGCGGTCGCCGAATACGTCGTGACCGCGGCCCTGATGCTGCTGCGACGCGCCTGGTTCGCCACCGAACGGGTAGCCGCCGGAACCTGGCCGCGCATGGATCTGATCGGCCGCGAAGGCTCGGGAAGGCGGCTCGGGCTGGTCGGCTTCGGCGCGATCGCCCGCCTGACCGCGCGCAAGGCCGCCGCGTTGGACTTCGGCGTCGCCGCCTACGATCCGTTCCTGCCGGCGGAGCACGCAGCGTGGACCGGCGTGGAGCGCGTCACGCTCGACGAACTGCTCGGATCCTGCGACGTGATCAGCCTGCATACGCCGCTGACCGCGAACACGCGGCGCATGATCGATGCCGCCGCGCTCGCGCGGATGAAGCCGACGGCGATCCTGATCAACGCAGCGCGCGGCGGCATCGTCGACGAGACCGCGCTGATCGCCGCGCTGAGGGCCGGCCGCCTCGGCGGCGCAGCGCTCGACGTGTACGAAAACGAGCCGCTCGACGCGGCGGCCGGCGCCGCGTTCCGCGGCCTGCCGAATTTGATCCTGACGCCGCACATCGCAGGCGTCACCGAAGAGTCGAACGTCCGCGTGAGCGACGTGACCGCGCGCGCGGTGCGTGCCGCACTCGACGGCTGAGCCCCGCCCTCATAGCGCCGGCGCGGGGGCTTTCCGAACGCGGCGGTGATCGCATAACATCGGGTCTTCGCTCGTTCCCCCCTCTCCCCGCGGGACAACGGTATGGAAGATTCCACGCAAGCCGGACTTCGGGCCGCTTACACGCGCGCATTGACGGCGCTGCGCCTCGGAAGCGCGGCGACGGCCGAGCGGGAGCTGCACGCGATTCAGGCGCAAGCGCCGGGCGAAGTCAACAGCCTGCGCCTGCTCGGGCTCGCGCAACTCGACCAAGGCAAGATCGACGACGCGACCCGGACGCTCTCGCGCGCGGTGGCCGCGGCGCCGCGCTTCTGGGCGGCCCGTACCGACCTCGCGCGCACGCATCGGGCCGCGGGACGCACGGAGGCGGCGCGCGAGGAGCTGCAGCGGGTGGTCGCCGCGGCGCCGACGCTCCAGGCCGCGTGGTTCGCATACGGCGATACTCTCGTCGATCTCGAGCGGTTCGGAGAGGCCCGTATCGCGTATGAGCGGGCACGCCAATGCGACCCCCATGCGCGCCGCATCGAGGAGGCAACCGCCGCGCTCGTCGCCTCGGACCGAAAGACGGCCGAGACCATCTTTCGTGAGATCCTCAAGATCGACGCGAGCCACGTGGGGGCGGTGTGCGGCCTGGCTGCCGTGTCCCTTGCGGCGGGCCGGCCCGCGGATGCGCTGCGGTTGCTGCAGCATGCCCTGAAACAGTCCGCGCACCTGCCGCTCGCATGGCGCGGCCTATGCCAGGCGCTGGTCGACCTGGCGCGCCTCCCGGAAGCGGAGGCGGCGGTGCGTCGCCTGTTGCGGATCGAGCCCGAGAACCCGAAGAACTGGGTGCTGCTCGGCAACGCCTGCACGCGCATGATGCGTCAGCCCGAAGCGCTCGCTGCTTTCGAGGAGGCGGCACGCCTGAATCCGGACGAAGTGCGGCTGCGCCTGTCGATCGGCCACCTGCACAAGACTCTCGGCAACCGCGCCGAATGCGAGCGGGCGTACAAGGCCTGCCTTGCCCGCGACCCGAAGCTGGGCGAGGTCTATTGGAGCCTCGCGGATCTCAAGACCTACGCATTCAGCGACGCGGAAGTCGCGGCGATACGTTCTCTGCTGCAAGGCGATGGCGGCGACGACACCGACCAGGCGCACCTGCATTTCGCGCTCGGGCGCGCGCTGGAGCACCGCAAGGACTACGTGACGGCATTCGATCACTACGCGCAGGGCAACCGCCGTCGCCGCAAAACCGTCGCGTTCGACATCCGCGTGTTCGAGAGCAAGACCCAGCGCGTGCGCGAATGTTACGACGCCGCCTTCTTCGATGCGCGCGCCGGCGCGGGCGCGGACGAGCGTGCGCCGATCTTCATCGTCGGCCTGCCGCGCTCGGGTTCGACGCTGGTCGAGCAGATTCTCGCGAGCCACTCGAATGTGGAGGGCACTTTCGAGCTTCCGAATGTGCTCACGATCGTGCGCGAATTCGATCACGCGAACGAGGAACACGACGCATACCCGGAGGTCGTGCGCGACGTGCCGCGCGAGGCCTTCGCGCAGCTCGGCCGCCGCTACCTCGAGGAAACGGCGCCGCTGCGCAGCGGCCGGCAGCGCTTCATCGACAAAATGCCGAACAACTTCAGCCACGTGGGTCTGATCCACTGCCTGCTCCCGAATGCGGCGATCATCGACGTGCGCCGCCATCCGATGGATGCCTGCTTCAGCACGTACAAGCAGCATTTCGCGGAAGGACAGTCGTTCAGCTACGACCTCGAGGACCTCGGGCGCTACTATCGCTGTTACCTCGGCCTGATGGACCACTGGGACGAAGTGTTGCCCGGCAGGGTCCTGCACGTGCAATATGAGCACCTGGTGCGGGATCCGGAGACGCATATACGCCGGCTGCTCGCGCATTGCGGCCTCGAATTCGAGCACGCGTGTCTCGCGTTCCACGAGACGAAGCGCCCGGTGCGCACCGCGAGCGCCGAGCAGGTGCGCCAACCGATGTACGCCACCGGCGTGGGTTATTGGAGAAACTTCGAGCCGCAGCTGGAGCCGCTGCGGCGCGCATTGGGAGACTGCTTGAGGCGGTTCGCGGACGAGTCGTAGCGCCGGCGGCGGCGCGCAACAACAATTCCAACGACGAGGGGATGACACGATGAATATGAAAGCGGCACGACCCACGATCCCGCCGAGTCATCGATCTAAGCTCGCGCTCGCGATCGCGGCCGCACTGGCCGGCGGCGGCGCGCTTCACGGCGCACCCGCTCTCGCCGGCGCG
>JAJXYR010000268.1 GCA_021780475.1 Pseudomonadota bacterium
GCTCGGCCGGCGCGCGGCCGGCGCGGGCTTCGATTTCGCCGCGGCGCGCGAGGCGGCCGACAAGGTCGCCGAGGAACTCGCCGAGGTGCTCGAGGCCGCGGATGGCGAAGGCGGGGAGGTGCGCACGCGGCGCGTGTTCGAGGAGGTCGGCGACCTGCTGTTCGCGGCGGCCAACCTCGCGCGCAAGCTGGATGTGGACGCCGAGGCGGCGCTGCGCGCGGCGAACCTGAAATTCGAGCGGCGCGTGCGCAGCATGGAGACGATGTGCCGGCGCGAAGGCGCCGATTTCGCGGCTCTCGATCTCGCCGCGCAGGAGCGCCTCTGGCAGCGGGCGAAGCGCGCCGAATGAGCACGGCGCCGGAAAGGACGGGCGCCGCCGCGCGCCTGGTGCTCGCGCGCCGCGCGTCCAATCCGCGGTTCAAGCGCGATGCGGATCTGCCGCTCGCCGCCCGGCGCGAGGAGATTCTCACGCTGCTGCGCGAGCGCCAGGTGCTCATCGTCGCCGGCGAAACCGGATCCGGCAAGAGCACGCAGCTGCCGCAATACTGTCTCGAGGCCGGACGCGGCATCGACGGAATGATCGCGCATACCCAGCCGCGCCGACTCGCCGCGCGCGCGCTCGCCTCCCGCATCGCCGAGGAGCTGTCCGAGCCGGTCGGCGCGACCGTGGGATTTCGCGTCCGCTTCGCCGACCGGGTCGCCGACGGCACGCGTCTCGTGTTGATGACCGACGGCATGCTGCTCGCCGAACTCGGCTCCGACCCGCGGCTCGAACGCTACGACACGGTGATCGTCGACGAGGCGCACGAACGATCGTTGAACGTGGATCTGTTGTTCGGGGTGCTGAAGCGGCTGCTCGCGCGGCGCGCCGATTTGAAGGTCATCATCACGTCGGCGACGCTCGACGTGGAACGCATCGCCCGGTTCTTCGACGATGCGCCGGTCGTCGCGGCCGGCGGGCGCGGGCATCCGATCGAGCTGCGTTACGCCGAGCCCGCCGCGGACGCCGACGAGCCCGATCTGCCGGCCGCGGTGCTGCAGGCGTACCGGGAGATCGAGGCGGATCCGGGCGCCGCGGGGCGCGGGGACGTGCTCGTGTTCCTGCCCGGAGAGCGAGAGATTGCGGACACCGGAGAACTGCTGGAACGCGAACTGGCGGAGTCGGCGGAGATCGTGCCGCTGTACTCGCGGCTCGCCTGGGAGCGCCAGAGCCGCATCTTCGAGCGCGGCTCACGCCGGCGCGTGGTGCTCGCGACCAACGTCGCGGAGACCTCGGTGACCGTTCCCGGGATTCGCGCGGTCATCGATTCGGGGCTCGCGCGCATCAGCCGCTACAGCGCCCGCAGCCGCCTGCAGCGTCTGCCGATCGAGCCGATCTCCCGTGCGAGCGCCGACCAGCGCAAAGGCCGATGCGGACGCATCGGGCCGGGACTATGCATCCGCTTGTACGGCAGCGAGGACTACGAGGCGCGGCCGGCGTTCACGGAGCCGGAGATCCTGCGCACGAACCTCGCCGCGCTGTTGCTGCGGCTCGCGGCCGACGGCCTCGGCGAGGCCGAGAGCTTTCCGTTCATCGACGCGCCGGATGGCCGGGCGCTCAACGACGGCTACCGTCTGTTGCAGGAGCTCTCGGCGATCGACGCGGAGCGGCGCATCACGCCCCATGGCCGGCAGATGGCGCGGCTGCCGCTCGATCCACGGCTTGGGCGGGCATTGATCGAGAGCAGGCGCCACCACGCGGAGGAGGAACTGCTCATCATCGCGTCGGGATTGAGCGTTCCGGACGCGCGCCTGAAGGACGCGCCCCCGCCCGGCGAGGCCAAGTCGGAATTCGTGGAGATGGTGCGGCTGTGGCGCGGGTACCGCGGCGCGCGCGCCGCGGGGCGGCGGGAGTTGCGCCGCTGGTGCAAGGAGCAGGGATTGTCGCTCCAACGCCTGTGCGAGTGGGACAACGTGCACGCGCAATTGACGGAGCGGGCGCAGCAGCTGAATTTACGCCCGGGCGCGCGCCGCGCCTCCTACACCGCGATCCACCGTTCGCTGCTCGCCGGTTTCTGCACGATGACCGGCGCGCGAGGCGAGGAGGGCGTCTATAACGGCACCCGCGGCCTGCGCTTCCGCCTGTTCCCGGGATCACCGCTCGCCAGGCGCAAGCCGCGCTGGATCGTCGCCGCGAACATCGTCGAGACCTCGCGCGTGTATGCCCGCGGCATCGCGGAGATCGATCCATCGTGGATCGAGTCGGCCGCGGCGCACCTGGTCAAGCGCGAGTATCTGGAGCCGGACTGGGACGAGGCGCGCGAGGAGGTGATCGCGCGCGAGCGGACGAGCCTGTTCGGGCTGACGCTGGGCAGCCGCCGCGTGAACTATGGGCCCATTGCGCCGGAGGAGGCGCGCCGGATCTTCGCGCGCGAAGCGCTCGTGCACGAGCGGCTGCGCCGCCGTCCCGGGTGGCTGCTCGCCAACGATGCGGCGATCGCCGCCGCGCGGCGCGTCGAGGAGCGCCTGCGTGTGCGCGACCTGGTCGCGGACACCGAGGCTTTCGTCGAGTTCTACGACCGGGCGCTGCCGCGGCAGGTGTCCTCGGCCGCGACGCTCGAACACTTCACGCGCCGGCAGGAGGAGGCGGCCGCGCTCGTCCTCGGTGCCGGCGAGATATTCGTGCGGGCGCCGGATGCGGAGGCTTTGCGCGCGTTCCCCGAGCGCGTCGTCTTGGGTGCGCTCGCGATCGACGTGGCGTATCGCTTCGATCCGGCCGATCCCTGCGACGGCGCGACGCTGATGGTTCCCGCCGTCGCGCTTCCCGCGTTGACCCGGGCCGACATCGATGCGGCGATTCCGGGATTCGCCCAACCCCGCGTGGAGGCTCTGCTGCGCTCGCTGCCGAAGGACGCCCGGCGCCGCCTGATTCCGATCGCCGCGACCGCGGAGCGCTTCGTGACCGGCGCGGGACCGGCGGCCGCCAATCCGGCGGCGCTCGCGCATTGGCTGCGCGCGGAGGCGGGGATCGCGGAAGCGCTGATCCGGTTCGCGGCCGCCGAGTTGCCGGCCCATCTCGAGCCACGCGTCGAGGTGCGGGACGCCGAGGGTCGGACCTTGCGCGGCGCGGATCTCGCCGCACTGCGCTGCGCGACGGCGGGCGCCGCGCGCGCGGCGCTGGATCAGGCAGGCGCCGCGATGTATCCGGAGCCCTGGAGCCGGTTCGAGCGGGAGGAACTGCCGCAGGCGACGACGATCGCGATCCCGCAGGGGGAGTTGACGGTTTTTACCGCGCTCGAGCGCGTCGCGGGTCGGCTTGCGGTGCGGCTGCATTGGTCCGAGGCCGAAGCGGCATACCGGCACCGCGCAGGCTTGGTCGACCTCGCATGGCTCGGCCTCGCCCGCGAGCGGAGGGGTTTTCGCAAGCGGCTGCTCGACGACACGCAACTGCTGCTCGCCGCGAGTCCCTGGATCGGCGGCGACGCACTGGCGGACGGTTTGCTCGGCATTGCGCTGCGCCGCGCCTTGCTCGGGGAACCGGCGGCGGGGGCGCCGCGCCGGCGCGCCGCGTTCGACGGCGCGCTCGCTCGCGCACGTCCGCTGTTGCATCCGGCGGTCGAGGCGGTACGCGCCGAGGCCTGGGCGTGGTTCGCCGCGCTGCGCGGTCTGCGCCTGCAGCTCGATCGCGGCGGCCGCGGCGCGCTCGCGGACCTCGCACGGGAAACGGACGCGCATCTGCGCGAGCTCGTGCGCGCGGCGCTCAACGGAGCCGATGATTCCTGGCTGGCCCAGGTTCCCCGCTACCTGCGCGCCGAGGAGAGGCGTTGGCAGCGCCTCGGGGCGCGCGGCACCGAGCCGCCGGCGATCGCCGCCGAGTTGCGCACGCAGGCGGCGAGCCTCGCCGCGCTCGCCGCACGCGTCGCGGCCGAGCGCCGCTGGCTCGCGGAGCTGGAGGAATTTCGCTGGTGGATCGAGGAGCGCCGCGTGTCCCTGTACGCGCAGGAATTGCGCACGTCGGTGCCGGTGTCGGCCGCGCGCCTGGCGCGGCGGGCGGCCGACATCGACTCCTGGCTCAAACGGTGAAGACGATGTCCTGCGCGAGCGGCAGTTCGGCGCTCCAGTTGATCGTCGTCGTCTGGCGGCGCATGTAGGACTTCCACGCGTCGGAACCCGCCTCGCGCCCGCCGCCCGTGTCCTTCTCGCCGCCGAACGCCCCGCCGATCTCGGCGCCCGAAGTGCCGATGTTGACATTGGCGATGCCGCAGTCGCTGCCGCCCGCCGACAGGAACCGCTCCGCGACCTGCAGCCGGTCGGTGAAGATCGCCGACGACAAGCCGTAGGCGACCGAATTTTGCGCCGCGATCGCCTCGTCGAGATCATCGTATTCAAGCAGATACAGGATCGGTGCGAACGTTTCGGTCTGCACGATGGGCATCGATGCGGTGGCGCGGATGATCGCCGGCTCGACGAAGTGGCCTTCCCGCGCCAGCGTCCGTCCGCCGCACAGGAGTTTCCCGCCCTGCGCTTCGGCGGCGGCCACCGTCTCGAGATACCGGCGCACGGCGCCGGCATCGATCAAGGGCCCCATCAGCGTCGCCTTGTCCAGCGGGTCGCCGATGCGCACCTGGCGGTAGGCGGCGACCAGCCGCCGTTCGAGCTCCGTGATGACCGAGCGGTGCGCGAGCACGCGCCGCGTCGTCGTGCAGCGCTGGCCGGCGGTGCCGATCGCGCCGAACACGATTCCCGGCACCGCCAGGTCGAGATTGGCGCTCGCATCGACGATGATCGCGTTGTTGCCGCCGAGTTCGAGCAGGCTCTTGCCGAGGCGCCCGGCGACGCGCACGCCGACGTGCCGGCCGACTTCGGTCGAACCGGTGAACGAGACCAGGGCGACGCGCCGGTCATCGACGAAGTTCCCGGCGAGGGTGTTGCCGGCATCGACGAACAATTGAAAGATCGGCGGCAGCGAATGCCGTTCGAGCACGCGGTTGCAGATCCGTTGCACGGCGATCGCGCACAGCGCCGTCTTCGGCGACGGCTTCCACACGGTCGCGTTCCCGCAGATCGCCGCGAGGAAGGCGTTCCACGACCAGACGGCGACCGGAAAGTTGAACGCCGAGAGCACGCCGACCACGCCGAGCGGGTGCCACTGTTCGTACATGCGGTGCTGGCGGCGTTCCGAGTGCATCGTCAGTCCGTACAACATGCGGGATTGGCCGACCGCGAAGTCCGCGATGTCGATCATCTCCTGCACCTCGCCGTCGCCCTCGGCCTTGATCTTGCCGTTTTCGAGCGATACCAGACTGCCCAGCGCATCCTTGAACAGGCGCAGTTCCTCGCCGATCAAACGCACCGCCTCGCCGCGTTTCGGCGCCGGCACGGCGCGCCACAGCGCCGCCGCGGCGACCGCCGAGGACATCACGCGCTCGTAATCGGCCGCGGTCGCCGCCCGCACCGTGGCGATCCGCCGGCCGCTCGCCGGGTTGATCGACTCGAGCGTCGGCCCGTCGCCGTGATCGTTCCAGCCGTGCTCGCCGGACCATACGCCGGCGTTGTCGGCGCCTAGCCCGAGCGCCCGCAAGGTTTCACCGTGGGCCGCGGGATCGCCGGCCGTCTTCAAATCGCCGCTTTTCGCATTATTCATGTCCAGACGCTCCGCCAGAGGTTTCGATGCGGCGGCATTTTGGCGCGCCCGACGCCGCATTGCCAATCCGGATGTTCCCGCATGCGAAAAGGTCGGAGACGCGGCCGCTTTGCAGCGGAGCGTGCCGATGTGTAGCATCGCGCATCATGTCGAAGAACACCTTGTTGACCGAGTGGCATCCGGCGAGCTGGCAGAGCCGGCCTGCCGCGCAGCAGCCGAAGTACGCCAATGCCGCGGCGCTCGAGCGCACGATCGGGGCGCTCGGTCGGCTGCCGCCGCTGGTCGTCTCCTGGGAGGTCGAGGCGCTGCGCGCGAAGCTCGCGCAGGCCGAGCGAGGCGAACAGTTCCTGCTCCAGGGCGGGGATTGCTCGGAGAGCTTCGAGGATTGCGAATCCGACAACATCGCGCGGCGCCTGAAGATCCTGCTGCAGATGAGCCTGGTGCTGCTACAGGGGCTGAAGAAGCCCGTGATCCGCGTCGGCCGCTTCGCCGGGCAGTACGCCAAGCCGCGTTCGGCCGACACCGAGACGCGGGACGGACTGACGCTGCCCTGTTATCGCGGCGACAACGTCAATCGGCCCGGATTCACGGCGGCCGAGCGCGAGCCGGACCCGGAACTGCTGCTCCGGGGTTATGAGCGCGCGTCGCTGACCTTGAATTTCGTGCGGGCCCTGATCGACGGCGGGTTCGCGGACCTGCACCACCCCGAGTACTGGGACCTGGGCTTCATGCGCCACTCGCCGCTGCGCGACGCGTACCAGGGCATCGTCGACTCCATCGCCGGGTCGCTGGAGTTTTTCGAGTCGGTCAGCGGTCAGCGCGTGCACGCCGCGACGCGCTGCGATTTCTACACCAGCCACGAAGGGCTGCATCTGTTGTCGGAACAGGCGCAGACGCGCTACATCGAACGCCAGAAGCGCTGGTACAACTTGTCGACCCACATGCCGTGGGTCGGCATGCGCACGGCCGCGATCGACGGAGCGCATGTCGAATATTTCCGCGGCATCGCCAATCCGATCGGCGTGAAGGTCGGGTCGGCGATGAGCGCCGAGTGGCTCCAGGAACTCGTCCAGGTGCTGAACCCCCAGGCGCAGCCCGGGCGTCTGACCTTGATCCATCGATTCGGCATCAAGGACATCGAACAGCGGCTGCCGGAGATGATCCGCGCGGTCCGCGCGGTCGGCGCCCGCGTGCTCTGGGTCTGCGATCCGATGCACGGCAACACCGAGACCACCTCGGGCGGCGTGAAGACGCGCCGGTTCGAAAACATACTCGGGGAGGTCGAAGCGGCGTTTCGCATCCACGAGGAGTGCGGATCGATGCTCGGCGGCGTCCATATCGAACTCACCGGTGAGGATGTGACCGAGTGCATCGGCGGTGCGCGCGGGCTTGCCGAGGCCGATTTGGCGCGGGCCTACAAGTCCGCCGTGGATCCGCGTCTGAACGGCGAACAGTCGCTGGAATTGGCAATGCGCATCGCCCAACGGGTGGGCGCGAATCGGCGCACCGCGAGAGTCGGGAATCGATTGTCCAGATAACGACAATAAGAATTAAAATTCATATAAAACATGTAGTTATAATACATCGCTAGAGTTATTCTAGCTCTCGAACCGGCATTTTTTAAATTCCTGGCTTGCCTCGAAGCCGCTAGGTGCTATCCTGCGCCGGTACCGCTCCCACCCGCTGACTAATACAGCGCCGATTTGACTCCAGGGCATCGAATCGATGGCCCGCGGATGCACCATCGACGCTTTATTATTCTCGGATCAGGCCGGGGAATCTTCGGACCGATGCGCGGTCCAACAGTGCCTAGGGTAACGGTAGGAACCGGTCAGCGAGGCTCAGCTGAAAACCAGAGAGCCGAGGTTGGATTGCGCTCGGGTTAGTCCAAAATTCCAGGCGCGATCGATGGCGGGCTACGCGGAATCGCCGCGTAGCCCGTTTTTTGTGCCGCCCCCCCGCGGTTGATCGGTTCCCCCTCGATGTCCAACATGAACAGCGCCTACGATCCCGACTGCCGCCGCTGTCCGCGGCTAGCCTCCTTTCTCGGCGACGTCCGCCGTGAGCGACCCGGCTATTTCTGCCGGCCGGTTCCCGCGTTCGGCGACCCCCGGGCGCGCCTCTTGATCGTGGGGCTGGCGCCGGGCATGCACGGCGCCAACCGCACCGGCAGGCCGTTCACCGGCGATCACGCCGGCATCCTGCTGTACGAGACCCTGCACCGCTTCGGGTTCGCGAGTTCATCCGCGTCGGTCGCCCGCGATGACGGTTTGGTATTGCGCGGGGTCCGCATCACCAACGCGGTGAAATGCCTGCCGCCGCAGAACAAGCCGCTGCCGGTCGAAATCCGCACGTGCAACGGGTTCCTCGGCGCCGAACTTGCCGCGAGTCCGGAGGCGCGGGTGATCCTCGCGCTCGGCACCGTCGCGCACGCGGCCGTGCTGCGAGCGACCGGACTCAAGAGCGGGGCGCACGCATTCGCGCACGGCGCCGTGCACCGGCTGGGCGACCGGATGCTGCTGGATTCGTATCATTGCAGCCGCTACAACACACAGACCCGCAGGCTCACGCGCGAGATGTTCGAGGACGTCGTCGCGCGCGCGGCGCGTCTCGCCGCATGAGCGCCGAGGTGTCGCCGCCGGCTCCGGCGGCCTTCGATGCGAAATCCTTCGTCGACAGCCTGCCGTCGCGGCCCGGCGTGTACCGCATGCTCGATGAGGCCGGCGCGATTCTCTACGTCGGCAAGGCGCGAAGCCTGAAGAGCCGGGTTTCTTCGTATTTCCAGCCCGGCAACGTGCATCCGAAAGTGCAGGCGCTGATCGCGAAGACGGCCGCGATGGAGGTGACGGTCACGAATTCCGATACCGAGGCGCTGCTGCTCGAACTCAATCTGATCAAGAAGCACAAGCCGCGCTTCAACATCATCCTGCGCGACGACAAGAGCTTCCCGTTCCTGCGCTTCTCGATGCAGGACGAGTTTCCGCGGCTCGCCCTGTATCGCGGGTCGCGCAAGGAACCGGGACGCTATTTCGGTCCGTATCCGTCGGCGGGGGCGGTGCGCGAGACCTTGAATCAGCTGCAGAAGCTCTTCCGCCTGCGAAACTGCGAGGACGCGTTCTTCGCGAACCGCTCCCGACCCTGTCTGCAATACCAGATCGAGCGCTGCACCGGCCCGTGCGTCGGATTGATCACCAAGGAGCGCTACGCCCTCGACGTGAGTGCCGCCATCAAGGTGCTGGAAGGGCGCAACGACGAAGTCAACCTCGACCTCGCGCGGCGCATGGAGGGTGCAGCGGAGCGGCTGGAATACGAGGAGGCGGCCAAGCTTCGCGACCAGCTTGCGCATCTGCGCACCGTGCAGGCACAGCAGATCGTCACCTCCGACCCGCACCACGAGGCGGACGTGATCGCCGTCGCGCCCGGCAACGGCGAATATTGCGTGGCGCTGATGTTCGTGCGTGCAGGCCGCAGCCTCGGCAGCACCACGTTCTTTCCGCGCGCGCCGCTCGCCGAGCCGGCCGAGGTGTTGGGGGCCTTCATCGGGCAGTACTACGCGGAGCGCGAGCCGCCGGCGCAGATCATCGTCGAGCACGACTTCGAGGAGCGCGCGCTGCTCGAGGCGAGCCTCGCCGCGCGCGTGCAGCGCCGGGTGCGCATCGCCGCGTCGGTGCGCGGGATACGCGCGCGCTGGGTCGAAATGATGCGCGACAACGCCGCCGTGGCGTTGAAGATGCGCGGACTCGCCCGTGCCAGCATCGAGGCGAACCTCGAGGCGCTGCGCGAGGCTTTCTCGCTGCCGGCGACGCCGCGACGGCTCGAGTGCTTCGACATCAGCCATACCGGCGGCAGCGACACGATCGCCTCGTGCGTGGTTTTCGGGGCCGAGGGGCCGCTGAAGGCCGAGTACCGGCGCTTCAACATCGCGGGCATCATGCCGGGCGATGATTACGCGGCGATGTATCAGGCCTTGACGCGCCGCTACAAGCGGATTCAGAGCGGCGACGTGCCGGCGCCGGACGTTCTGCTGATCGACGGCGGCAAGGGCCAGCTGGCGCAGGCCGCGCGCGTCCTCGAGGAGCTGAAAATCACGGGCGTTGCGCTGATCGGCGTGGCCAAGGGCGCGGATCGGCGCGCCGGACAGGAACAGCTGTTCTTGTTGGGGCGCGACACGCCGACTATACTTCCACCAGACTCGAATGCCTTGCACTTGATTCAGCGCGTGCGCGACGAGGCTCACCGGTTCGCGATCACCGGCCACCGCCGCAAACGCGCCAAACGTCACAGCGAGTCGATCCTCGAAACGATACCGGGGTTGGGGCCCGTAAAACGTCGCGAGCTACTGAAGCAATTCGGCGGATTGCAGGGGGTCCTTCGTGCCGGTATCGAAGATTTCACGCGGATTCACGGTCTCGGCCAGCGACTGGCCGAGATAATCTATGAACACCTCCACCCAGGCGGCTGATCAGCGAGCGTGGATGAATCTGCCGAATGCGCTGACGTGGCTGCGCATCATGATGATTCCGGCGATCGTGGTGCTTTTCTACCTGCCGTACTGGTGGGCGGGTCCCGCGGCCTGCGCCAGTTTCGCGTTCGCCGGGATCACCGACACGCTCGACGGCTATTACGCGCGCAAACTCGGCCAGACCTCTCGCCTCGGCGCCTTTCTCGATCCGGTCGCCGACAAGCTGATCGTCGCCTGCGCGCTGGTGCTGATCGTCAGCAAGGACGCGCGCTGGTTCGTGGTGATCGTAGCGATCGTGATCATCGGCAGGGAGATCGCGGTTTCCGCGTTGCGCGAATGGATGGCGGAGATCGGGGCCCGCGGCCGGGTGGCCGTGTCGTTCTGGGGAAAAGTCAAGACCGTGATGCAGATCGTGGGTCTCTCGTTCCTGCTGTTCCGGCGCGATTTGTTCGGCATTCCCATCTACGCGACGGGCATCGGCCTCACGATTCTCGCCGCGGCATTGACGCTCTGGTCGATGATTCTCTATTTGCGCCTGGCCTGGCCCGAATTGCGGGGCAGTTCAAGGCTTTAGCGCCACGCATCGACTCATTTGTCCTTGACTCCCGGCGGCGCGGCCCTACAATTGCCACCTTGTTCAGAGCGGGAATAGCTCAGTTGGTAGAGCGCAACCTTGCCAAGGTTGAGGTCGCGAGTTCGAATCTCGTTTCCCGCTCCATGTTTCCCCCCGCAGGCTAGGTGGCAGAATGGTCATGCAGCGGCCTGCAAAGCCGCGTACGCCGGTTCGATTCCGACCCTAGCCTCCACCGTCACACGGTCACGCTCTTGTGGCTGCCATCGCAAAACGGCGCGTTCCCGGTTTGCTTGCACGCGCAGAAGTACTTGCGCTCGGACTGCGACGCGGTCCATATCAACGGCGAGAACGACGAGCCCTTGTGGCTGCCGTCGCAAAACGGCTGCTTCTTCGATTTTCCGCAGGCGCACCAGTAATAAGTCTTGCCCGTCTCGACGTCGACGGCGATGGGTGCGGTGGCCGCGATCTGCCCCTTGGTCATGAATGCGCTCCTTCGTCAGGCTTGGATGATTCTGCAAAACGCGGCGGGCGGCGGGCGTCAGCCGAAGCGGAACGCGCTCTCGACCGCGCCCATGACGCGATCCTCGAAAATCTTCGCGCCGCGGTCGGCGCCGGCCGCGCCGGCGACGACGTGCAGCGGCACGAGGTGCTCTTCGCGCGGCGCGGCGTGGCGCCCGCCTGGCGCGCGCTCCCAGGCGCTCAGGCGCCGGTCACGTTCGAGCGGGTCGGGATGCGTCGCGGCCTCGGCGAGCCAGGCGTCGAAGTCCAGCCCCTCGGTGCCCGCGGATCGGCCGTGCATTCCGCGCATCAGCACCTGCATGTTGTGAAAACTGTTGCCGGAACCGATCAGCAGAACGCCCGCGTCGCGCAGGGGTTCGAGCGCGCGGCCGGCGGCGAGATGCGCCGCGGGATCGAGATCGGCGCGCAGACTCAACTGCACGCACGGAATCGCCGCGTCCGCCACCGCGACCTTCAGCGGTACGAACACGCCGTGATCGAAGCCGCGGCGCTCGTCGAAGCCGCAGTCCAGGCCCGCGGCCTCGAGACGCCGCGCCACCTCGTCGGCGAGCTTCGGGTCGCCGGGGGCGGGCCAGGTCAGTGCGTAGGTTTGCGGCGGGAAGCCGTAATAGTCGAACAGCAGCGGCGGGGAGGGATTGCGCTGCACCGTGAATTGCGGCATTTCCCAATGCGCCGAAATCACGACGAGCGCGCGCGGCCGCTCCGGCAACGAGGCCATCAGGCCCTCGAGAAAACCGCGGTGGCGCGCCCAGGTGTCGGGCGGGTCCCAGTCCATGAAAAAACACGGACCGCCGCCGTGGGGAATGAACAGGGTGGGCTGGCGCTTCATGCGTCCTCTTTTAGCGCATTGAAGGCCGCCGTCACAAGGGGGGCGTCCGCCGACGGCGTTCGATTCAGGCCGCCTTGCAATTCCGGTCGATGTAGGCCTGGTGCGTGGGCATGCCCTGCGCGGCCGCCGCCAGGGCTTTGCGCAGCTGTTCCAGATACTCCGTGCCGTTGAAATTGCGGTAGCCGAGCAGCGGGTCGACACGCTCGGGCCGGTTCATCTGGCCGATGTGCACCGCGAGCCAGCTCGCCGGCCCGAAGATGTCGAGTTCGCCCGGCAGGATGCGGCCATAGTGGCGGAAGTGATCGATCTTGTACTTCAGGGTATCGGGTATCGTCATGGTCGCCGTGTGGCGCCACAGTTCGCCGTCGTCGCGCGCGGTCAGATGGTAATGCAGGATGATGAAGTCGCGGATGCGTTCGACCTCCGCGAGCGCCACGCGGTTGAACTCCCGCGTGACGAGCGGATCGAAATCCCGGTCCGGGAAGTAGGCGAGCAGCTTGGAGATTCCCGCCTGGATCAGGTGGATCGAGGTCGATTCGAGCGGTTCGAGAAAGCCGCTGGACAGGCCGATCGCGATCACGTTCTTGTTCCAGTGCAGCTTGCGGCAACCGGCGGTGAAGCGGACCGGCCGCGGCTCCGCCAGCGCCTTGCCGTCGAGATTGCGCAGCAGGATCGCCGTCGCCTCGTCATCGCTCAGGAAATTGGACGAATACACGTGGCCGTTGCCGGTCCGATGTTGCAGCGGGATGCGCCATTGCCAGCCGGCGGCGTGCGCCGTGGAGCGCGTATACGGCGTCAGGCCCGCATTCTCGCACGGCACGGCGACCGCGCGATCGCAGGGCAGCCAATGCGACCAGTCCTCGAAGCCGGTCTTCAATGTCTGTTCGATCAACAGCCCACGCAGGCCGGAGCAATCGATGAACAGTTCCCCCTCGATCACCGCGCCGCTCTCGAGGCGCAGGCGTTCGACGAATCCGCTGACCGGGTGCTGTTCGACGCCCTGGACCTTGCCCTCGATGCGCGTGACGCCACGGCCCTCGGA
This sequence comes from Pseudomonadota bacterium, assembly GCA_021780475.1. GTDB lineage: Bacteria > Pseudomonadota > Gammaproteobacteria > Steroidobacterales > Steroidobacteraceae > Bog-1198. The sequence goes on from JAJXYR010000268.1 coordinate 13,050, forward strand.
GAATTCGCGCAGGAAGCGGGCGTACAGGGTCGCCTCGAAATGGTAGGCGTACAGGAACGTCGACAGCACGCTGCGTGGATCCGGCGCCGGTTGATCGAACCGGCCCAGCTTGGCCGCGGCCCAGGCCATGCAGTACTCGTCGAGATCGGCCGCCCGGCCTTCCGCGTGCGCCTGCTGCCAGTGATGCTGTATCTGCACCAGGTCGAACGGCCGGCCGTAGCTGCCGAAGGGATGAAAATATCGGTGGCCGATCTTGCCCCAGTCGACGAACTGGATGCCGAGCTTGAACGTGCCGTTCGTGCGGCGCAGGAACTCGTTCTCGTTCAGGCCGAGCATGTCGTTGAACAGCTTGATCGGCGGGATGGTCGCCTCGCCGACGCCGATGATCCCGATCTCGTCGGATTCGATCAGCGTGATGGCGCAATCCCGGTCGATGGAGCGGCTCAGCGCGGCCGCGGTCATCCAACCGGCCGAACCGCCGCCGACGATGACGATTCTGCGTATTTTCCGGCTGTCGTCCGCCAAGATCGCACCTCGAACACCGTGGGATGGCCGGTACGGAACGCCTGCGTCCCGTACCGGCCGTGCTCGAACTCTAGAACTTCAGCGTCACGTCCGCCAGCACCGTTCGGCCGGGTTCCGCGCTCGCGCCGATCACACCGGGGCCGGTGGTGACCGAGCCGCCGCCGCCGAGACCCAGCGTGTTGAACAGGTTGTTGGCGTGGATGCCCACGGACACCATGTCGTTGATCTGGTACGAGGCGAACAGGTCGACGAAGGTGTTGGCGGGCGAATAGAACGGCGGGTAGCCGTTGATGTTCTCCTGGCTCTGACCCTGCACCACGACGCCGCCGGTGAGCGGGCCCCAGGTGTAAGAGGGCACGAACGCATACGTGATCTTCGCGGTGCCGCCCGGCAGGAAGCCGGTGCCGCTGCTCACCAAGGTCGACGGGCTGGCGCCGGTCGCGTTGGCGTCAACCTTCGGATCCTGGAATGTCGCCTGCGCGTACAGCGCGAAGCCGCCGTAGTACAGGTTGCCGCTCATCTCGATGCCGTTCGCCGAGTACTTTTCCACGAAGTAGCGGTTCGCAGCCGGCTTCGTCAGGTCGAAACTCGACTCGCCGAAGCTCGTGTGAAAGTACGCGACGGTCGCATTGTAGCGGGCGCCGAACACGCGCCCTTGATTCTTGATGCCCGCTTCCTGCTGCAGGACGATATCGACCGCCTGTTGCTGACCGGACGCGTTCAAGGACCCATCGGGATTGGTGTAGCCGGACAGGATGTTGCGATCCGTGTTGGCCTTGCCGCCGCGGCTCGCGCGTGCGTACACGCTGGTGTCGCTATTAAACTGATACAGCGCGCCGAGCGACCACGAACGGTAGCTGATTCCGTAGTTCAGCGGCTCGTACGTGCTCGGGTCGAGCGTCGAGTAGGAGACCAACGGCGTCGTCAGCGAACCGGTCGGGCTGAAGGCCCCGCCGGTGAGATAGCCGATGTGGGTCGTCGCGGCGCTCGCGCTCTCCGCCCAGCCGGTCACACGATAGTCGTCCTGGCGCAGGCTGCCCTCGAGCTGCAGGCCGCGCAGGTCCCAGGTCAGGTCGAGGTAGGGAGCGGCGTCGGCTACGTTCATCGCGTAGGTGCGGTTCACGCCGGCGCCCCAGTTCGTGTTGTAGCCCGAGATGCCGGCGTTGCTCAGCAGTTGGCCGCTCGTGCTGATCAGATTCAGTCCCGACGGATTCGTGCCGTTCACCGTCGCGAGCGAATCGTTCGGGTGCCAGTTCTGGTCGATGGTCTGGTTCATGTAGAACAGGCCGCCGCGCGCGGACAGTTTGTTCTCGCCCATGATCCATTTGTCGGACAACGCCAGGTCGTTGACGATGCTGCCCATGTCCGACATGTTGGTGTAGATCTGCGCGTTGTTGTTGGTGAGGCCGTTGTACGCCTGGCCGGCGTTCGGGCCATTCGCATAGACCACGCTGCCGACCGTCTGGCCGTTGACCGTCGTGCCGATCACCCCCGCGGTGTTGCTCAGGCCGAAGAACTGGGCCGCGAAGTTGCCCGACATCTGGCTGAGGCGGAATTTGTCGTCGATCGCGAAATCGCCGGCCGGGGTCAGGTGCAGCTGCGCGCCGAAGGAGTGCACGACCGGGTGCACGCCGTTGTTCGGCACCTGCGCGAACTGGCCGGTGTTGTTGTTGACGTAGTTGATGACCTGGTTGTAGACGCCGACCGTCGTTCCGGTGCGGGCATCATTGCCGGGATAGGGCGAGATGCCGGTAAGGCTGTTCCCGCTGCCGGTCGCGTTCACGGGGCCGCCCGCGTTGTACTGTTCCTGGTCGTCGAGGAGCTTCGCGTAGAAGCGGATGAAGCCCCTGTCATCGCTCAGGTCGTGGGTGACGTTGCCCTTGATCTGGTAGCCGTTCTCGCCGATGAACCCTTGATTGCGCGGACCGGTGCCGTAGACGTAGAAGCCGTCGAGGTGATAGCGCCAGGAGTCGTTGATCGGGCCGCCGACGGCGAAGGTCGCCTTCGATTCGTTGAAGCCGATCCCCTCGGACAGCGACAACAGGCCGCTCTTCTTCTCGCCGGTGTCGCTGATGTAGTTGATGACCGCGCCGGGCGCGCCGGCCGCGAGGGTCGCGGCGCTGCCGCCGACCGTGGCTTCGATCGTGTTGGAGACGTCGAAACGCGTCCAGTAGTCGTTGTTGCCGAAGTTCATGTCGCCGAACAGCACCTGCGGCAGACCGTCCTCCTGGAGCTGCACGAACGGCGAGCCGCCCGTCGTCACCGGCAGGCCGCGCACGGAGAAGTTGGCGTTTCCGCCGCTGCCCGCCATGTCCGTCACGGACATACCCGGGATCAGCTTCAGCGTTTCCGCGGTCGAGCGCGGCGCCATGTCCAGCACCAGTTTGCTCGGCACGTCGGTAACCTGCAGGGAGCTGCGCAACTGGGTGTTTTGACCGGTCGAGGCGGTCACGACGATCTGGTCGAGGGCGCCGATGTCACCGGACGAGGTCGAGCTTGCGGCGGAGGCCTTGTTGGAGGCCGGAGGCGTGGTGTCGGCGGCCGCATTTTGCGCCATCGCGGGTACGGCGGCGGCCATCGACAGCACCGCCAGGATGCTCAGGCGCAGCTTGTCTTTATTGCTTACATCACCCATAAATTGCCCCCCCAAGGGTATAACCGTTGTTTTTTACGTACGGCCGAAATTCGTACCGTAACCGGAGCGCGCAAGTTATCATCACTCACAATCGATTGCAACAATCGATTGTGAGTGGCGCGCCGGCGGGTTTCGCGGCGGCTTCGACCACGTACCGTTTTGCGGGATTCCTAGCATTAAAGGGGTGTCTTCGTATGGTTTTTCACACGATGCCTCGGGTATGTTGCCGCGCGTCAGGATATTTGGGCACGGCCGCGGCGGATTGCAGCCGCCAAGGTACGTTGTATCCACGCACAGCCTGGACCTCGGTATGGCCCCGCGTCAGGGCCGCCGCGCTGTTGGCGGGGACGCTGGCCGCGTTCCTCTGCGCCGGAGTCCGGCCCGGCGTGGCGGCATCGGCGCGCGCGACCCCGCGGCCGTGGCTGCATTTCACGAGCGCGCGCAATTGGCTCAATGATCCGAACGGCCTGATTCGATTCGACGGTCGATATCATCTTTTTTTCCAGTACAACCCGTTCGCAAATCGCTGGGGCCACATGAGCTGGGGCCATGCGACCAGCCGGGACCTGCTGCGCTGGCGCGAGTGGCCGGTCGCGATCCCGGAGGATGCGCGCGAGATGATCTTCTCCGGCAGCGCGGTCTACGATCGCGACAACACCAGCGGTCTGGCCGCGGCGGGTGCCCGCGGACCGCTGGTCGCCCTGTACACCGGGGCGCTGCGCGGGCCGAACCACGGGCAACGCCAGGATCTTGCGTTCAGCGTCGATGGCGGCCGTACCTGGAAAAAGTACCCGCGCAATCCGGTGCTCGACCTTGGCTCGAGGAATTTTCGCGATCCGCACGTATTCCGGGACCGGGCGACCGGACGCTGGATCCTGGCGGCGGTGCTCGCGACCCGGCACCAGGTGGCGATCTTCGATTCGCCCG
>JAJXYR010000159.1 GCA_021780475.1 Pseudomonadota bacterium
GCGGCGGTCACGCTCAGCACGACGGCGGGAAGCACGCTGTACGGCCAGCTGACCCTGAGCGCCGGCCAGAACATCACGATCGGCGGGACGGCCGCGGATGCCACGGCGGTCGGCTTGACGACCGGAAGCACGGTGTTGGCGGCCGGCGCCCTGTCCAACAACAACGTGTTGACGGTGGCCGGTGCCAATTCGACCATCGAAGCGGTCGACTCGGCGCTGCAGACGGTCAGCCAGTTCCAGAGCCAGTTGGGTGCGGTGCAGAATCGCTTCACGTCGACGGTGCAGAATCTGACCACGACGGTGCAGAACCTGACGCAGTCAAACAGCACGATCGTCAGCGCGAACTTCGCCCAGGAGACCGCGAACCTGACGAAGTCCCAGGTGCTGGAACAGGCGGGCATCTCGGTGTTGGCGCAGGCGAACAGCGAACCGCAGTTGATCTTGAAGCTGATCCCGTAAGGATCGGCCGGTCGAAAGTCGAGTAGGCGATCTGGCCCGGACGCGCGAGTGTCCGGGCCAGATCATTCGCCGCAATTGAACGCGCCGAGCGAAAGGTAGGACGCCGCAGCTTCATCGAAATGGGTGACGTCATGGCGAGCGATTCAGGTTCGACGGCAACCCCGGTGGCCACTCCGTTGCCGGCAAGTCAATCGTCCTTCAAGCCGAAGGCGCCGGACAGCGGCGGCAAGACCTTGCCGCCCGGCGGCAACGCGGCGCCGCCCACCAGCGCAAACGCCACGGCGTCGCCGCGACCGAAGGCGCCTCCGCCGCCTCCACCACCACCACCCGACAGGACGACCGCGCCGCGCGACCTGCAGGCCATGGTCGACCAGCTCAACAAGTATCTGAACGATTCGGGGCGGCCCAATCAATACCGGGTCGACACGGCAGGCGGCGCCCGCGTGATCCAGGAAATCAATCCGGCGAATGGCCGGGTGATCGGCCAGTTCTCGGCGGACGAATTTCCCGCGCTCGCCCGCGGCCTCGGCGTCTCCGGTCTGTTGTTCAACGGTCTCGCTTAAGTTTTGGTACGGGTCTTGCTTAAGTCCGGGGCGTGCCGGCCGATAATTCGCAACATGCCGGCACCGGATGATCGAAGTTCGGAGTTCCCATGAGTTCAGCCGTCTCGTCAACAAGCAGTTCCAGCGCCGCGAGCGCGCAGGCCGCCGCCGCGTCGGTGACCTCGCAGGGCATCGGCTCCGGTCTAAACATCGGGGCGATCGTCACGGCACTCACCTCCGCGTACGGCGCCGCTCAGACCAACCAGCTGACCACGCAGAAGAACACGCTGACCGCGGAAATCTCAGCGTACGGCACGTTCCAGAGCGCCTTGTCGACGCTGCAGGCGGCGGTGACGCCATTGCTGTCGACCGGTGCGCTCGCGGGCTTCACGGCGACCGTCGCCGACAAGACCATCGCGACCGCGAGCGCGTCGCCGACCGCGACGGCCGGTCAATACACGCTCGAGGTCCAGAATCTCGCGACCGCCGCGAGTCTGTCGTCGAACCCGGTCGCCAGCGCCTCCGCCGCGATCGGCACCGGCACCTTGACCGTCGCCGTCGGCTCGAAATCGATGGCGCTCACGATCGACTCGGCCAACAACACGCTCGCCGGCATCGCTTCGGCGATCAATCAGGCCTCGGGAAATCCGGGAGTGAGCGCGAGCGTGTTGACGACGACCGCCGGTGCCCGGCTCGTGATCTCCGGCACGGCGACCGGCGCCGCCAACGCGATCACGGTCACCCAGTCGGGTGGTGACGGGGGGCTTGCATCGCTGGTGTACGATCCGGCGAACGGCACGACCAACATGACACAGACCCAGGCCCCACTGGACGCGGCGTTCAAGCTGAACGGCTATCCGGCGACCAGCGCCTCGAACGTGGTGGGCGGCGCAATCAGCGGCGTGACGCTGAATCTCATCGCGCCGAGTGCGACCGGTGTGTCGACGACGCTCAACATCGCACCCGACACGACGGCCGCGCAAACCTCGATCGGCACCTTCGTGACGGCGCTGAACGGCGTGCTCACGAGCATCCAATCGCTGACCGGCTTCGATCCGACGACGAACACCGCCGGCCCCTTGAACGGCAATGCCACGCTGCAATCCTTCCAGAACCAGCTCGAGCACATCCTCGGCCAGGTGCAAAGCGGCAACACCGGCTCCATTCAATCCCTGTCAGATCTCGGCATCACCGCGAACCCGCAGGGCACGTACGACAGCAATACGACCACGCTCGGCAACGCGCTGAGCGCGAATTTGTCGGCGGTCGCCGGCCTGCTTGGGGGCACGAACGGGCTCGCGACGCGGATCAACAACTTGATCGACGGATTCACCCAGGTCGGCGGCCTGCTGCCCACCATCACCCAGGGGCTGCAGACCGGTTTGACCAATGTTGCGAAGCAGCAGGTGGCGCTCACCGCGCAGCTTGCGACTTATTCTGCAACGCTGACGGCGCAGTACAACGCGATGGATTCCGCGGTCGCCGCGCTGAAACAGACCCAGACTTATCTGACGGCCGAGTTCAATCAAGGGAACATCCAGAACAATCAGACCAACAGTTCCTTGAGCAGCGGCACGACCAGCACCAGCGGCTAGACTTCGATCCGGAGACGATGATGATGTATGCACAAAATGGCGCTGCCCGCTACCGCACGGTTCGCGGCCACGGCATGGTCGCCGATGCCAGCCCGACGCGGCTGATCCAGATTTCCTTCGAGAACATCCTCGCCCATTTGTCGATCGCGCAAGGCTGCATGCAGCGCATCAAGGACAACCTGCCGCTCAACGACGTCATCACCAAGGGCGCGGCGATCGGCAAGGCGGTGTTGCTGATCGGTCATTTGAACGAATGCCTGGACATGGAGCGCGGCGGCGCGGTCGCGGTGAATCTAAGGCGGCTGTACCTGTACATGCTCGAGCGGCTGACGGTCGCGAATGCGAGCAACGATGCGGCGATCGTCGTCGAGGTCTCCGGTCTGGTGCGCGAGATCAAGAGCGGCTGGGACGGCATCGTCGAAGCGGGCCGATGAACGAGGCCTTGCGGCGCGCCCTCGATCTCTCGCGCCAACTCGCCGAGCTCGCCGCCGCCGATGGCGACGGCGTCGCGAGGACGGCCGATCTCGACGCCGAGCGGCGCCGGCTGTTAGAGTCGGCGCGCGTGGATCTGGCCTCGATCGACGCGGAGGGGCGCCGCTTGCTGCAGGAAATCGTCAGTCTCAACGACCTTTCGATCGGGGCGCTCGAACACCGGCTGCGCGCGATGGCGCGCGACCTCGATATCGCGGTCGCGGGTTCCCGCGCGCTGCGCGCCTATTCGGCGACCGGACCGGCCGGCCGCTAGGCGGGGCGGTCGAACTCATGGCGGAACAGCCACTCGGCGATGGTTTGGTCTACGAGGACGCCATGCCGCTCACGTGGGCGGAGGGGCCGCTCGTGGACGGCATCGAACTCGCGCGGATGAATGCCGAAAATCTCCAGCTGCTCGGCGCCGAGTCCTCGCTCGAGGAGGCGAGGGTCCACGACGCGATGAAGGACGAGTCGCCCGCCCTAGCGCACGAGCTGCAGCGGCTCGAGTACAAGCTCAACATCCTGTTGCGCCTGATCGCGGAGTTGTCGGCGCGCCAGAACGCCTTGCCGCAGCCCGAGCCGGTGCGGCTGTCGGCCGCGGGATTGGAGTGGGTCGGTGCCGACGGTCCGCGCGTCGGTACGACCGGCACCGTGACGCTGTACATCAATCCCGCACTGCCGCAGCCGCTGAAGCTGTCGTGCCGCGTCGTCGGTGAACGTCAGGCGGACGGCCGCCGCGTCGCGCAACTGCGATTCGCGGGCCTCAGTGACTCGGTCGCCGAAGCGATCAATAAGCTGATTTTCAGGCACCACAGGCGCTTGGTCGCCGGCGCGAAGCACTCGTCCACATAGCCGCCACGCGGCAAAATGCTGTACGCGAATCTAGGGAACCCCCTACACGCATTAGGGGTGTTTGCCAACTCCTTTTCGTTCGCGAGCTTCGGTTAGTATCCTTCCCGGGATGACATTGATTGAGCAATGTCAATGAGTTAGACATAAACCTTGAGACGGAACCGAAGATATTGAGAGGTCCGTCACAGTTTCCGGTCGGGAAGGAGCCTGAACAGTGCTCGAAGCGAAAGTTCTTGTGATCGAACCCTCGGATTCCGAAGCGGGCCTCGCCGAGACCCTTCTGCGGTTTCTGGACATAGAGCCCGTGGCGGTACGCGACCTCGGTGAATTGCGGCGTGTTGCGGCGCAATCGCAGCCGGATTGGCTCGGGGTCCTGATCAGCGCCGAGACGGCCGACCTCTGGGGACGCGAGTTCATCGAAATCCTGCGCAGCGTGCCGCAGCCGATGCCTGTGATCTACCTGAGCCACGAGGGCCCGCCGCGCATCGCCGAGTCGGCAACCGATCTGCCCTGGCTGCATCTCGAGCAGCCGATCAAGCAGCGACGCCTGTCGGCGGTGCTCGCGCAGGCCGAGAGCGTGCGCGCCGGCCATCCCATCCAACGGGGAAACCATCACTTCCGTCCCAGCGGCAATTCGCGTGCGATGCGCGCGGTGCATCGCTTGATCGAGCAGGTCGCGCCGTTCGACACCAATGTGTTGATTCTCGGTGAATCCGGCACCGGCAAGGAGATGGCGGCCCGCCACATCCACGAACTATCCGGGCGCGCGGGCCGCCCGTTCGTGCCGGTCAACTGCGGTGCCATCCCGGCCGATCTGCTGGAGAGCGAGCTGTTCGGCCACGAGAAGGGAGCGTTCACCGGCGCTCTGTCGACGCGTCTCGGGCGCTTCGAGTTTGCCGAAGGCGGCACGCTGTTTCTCGACGAGATCGGCGACATGTCGCTGCAGATGCAGGTCAAATTATTGCGCGTATTGCAGGAGCGCACGTTCGAGCGCGTCGGCAGCAACCGCACGATCCGCTGCAACGTGCGCATCATCGCGGCGACGCACCGGGACCTCGAGGCGGCGATTTCCGCGGGCCGGTTCCGCGAAGATCTCTTCTACCGTTTGAACGTGTTTCCGCTGCAAATGCCTGCGCTGCGCGAGCGTTTGGACGACCTGCCGGTGTTGATCGAGAATCTGTTGGAGCGTCACGCACAAGGTGGCGGCAAGCGCATCCGCTTCGACAAGGGCGCGCTGCAATGCCTCGGCGGCAACCGCTGGCCCGGCAACGTTCGGGAGCTTGCGAATCTGCTCGAGCGCCTCGCGATTCTCTTTCCCGGCCAGTTGATCGGCGCCGATGATCTGCCGGATCGTTATCGCAACGCCGGCGTCGGTACCTGGGTGGGCGGCGACTTGCGCGTCGATGTGCCCACGGCTTGCGACGAGATCGCGTCGCCCCCGCGCGGTCTGTTCGATGCGGAGGTCGATGATGCCGGTGCGCAAAGCTTGCCGCGCGGCGGGATCGACCTGAAGGATCATCTGTGCGCGATCGAAGTCGACCTGATCCGCAAGGCGCTGGAAGAGGCGGACGGTACCGTCGCCGGCGCTGCGCGCTTGCTGAGAATGCGGCGTACGACCCTGGTCGAGAAGCTGCGCAAATATCACCTCAGCGCCTGACGTAAACCCGGCGGCCGCCGGGCGGCGCACCGGGCAACGCCGAGAAATTGACGCCCGCCTTTCTGGCTTGACCCGCATCAAGCTAACTAAATGAAATAACGCGATAATTTTACCAGGGCATGGAAGTTGCTTAAACCCTCGTCATGCAAGCCCTGATGCCCCAAACTCAAAACGATCGCGCCGCCGAATTGCGTTCGGCCTTCGTCGAATTCGGCGACGTCTCACGCCACCTGTGCGGCGCCTTCGATTCGCTGCGGGCCCAGGTCGCCGCGCTCGGCGCCGAATTGACCGAAGCGCGCGACGGTAATGCCCGCCTGTCCTCACGCCTCGGAGCGCTGCTCGGTGCGTTGCCGGGCGGTGTTCTCGTGTTGAACGGCGAGGGCCGGGTCCAGGAACGCAACCCGGCGGCGGCAGACATGCTGGGCGAACCGCTCGTCGGCCTGGAGTTCGACAGCGTGCTCGCGCGCGCCGTCGCCGCGCGCGCCGCCCAGAACATCGAACTCAAGAACGGACGGTTCGTCAATATTTCGCGCCGCGATCTCGCCGACGGCGGCGAGGTGGTGTTGATCGCGGACGTGACGCAGTCGCATCTGATGCAGGTGCTGATCAGCCGCCAGCAACGGTTGCTGACGCTCGGCGAACTCGCGGCGGGCCTCGCGCACCAGATCCGCACGCCGCTCGCGGCGGCGCTGCTCTACGCATCACAGATGACGATGCCGGACCGCGGCCCGCAGGATCTGGCGCGCTGCGCCGAAAAAACCGCCGGCAGCCTGAAGAAGCTGGACCGCCTGGTCACCGACATGCTGGCCTTCGCCCACGGCGGCGCCGAGCGCGAGCTCCTCAGCGTCAGCGCGCTGTTGGAACAGGTCGCACAGTGGGTGCGGCCGGCGATGCGCAGCGGCATCACGCTGACGATTCGCACCGAGGCGCCCAAGCTTGGCGTGCGGGCGAACGCCTCGTCGCTGATCTCGGCGGTTCTCAATCTCGCGACCAATGCGCTGCAGTCGGCTTCCGGGGAGCTCGCGCTCGAACTGCTCGCGCGGCGCGGTGCGCCGGGCCGCGCCGAGATCGTCGTCAGCGACGACGGTCCGGGAATCGCCCCGGCACTGCGCGAACGCATCTTCGAACCGTATTTCACGACCCGGGAGCGCGGCACCGGAATCGGTCTCGCGATCGTCCGTTCCGTCGTCGAGGCGCACGGCGGTGGCGTGCGTCTCGCCGATTCGGCCGTGGGCGCGGCTTTCGTGATCGATCTACCGGCAGAGGAAACTCCATGACTCGAACGAACGACGTGGTCTTGATCGTCGAGGACGACGCCGCGCTGCGCGAGGCGTTGATCGACACCTTGAGCGCGGCCGGCATCGTCGCGCTCGCCGCCGCCGACGCGGCCGCGGCGCTGCCGGCGCTCGAGCGCGAGGACCTTGCGCTCGTGATTTCGGACGTGCAGATGCCCGGTCCGGACGGCTACGAATTGCTCGCAATCTGCCGTCGCCGCCGCCCCGACGTGCCGGTCGTGCTGATGACCGCATACGGCACGGTCGCCAAGGCGGTTGCGGCGATGCGCGACGGCGCCACCGACTACGTCGTCAAGCCCTTCGATGCGCAGGCCTTGATCGACATGGCCCGCCGTCAGCTCGCCAACCGCGTGGCGCCGCAGAATCTGGTGGCCGCCGATCCGCAGTCGCGCAAGCTCGTGCTGCTCGCGCAGCGCATCGCGGAAACCGATGCCACGGTGCTGATCACGGGAGAAAGCGGCACCGGCAAGGAGGTGTACGCGCGCTTCATCCGCGACTCCTCGGCGCGCTCGGACAAGCCCTTCGTCGCGATCAATTGCGCCGCGATTCCGGAGAACATGCTGGAGGCGACCTTGTTCGGTTACGAGAAGGGTGCCTTCACCGGCGCTCTCGGCGCTCACGCCGGAAAATTCGAGCAGGCGCAGGGGGGCACGCTGCTGCTGGATGAAATCTCGGAGATGAACCTCGGCCTGCAGGCAAAGATCCTGCGCGTGCTGCAGGAACGCGAGGTCGAGCGTCTGGGCGGCAACCGCACATTGAGCCTCGACGTGCGGGTGATCGCGACCTCGAACCGCAATCTCGCCGACGAGGCGCGCGCGGGCCGGTTTCGCGCCGACCTCTATTATCGCCTGAACGTGATGTCGCTGCGTCTGCCGGCGCTGCGTGAACGGCGCGGCGACATCCTACCGCTCGCGCGCCGTGCGATTCTCGGCTGCGCGCGCACGGCCCAGGCGCCTCTGGAACTGTCGCGCGACGCTGAACAGAAGCTGCTCGCGTATGACTGGCCCGGCAACGCGCGGGAGCTGTCGAACATCGTGCAGCGGGCCGCTTGGCTCGCGGGCGGCGGCGCGATCACCGCCGATGCGCTGGAAATCGCCCCCTCACCGGCGGGCGGCGAGCCGGTGGAGTCCGAGCCGCCGGAGGAGCTCGATGTCGACGCCGGTCTCGATCGGGACCTGAAAGACCGCGAACGGGAATTGATCCTGGCGACGCTCGCACTGACCGCCGGCAGCCGCAAGCTCGCCGCCGAGCGCCTCGGGATCAGCCCGCGGACCTTGCGGTACAAGTTGCAGCGGCTCAAGGCGGCCGGCATCCAGGTGCCGCGCGTCCACGAAGCGCAGTTCGCGGCGGTTTGAAGCCATGAGCAGTCCACAGATCTCCCAGGTCCTCGCCGAGATGCGTGCGCTTCAGGCCCGCGTCGGCGGCGTCCAGCTCGAGGCGCCCGGGGCGCTGTCGCCGGGCGCGATCAACACGCAGGGGCCGGACTTCGCCCAGATGATGAAGGACTCCATCAACGGCGTCGCGCAGATGCAAAACCATGCCGACGCGCTCGCCGATTCCTACGAGTCGGGCGCCAAGAACGTCGACCTGACGCGAGTCATGCTCGAGGTTCAGAAGGCGGGAATCGCCTTCCGCGCGATGACCGAGGTCAGGAACAAGCTGATCGACGCCTACAACCAAGTGATGAACATGCCCGTATGAGGGCAGCCGAGGATTGACCCATGGCCGACGCTATACCGGTCCCCGCGCGGGGTCTGTTGGATGTGATACCGGGACTCAAACAAGTCGCGCTGCTCGCGGGAGTCGCCGTGGCCGTCGCCGCCGCGATCTGGCTCGTCCTCTGGTCCCAGGGTCCGAACTACACCGTGCTCTACGGCCAGCTGTCGGAGCGCGAAAGCGGCCAGGTCATGGATGCGCTGACCGCCTCCGGCATCCAGTTCAAGCTGAACCCGGCGGGCGCGATCATGGTGCCGGAAACCGAACTGCAGGATGCCAGGATCAAGCTCGCCGGCCAGGGGCTGCCGCAAAGCGATGCGATGGGCATGGAGATGCTGCAAAAGGACTCCTCCTTCGGCACGAGCTCGCTGATGGACCGGCTGCGCTACCAATCGATGATGGAGACCGAACTCGCGCGCACCATCTCGAAAGTCCAGGGCGTGGAGAGCGCGCGCGTGCACCTGGCGATTCCGAGTCCCTCCGTGTTCCTGCGCGATTCGCATCGGGCGACCGCCTCGGTGTTGCTGCAGCTGTATCCCGGGCGGCAGCTCGATCCGGGACAGGTCGCCGCGATCGTGCACCTGGTCGCCTCCAGCGTTCCGGACCTGGCGGCGACCGACGTCACGCTCGTCGATCAAGCCGGCACGCTGTTGAACTCCCCGGATCAGAATCCCCAGGCCGCCGAAACCAACCGGCAATTCGCCTACACGCACAAGCTCGACGAGAGCTATCAACAGCGCATCGTCCGGCTGTTGGAGCCGATCGTCGGCCCGGGCCGCGTGCAGGCGACGGTCACAGCCGACGTCGATTTCACCGAGACCGAGGAAACCCGCGAGAATTACGACCCGCAAAAGACCGCGGTGCGCAGCGAACAGGATAGCAGCGACACGCGACGCGACGGCGACGGCACGCAGGGAATTCCAGGGGCACTCAGCAATCAGCCGCCCGGCACCTCGGGGGCGCCGCCTGCGCCGGCCGCGCCGGCCACGGGGAAGGCGCCGGCGGCCGGCGCCAACGGCGTCGCCGCGTCGGCCGCGGCCGCGCCGCCGATCTCCAGTTCGACCAAGAGCATCCGCAATTACGAGATCGACCGCACCCTGTCCTACACCAAGCAGCCGCAAGGGGTGATCAAGCGGCTCAATGTCGGCGTCGTGCTCGACGATTGGCAGAAGGTCGGCCCGAAAGGGCGCATCACGACGAGCCCGATGACGCCGCAGGACATCAAGCGATTCACGCTGCTCGTCACCGACGCCATCGGACTGCAGAGCGCCCGCGGCGACCAGATCAGCGTGATCAACCAGCGCTTCACCACCGATGCGCCGCTGCCGCCGATCGAGCAGGCGCCGCTGTGGCAGAGACCCTGGGTGCTGCAGCTCGCCAAGCAGATCGTCGGCGCGGCGCTCGTGCTGGTGCTCGGATTCCTGATTCTGCGCCCCCTGATGAAGTCCCTGACCAAACCGCCGCTGCGGCTCGCCGCCGCCGGCGCCGCGGGCGAACTCGCCGGCGACAAGCTGAGCCTGTCGTCGCAGCAGGACGGTCAGGCGATCAAACTCGCGCCGAGTTTCGAGCAGCAGATCGCAGCGGCCCGCTCCCTGGTGGTGCAGGATCCGAAGAAAGCCGCCCAGGTGGTGAAGGAATGGGTCGCCGATGGCTAGCAAGATGGATGACCTACAGGGCACGCAGCGCGCCGCCATTCTGTTGATGAGTCTCGGCGAGCAGGACGCCGCGAACCTGCTCAAGCAGCTCGACGCGCGCGACGTGCAAAAGCTCGGCATCGCGATGGCCGAGCTGCAGGAGGTAACCCGCGACCAAATGACCTCCGTGCTGGACAAGTTCATCGGCATCGTCGACAAGAAGGCGGATGTAGCCGCCGGCTCGACCGAGTACGTGCGGCGCGTGTTGACCCAGGCCGTCGGCAAGCAGAAGGCCGACATGCTGCTCGATCGCGTCACCTCGGGACAGCCCGGCCAGGGGATCGAGGCGCTTAAGTGGATGGAGGCGAAGGCCGTCGCGCAAATCATCAGCGGCGAACATCCGCAGATCGCCGCGATCGTGCTCGCGCACCTGGAGCCGGATCAGGCGGCGGCGATCCTGCCGCTGCTCCCGGAGCAGATGAGCACCGAGGTCCTGATGCGCATCGCCTCCCTCGGCCAGGTGCCGCAGTCCGCGCTCAACGAGCTCGATCATCTGGTCGAGAAACAGGCGAGCGCCTCGCAACCCGAGGTGTTGCGCCAGATCGGCGGCACGCGCACCGTCGCGAACATCCTGAACGCGATGGCGAAGGACCGCAGCGGCCAGGAACTCGGCAAGATCGAGCAGGCCGACACGGAGATGCATCAACAGATCAAGGATCTGCTGTTCATCTTCGACAATCTCTTGAACGTCGACGACCGCGGCATCCAGGCGGTGCTGCGCGAAGTCGGCTCCGACACGCTCGCCCTCGCGCTGCGCGGCGCGGAGCCCGAGGTCAACGACAAGATCATGCGCAACATGTCGAAGCGTGCGGGCGAGATTCTCCGCGACGACATGGAAGCCCGCGGACCGGTGAAGCTGGTCGAAGTGGAGGCCGCGCAGAAGGAAATCGTCGCGATCGCCCAGCGCCTCGCCGAGGAAGGGACCATCAGCCTGGGCGGCAAGGACGCGGGCGAATATGTCTGAGGGCGCGGACAAGGCGTTTGCCGCGAATGCGCAGGTTTGGTCGCCGCCCGACATGGGTGCCGCGCCGCGCCCCATGCCCACCGCCGGCGGGCTCGCCGATCTGCAGGCTGAAGCCTACCAGGAGGCGTTCGCGCAGGGACTCGCGGAAGGCCGCGAAGCGGGGCGCGGCGAGGTGCGCGCCCAGGTCGAGCGCCTTTCCGCCATGTTCTACGATCTGGCGAAGCCGTTCGAGGCCCTGGACGACGACGTGGAACGTGAACTGTTGGAACTCGCGATGGCTCTCGCGCGCCAGATCGTCCGGCGCGAGCTGAAGGCGGAACCGACGCAGATCATCGGCATCATCCGCGATGCGATCGCCGCGCTGCCGGTGGCCGCGCGCGAGGTCCGCGTGCACCTGCATCCGGAAGATGCCGCTGTTGTGCGGCAAAATCTGGCGCCGACCGAGAGCGAGCGCGCCTGGGCCATCGTCGAGGATCCGGTCATGGCGCGCGGCGGCTGCCAGGTCGTCACCGCGACGTCGCGGATAGACGCGCGTCTGGAGGTGAGGATCGGCGCGATATTGAGCGAATTACTCGGCACCGAGCGCGCGCCCGCGACCGTGCGCCAGGGGGCGGCGTGAGCGCGCCGCCCACCGGGCGGCCGAGGCCGAAGACCTGGTCGAAATATCTCGCCGACGCGCGCGGCCGCTTCGCCGACATCGGCGAGATCGTCGTCGAAGGATCGCTGAGCCGGATGGTCGGCATGACGCTCGAAGCCGTCGGCTGCGAAGCGGCGGTTGGCGGCCGCTGTCTCGTCGACACGGCGGGCGGCAAGCAGGTCGAGGCCGAGGTGGTCGGCTTCTCCGGCGACAAGCTGTTCTTGATGCCGACCGGCGACATTCGCGGATTGATGCCGGGGGCGCGGGTGGTGCCGACGCGCAGCGTCTCCTCAGTGCCGGTCGGCGAAGGGCTGCTCGGCCGCGTGCTGGACGGCGCGGGACGCCCGCTCGACGGCCTCGGCGACTTGCGCTGCACGGAGCGGATGCCGCTCGCCCGGGAGCTGCTCAATCCGCTGATGCGGCGCGCGATCCGCGATCCGCTCGACGTCGGGGTCCGTTCCATCAACTCGCTGCTCACGGTCGGCGGCGGCCAGCGCATCGGCCTGTTCGCCGGTTCCGGCGTCGGCAAGTCGGTGCTGCTCGGCATGATGACGCGCTATACGAAGGCGGATGTGACCGTCGTCGGCCTGATCGGGGAGCGCGGCCGCGAGGTGCAGGACTTCGTCAGCAACACTCTCGGGCCGGACGGCATGCGCCGCGCGGTCGTGGTCGCGACGCCGGCCGACAATCCGCCGCTGATGCGCCTGCACGGCGCCTGGCTCGCGACCGCGATCGCCGAATATTTTCGCGACCGCGGGCTCAAGGTGCTCTTGCTGCTCGACTCGCTCACCCGGTTTGCGCAGGCGCAGCGTGAGATCGCGCTCGCGATCGGCGAGCCGCCGGCGACCAAGGGCTATCCGCCGTCGGTGTTCGCGCGGCTGCCGCAGCTGGTCGAACGCGCCGGCAACAGCGATCGGGGCGAGGGCTCGATCACCGCTTTCTACACGGTACTCGTCGAAGGGGACGACCAGAACGATCCGATCGCCGACGCCGCGCGCGCGATCCTCGACGGGCACATCGTGCTGTCGCGCCGCCTGGCGGAGAGCGGCCTGTACCCGGCGATCGACGTCGAGGCCTCGATCAGCCGCGCGATGCACCAGATCTGTACGCGCGAGCAGCTGGATTTTGCGATGAAGTTCAAACAAGTGTACTCGGCCTACCAGCAGAACCGTGACCTGATCGCTGTCGGCGCCTATCGCCGCGGCGCCGACCCGCGCGTCGACCTGGCGGTCGATCAGTGGCCGCGGGTGCTCGACTTCCTGCGCCAGGACATGTACGAGCCGGTCGGCATGGAGCGAAGCCTTGCGGATTTGCAGCATCTCGTGACGCAGTTCGCGGCGCCGCCGCCGGTTGCGGTCCGATAGTGAAAACAAGGACATCATGAAATCCAAGCGATTCGAACCGATCCACGAGATAGCCGCCAATTCGGCGACCGCGCTCGCGCGTGCGATGGCCGAGGCCGAGCGGCGTGTCGTCGAACTCGAGCGGCAGATGGACCAGCTGCGCAACTACCGCGACGAATACGCGCGCAACAGCGCGCGGTCGGGCGGCGCCATCGACGCCGTCAGCCTGCAGAACTACCGCGCCTTCCTCGATCGGCTGGGCGAGGCGCTGCGTCAGCATGCACAGAATCTCGGTGCGGCGCGCGCCGACTATGAGGCGCGCCGCAGCCAGTGGAGCGCCAAGCGCATCGAGGCGGAGTCTTTGTCCCGGGCGATCGAGCGCTTCCGCGTGGAGGAACGCGGCGCCGCGGACCGACGCGAGCAGCGCGACGGCGACGAGGCGGCGATGCGCTTGGCACTCGTCGGCCGGGGGCACGCCGAAAGTTATTGAGCCGGGTCGGCGCGCTGGCACGGGCATTGCATTTGCTCCGTGTATGAACACAAGCCTGCCCATCCTGCCCGCCGCTCCCGCACTCGATCCCGCCGCACCGCCGCCCGCTGCCCCGGCCCCCAAGATCGCGGCCGGCGGCGCGGCGAAGCCAAAGGAATTCACGGACGTGCTCGCGGCCGCGAGCAAGCAAGCCGACCGCAAAGCGACTGCCGCGAAGCCGGCCGATCTTGCCGCCCTCGGCATGCCCTTGCCGGTCGCCGGCAATCCGCCGCCGCCTCCTCCTGCGCTCCAGCCGGTTCCGGCGCCGTCGCCGACCGTCGTGTCGCCGCCGCCAGTGGCTGCACCGCCACTCGCCGGCGCGCAGGCCGCCCTCGCCACGAATGCCGCGGTCGCCGGGTCGCCGCCCGCGGCGGCGGTGTCGGCCGCCACGGATCCACAGACCGCGGCAAACGCCGCGGCCGCCGAGGCGGCCGTGACCGGCTCGAAGGGCGCGACGCCGGGATCCGCGCCCGAATCGTCGGCGCCGATGACTGCGGCCCACGCGGCGCTCGCGCTCGGCGCGGCGGCTCAATCCGAATCGGCGCATCGGATGAACGTGCCGACGGCGCCCGCGGCGGCGGGCGCCTCGTCCGTGTCGATTGCATCGCCCGCGGGCGCAGCGGCCGCACGTGGCGCCGACGGAACCGGTAGCGGCACCAGTTCCGGTGCCGCCGTGGCGCCGCCGGCGAACCCCGCCGCCGCGCCGGCGCAGGCCACCGCGACCCTGTCGGCACCGGCGGCGGTCACACCGTCGTCCTGGATGGCCGCGCGCCAGTCGATCGACGATTCGGTGAAGGCGAACGCGGCGGTCGGCGCCGGCGGCACCGGCACCAGCACAAGCACCGGCACCAGCACCGGTACGGCTTCGAGTGCGGCAGCCGGCGCGGCCGTGAACGCTGCGCCCGCCGCACCCGCGGCGTCGGCTGCGCCGGCACGCACGCAGGCGGCATTGGCCTTGGCGTCGGCGCCCCGCTCGGCAACGAATGCGGGCGCGGTGGCCGCGCAGCACGACAAACCCGTGCACAGCGGCGTCGACGCGCTTGCGGCCGGTTCGGCCGCCGGCACCGACAGCACCGCGGCGCTCGCCGCGGGGTCGACAGCCGCCGCGCCGGCGGCGCCGGGCACCACGCCCAGCGTCAGCCTCGGTGCCGGCATCCATTCGGCGGAACTACCCCAGGCGCTCGCGGACCGGATCAACTGGATCGTCGATCAGAACTTGAATGGCGCGAGTCTGCAGGTCAATCCACCGCACCTCGGGCCGATCGAGTTGCGTGTGTCGATCGAGCGCGGCCACGCCGACATCTCCATGAGCGCGCACAACGCGGCCACCGTCGCGGCATTGCAGTCGAGCGTGCCGCAGCTGCGGGACATGCTCGGTTCCCACGGCTTCGGCCAGGTCAGCGTCGACGTGTCGCAGCGCTCATTCCAGGATCGGACGGCGTATCAACACAGCGCACCGAGGAACGGCGACGGCGGTCAGGTTGCCGCATCCGCCGGCACCGGTGCGCCGGTGCCGGTTCAGCGCGCCCGCGCGGCGCAGGGTTCGCTCGACGCCTATGCCTGACCGGGGCGTCAGCCGAGGCCGCCGCCGACCGCGATGATCTGGCCCGTGATATACGAGGCCTCGTCGGAAGCCAGGTAGCCGACCAGACTCGCGACTTCCGCGGCGGTACCGGCGCGTTTCATCGGCACCAATTCGGCAATACGCGCCGCATCGAACGCGGCGCCGCTCATGGCGGTCGCGATCACGCCCGGCGCGACCGCATTGACGGTGACGCCGCGGCTCGCGAGCTCCAGGCTCAGGGACTTCGTGGCCGCATGCAGCGCCCCTTTCGCGGCCGCGTAGTTGACCTGCCCGCGATTGCCGAGCAGCGCGGCGATCGAGGTGATGTTGATGATGCGGCCCCAGCGGGTGCGGATCATCGGCAGCGTCAGCGGCTGGGTGACGTGGTAGAAGCCGTTCACCGACACGTCGATCACCCGGCTCCACTGGGCCGCGCCCATGCCCGGGAATGCCGCGTCGTCGTGGATGCCCGCATTGTTGACGAGTATCTGGATCGCCGCCTCCTGCGCCAGGGGCTCGAGAGCCGCGCGCGTCGCCGCCGCGTCGGTCACGTCGAAACACAGCGCACGCGCCGCGCCGCCGGCGGCCCGAATCTCGGCGGCCAGGTCTTCGGCCGCGGCGGCCCCCCGGTTACCGTGTACGAACACCTCGTGTCCGGCCGCGGCGAGGCGGCGGCAGATCGCCGCGCCGATGGCGCCGCTGCCGCCGGTGACCAATGCGCGCCGCCGCTGCGGGTTCATGGCTGCGTTTCCTCGGGCCCGGCTCCGAACAGGATCGTCGCGCGGCCGCTGACCAGCGCCGCCGCCGGCTCGGCGCCCCGCGGCCGCACGTTGAATTCGTAGGTTACGCCGCCCGCGTCACCGGCCAGCCGCGCCGCGGCGACCAACAGATCCTTGTCGATGTCGTCGATTCGAGAGACGCGCAGCATGAGACCGCGGACGCTCGCGAGGTAGCCGGGACGGGTCTTGGCGTCCGCCGCCCCGGCGAGGGAGCCGTGCACCGCCATGGCCTGCGCGGCGTATTCCACCGCGCAGACGGCGCCCAAGCGGCCATGGGCGCGCAAGGGGTTGTCGCCGCCCCGGTGCGTGCCGCTGCGGCAGAGTATGCGATCGGCGCTCCATTCCAGCACTTCGTCGAGCAGGCACATGCTGCCGGCATGCGGGATGCGCTGCGCGATCCAGGCTTTGTCTAGACGCATGGGCGCACCGTGGCGAGCATGCGGGTCGATCCGAGATATTCGATCACGGCGGTGGCCGCTTGGGCCGACGCCAGCGCTTGCAACAGCGTGAGGCAGCGCGCGGCCGGGATCGCCCGGCGCAAGGCCTCGAGTCCCGGATCGGCGAGGGTCGATTCCGCGCCCGGACCGAGCGCCGCATCGATGCGTGCGATGCTGTGCTCGCCGCGCGTCGCGGCGAGCACGAGGGCGGCGCCGAAAGCGTCCGGAATGGGGCGCTTCGCCTGCAGCGGCGGCGGATAACCGGTGTCGTACGTCACCAACAACAACGGCTCCCCGTCGACCGCAATCCGTACCAAGGCCTCGAGCAGACCCGCCGCGAAACTCGCGTCGAAGGCGCACAGCACCTGCGACGGCCGCATCGCCCCGACGCCGATGCCCCAATACCCCGAAGCGGCGTTATGAACCGAATTGGTGAAGCGGGTCGGCGACATCTCCCGGTCCGCGGCCGCGAGCGCGACGCAGATCTCATGGCAGTTTGCTCCATCGGCGCCGGACGAGCAGAAGACGCTGCCGAGTTCCCGCGGGTCCGCGGCGGCGCTCGCCGTCGCCTCGAGCGCGACGGCGAGCGCGAGTTTG
>JAJXYR010000119.1 GCA_021780475.1 Pseudomonadota bacterium
TGCCGGCGCGTCGAACTTCCCGGCGGCTAGGCCAGGAGATTCGGAAACCGCCTCTGCGGCATCGGCGCCGCGGTGACGGGCCCGGGCGCGTCGCGGCCGGCCGGGCGCGCGAACAGCCGATCCAGCGCGGCGACCGCGGCCAGCGATCGCAGCCACACCACGTACGAGACCGCGATCGAACCCTCGAAGCCGTGGATGATGTACTGCAGCGTCAAGATCGTGACCAGCAGGCGCGTCACCGTCACGCCGTCGCGCAGGTTGAATCGGGCACCGACCCAGCCGCAGAGCAAGCCGATGATCGGCATGCCGAGCACGACCCCGGCCCACCCGAAGTTCCAGTAGAGCTCGCCGAGATGGGACGGCGAAATGTACGTGTCCGCGGAATCGGAGACATGGAACGCCTGGTTGACAAGCTGCCCGGCCTGCACATCGGGCTTGCCGGCCCACAACAGACGCGGCACGAAGGTCGATATCAGCGGCGTCAAGGTGTGGCCGCGCTGATAGGGCACGTCCACACCGGTCCGCTCGACGATCATCTGCACGCTGCCCATCAGCGACAGCCGCTCGAAGAATGTCTGCGCGCGATCGGGCCCATGCTCGACCCGCTGCTCGGCCGAAAGCGCCAGATGCAGCGCCTTGCCCAGATGATCGAGGACCGTCGTGCGGGCGAGGCCGAGGTCACCGTGCACCACGACGCGATAAGCCTGGAACACCGGGAAGCTCAGCTGGACGAACAACGCCGCTCCCGCGATCCACCACACCGGCAGCCGGCCGTCGATCAACACGATGGTGACGATCACCAGCACGCCGCCGAGCAGCGCCGTCCCCTTGATGTCGATGACGAAGCCGAGAACGACCTGCAGCGCGACCATCACCGCGAGCAGCGCGACCAGCACGGCACTGCGCCGCGTCCGCCACGCGTAGGCGGTCAGCAGGATGCCTAGCGGCTGCACCAACTGGGCGAGAATCAAGCCGCTGATGACGAGTTCGCTGTGGCTTGCGAGGCCCTTGCGGGTGGCCGCATTGGTGACGTCGGTGACGACGTGGAAGTACCAATAATAGGTGGCGAACGTACCGACGACCCACAGCGCGGCACCGGCTCCGACGATCGTGCCGATGGGCCACTCGCGCCCGCCGCGACGGCGCAGCGGGGCGCGCCCGCGCCCACCCAGCATCGCGACGGCGGCGCGATAGGACAGGACCAGCAGCAGGCCGCCGACCAGCACGACCGCCTCGGTCGCGCTGAGCGGCGATGCCTCCGGCGGCGCGGCGGCCCCGCGCATCAACGCGGCGACGCCGCCGACGCCGAAGAAAACGAAGTAGATCACCATGAACATCGCGAGCAGCGCATTGCGGCCGTTCCATCCATCCAGATCGATGATCGACGAACTGCACAGCGCGAACAGCAGCGCCAGATAGAGCAGCCGCGGATTCTGCGCGCCGCTGACCGCAGCGCCGGCGACGATCGCGACCACGAACGCCGCGTTCAGCGCGGCGAACACCCAGACGCCGGATTTATTCGGGAGCGGCTGCAAGGACTTCATATCGCGCGTCCGAGGATCTCGAACTGCGGCGCGGTGCGCAGCTTCTCCCGGATCCGCTGTGGATCGCGGATGAACAGCGTGTTGCCCTCGGCGAGCGTACCGCCGTCCAGGTCGATCAGGCGCCGCGCGATCGGTTCGTAGGTGTGGGTGCTGAAGCCGTGGCCCGCCATCAACTCGACGATGCGCCTCTCGTCGTGGTCGTAGCGGCGGCCACTGCCGTTCAATTCCATGATCACCGAGTGCAGGGATTCACGGGCGAGCGTTCTCGAGGCTCCCTGCAGCACCGCCGTCTCGAATCCCTCGACGTCCATTTTAACGAGCGCCGGCGAGCCGCCTGCGAGCACCTCGTCGAGCGTGCGCACCTCGACGGTGAGACTGTTCTCGCGCGAATCGCCGTCCGCGAGCGCATGGTTGACGGTATCCAGGTCGCGCGTGAAGGCGAGGCTTCCACCGGCCGCCCCGATGGCTATGTTCATGTGGCGCACCCGTCCATCGAGCCGGTTCAGGCGGACATTGTCGTCGAGCCGCCGGAAGGTCGCCGGCACCGGCTCGAATGCCCAGCCGCGGGCGCCGATCGCCGCGCCGGCGAGGATGGTATACGAGCCGACGTTCGCACCGACGTCGACGAACGCATCCTCGGGCCGCAGCGCATGCAGCAGGTATCCCATGTCCGCGAATTCCTGCAGACCGGCGTAGATGTTGCCGGTGATGCCCGTTTCACCCGCACGCGCAAGGAAGCGGCTGCCGTTGACCCAAGCCTCGATCAAGTCGCGGCCGGCGATGCGGCTGCCGAGCTGCCAGCGGACATATCGGGCGAGTGCGCGCCCGGGCCGCCCGCGGTTCAACGGGTGGCCGGTGATGAACTTGAGCACCTGAATGGAACCCATCGTATCCTCCGGGGGATCGCGATTATTCAACGCCTTCGATGACAAGTTCGTGACACGCGCCCGCCCCGCCGGAACACCCGGCGCAATCGCCGCGCGCGCGGTAACATCGCGCGCCATGCCGCCGATCTCGGTCCTGATCCTGACGTTCAACGAAGAGGCGAATCTCGCCGGATGCCTGCGCTCCTGCGCGTGGTGCGACGACGTGGTCGTCCTCGATTCCATGAGCACCGACGGGACGCGCGCGATCGCCGCGGCCGCGGGAGCGCGCTTTCACGAGCGGGCCTTCGACAACTACGCCGCGCAGCGCAACGCCGGCTTGACGCAGATCCACTACGAGCACGCCTGGGTCCTGATGGTGGACGCGGACGAGCGCGTGACGCCGGCGCTGGTCGATGAGATGGACCGGGCGATCGCGGCCGCGGACCCCGACACGGTGCTGTTCCGGATGCGCCGCAAGGATTATTTCCTCGGCCGCTGGCTGCGCCGTAGCAGCGGCTACCCGAGCTGGTTCGGCCGCCTCGTGAAACTCGGCCGGGTGCGGGTCGCCCGCGAGGTGAACGAGGAATATCTCGCGGACGGCAACGTGGGCCACTTGCGCGAACACCTGATCCACCACCCGTTCAACAAGGGCATCGCCTACTGGATCGAGCGCCACAATCGATATTCGACGATGGAGGCGGCGGCGATGCTCGACGCACGCACCGCGCCGCTCGATTGGCGCGCCCTCGCGAGCCTCGAGCCCATCGCACGGCGGCGCGAGCTGAAGAAACTCGCGTACCGTCTGCCGCTGCGTCCCGTCATCGTATTCCTGTACCTATTCGTCGTCCGCGGCGGCTTTCTCGACGGCCGCGCCGGCTTTGCCTACAGCCGGATGCGTGCGGCCTACGAGATGTTCATCGATCTGAAGGTGCTGGAGTCCGCGCGTCGGCGCCGCGGCGAGCCGGTTTGACGTCGAGCGCGTCGAGCCACTTGCTCACCGCGACGTCGGCCGAGTAGCGGGCGGTGTAGGCCGCCCGCGCCGCCGCCCCCATCGCGGCGAGCCCGGGCGCATCGCCGCGCATCCGCCGCAATACCGCCGCGAGTCCGGCGGCGTCGCCGATGTCGACGACGTGGCCGCAGTGCGCTCCGCGCACGATACCGGCGACGCCGCCTCCCCGGTCGCCGATGAAGACCACGGGGCGGCCCGCCGCGAGAATGCCGTAGAGTTTGCTCGGCAGGATCAGACCTTCGAGTGCCGGCATCAGGATCGCCAGGTGCACGTCGGCGGCGGCCAGGCTGTCGCCGAGCTGGCCGCGCGGCTGGTAGGGGAGGAAGCGGAAGTTGCCGAGGCCGCGGGCGCGCACCGCCTCCTGCAGCGGCCGCATTTTTGCCCCGCCGCCGATCATCAGGAACGCGAAGGAGCGGTCCGGCGCGAGCGCGGCGGCGGCGCCGAGCAGGGTGGCGTATTCATGCGCGCGCCCGAGGTTGCCCGAATAGCCCACGACGAAGTGATCCTGCAGCCCGAGCCTGGCGCGCAGCGCGCTCGCCGCAGGCGGCTTGGGCGTGATCGCCGCGTCGGCCCAGTTGTCGATGACGGTGAGTTTCGCGCGCGGCAGCCCGCGCGCGACGAAGTGGGCCCGCATCGATTCGCTGATCAGGACATTCACGCGGGCGGCGCGCATCGAGGCGTCGCGCAAGCCGCGCAGCAGCCGGTCGATGACCGGCGGCAGCGGGTTCGCGCCGAGTTCGGTGGCGGCCTCCGGGAAGACGTCCTGTTGCCAGGTCAGGAAGGCGGCGCCGCGCAGGCGCGCGATCGGCGCCGC
>JAJXYR010000284.1 GCA_021780475.1 Pseudomonadota bacterium
GCGCTCGAATTCCTCGACATGCGTACCCTGGAACGGCGGCGGTTCCTGTGCGGGGAGGAATTGCGCCTGAACGCCCGCCTCGCGCCGGATCTGTACCTCGACGTCGTCACGATCGCGCGCGATGCGGCCGGCCTGCACGTCGGCGGCCCCGGCGCGGCCGTCGAATACGCGGTGCGGATGGTTCAATTCGACCGCTCCCAGGAGTTGTCGGCGCTGCTCGACCGCGGCGACGTCGCCGCGGCCGAACTCGCCGCGCTGGGCGGGCTCGTCGCCCGCTTTCATCTGGCCGCCGCGCGGACGACGGGCACGAGCGCCTTCACGGCCACCGGCCGCATGCGCGACGCCGCGCTCGGCAACCTGGCTACGCTCCTCGCGCATATCGATGGGACGCTCGACCTGGCGGAACTCGGCGCGCTGATCGACTGGTCCCACGACTTCCTGCGGCGCCGCCTCGAGGAGTTCCGCGGACGCGAATCGGCCGGCTTCATCCGCGAATGCCACGGCGATCTGCACGCGCGCAACATCACGCGGTGGCAGGGCAGGCTGACGCCGTTCGACTGCCTCGAATTCGACCCGGGACTGCGCTGGATCGACGTGATGAACGACGCCGCGTTCCTGGTGATGGACCTCCATGCCCATCAGCGCAGGGATCTCGCCGCGGCATTCCTGAATCAATATCTGGAGACGACCGGAGACTATGCGGGCATCGCGCTGCTGCCCTTCTACGCGGCGACCCGTGCCCTGGTGCGGGCGATGGTCGATGCGCTCGCCGCGGAGGGCGACCCGCCCGAGGCCCCGCGATTCGGCGCGCGCTTCGAATCGCGCGTGCGCGCGGCCGCCGACTTCATGCACCCCCGGCCGCCGGTTCTGATCGTCATGCACGGGCCATCCGGTTCGGGCAAGTCCTGGTTGAGCGAGCGCCTCGCGCCGGTCGAGGGCGCGATCCGCATCCGCTCCGATGTCGAGCGCAGACGGTTGGCGTCGCCGCCCTCCCACACGCCGGAGGAGGACGAGCGCACCTATGGGCGCCTCGTCGACTCTGCGGACGCCTGCTTGCAGGGTGGAATGTCGGTGATCGTGGATGCGGCCTGCCTGCGCCGCCCGGCGCGGGAGCGGTTCCGCGCGCTGGCCGGACGCAACGGCGCCGCGCTGTTGTGGGTGTCCTGCACGGCGCCGCCGCCGGTGCTGATCGAGCGCATCGACCGGCGGCGCCGGTCGACGGCGGACCCGTCCGATGCCGACCGCGGCGTGCTCGCGGCGCAGCTGCAAACCTGGGAACCGCTGACGGCCGATGAGGGCGGCGCGGCGGTGCAGATCGATACCGGCGAGCCGGGCGCGCTCGACCTGGTGCTGGCTGCGATCGCCCGGCTCCGCGCCGACTAGAACAGCCGGCCTTCCCCGTACAGCCGCTGATCCACTTCCGCTTCCGCGGCCAGCCAATCCTCGAGTTCACGGCCGGGCGCAAAATTTCGCGCCTCCGCGAGCCGGTAGGCGGCTTCGCGGATCATCGCGTGTCGATCGGGATGATCGCGGCCGGGCGCCGCGCTTGCATCGGCGGCGGCGGCGGTGCTGGTCGGCTGTGAGCGCATTGGGACCTCCTCGAACCGGGACGATTTTCGGCGCACCGGGCCGCCGGGTGCAATAGGCAGATGCCGCATACGGATGCCGGCTACGTACAAGTCCGTGATGCCAAGAAGCGCGCGCCGCGCGACGATTTGCGCATGAGTGAATCAATGTCCCGGACCGTTCGGCGCATCGCCGACGCCGCGCACGCCGCCGAATTGGATCAGCTGGCGAGCGGCTTCTCGCACGAGCTGAACCAGTCGCTCGGCGCGATCGCCGCGTTCGCGCAGGCCGGCGGGCGCATGCTTTCAGGACCGGGCTCGACGGTCGAACAGGCGGCCGCGCTGTTTCGCGACATCACCCGCGTCGCGCTCGCCGCCGGCGCGGACGTCAGGCGCATGCGCAATTGCTACGCGCTCGCGTCACCGGACTTGGCGCTATGCGGGATGCCCGACTTGATCGGCGAGATCGAGCCGCTGCTCGCGCTGATCGCGCTGCAAAGCGGCGGATGTCTCGACATCGAAGAGCCGTCGTCGCTGCCGGACGTGCGCGTCGAGCGGCCACAGATCCAATACGTGCTCATCTGCCTGACGCGCCTCGTGTTCGAACCCGGCGACACGGCGCGCGAACCGCCGCTCGCGCGGATCCGGCTCGATGTGGTCGGCGGCGACGTAGAGACCAGCGTGATCGACAGCCGGCCCGGTCCGAAGGCGGCACGCGACGCCGAACCGTTCCTGCCGTTCAGCACGGCCCCGGATCGCGGCGGCGGGCTGAGCCTCGCGGCGACCCGCTCGATCATCGAGGCGCACGGCGGCACGCTGGGTTGGGAGCGGTTGGAAGACCGCGCGACCCGCTACTGGTTCCGCCTGCCGGCGGCCGTCCCGCCGCAAGAGCCGCCGAACCCCGGGTGAACCCGGGCCGCCGACGCGACGGCGGGCGGCCGCGCGCATCCTGCTAAGATCGCGGCATGAAGCTGCGAACCCGCCTCAACCTGGTCGTCGCCGGCTTGAGCGCCGCCTTCGTGACCGTGCTGATCGGCGCGCAAATCCACGCCGCCCGCGACGCGGTGCGCGAGGACATCGAAGGGTCGAACACGGTCGCCTCGCATTTCATCGGCCGTCTCGTCGAGATCTACTCCGAAGTCGGCGGTCCGCAGATGGCGTTGCAATTCCTGCGCCAGCTCGGCCACATCCGCGCCAACGACATCGACCTTCGCACCGCCGCCGGGGCGGTGCTGTACCGGTCGCCGCCCGCGACTTACAAGGCGGGACGCTACGCTCCGGCGTGGTTCGCCCATCTCCTCGCGCCCGAAACGCCGCAGGTAAGCTTCCTGCTGCGCGGCGGATTGCGCCTCGTCGTCAAGGCCGAGCCGTCGCGCGCGGTGCTCGACGCTTGGGACGATTTGTCGCGGCTCGCCGCGGCGGCCGTCGCGATGCTGATCGCGGTCAACGTGGTCGCCTTCTGGACGATCGCCCGCCTGCTTCGGCCGTTTCCGGTGATCACCGACGGCCTCGAGCGGATCCGCGACGGCGATCTCCACCACCGCCTGCCGCGGCTCGCCGGCATCGAAGCGCATGCCATCGAGGAGGCGTTCAACCGCATGGCGCAGGCGGTCGAGGACAAGGTGCGGGTCGAGCGCCAGGCCCGGGATGCCGAAGCGCGTCTGGAAGAGCGGCGCGAAATGGCGTCCCTGGCGGACCAGCGGGTCGACGAGGAGCGCCGATTGATCGCCCATGAACTGCACGACGAGTTCGGCCAGTCGGTGACCGCAATCCGCAGCCTGGCGCTCGCGATCGCCTCGCAGGGGAATCTCCGCGACCAGGCGACCGCCGACATCGCCCGCATGATCTCCGACGAGGCCGCGCGTTTGTACGATGCGATGCACGGCCTGATCCCGCGGCTCGCGCCGCTGTCGCTCGACACGCTGGGCCTCGCCGCGACGCTGGAGAATCTCGTGCGCGACTGGCAGCGCCGCAACCCGCAGGTCGAACTGTCGCTCGGCCAGGCACTGCCCGCGGATCTCGGTCCCACCGTGACGCTCGCCGTTTATCGCGTGGTCCAGGAGGGTCTGATCAACGCGTTGCGGCATGCCCACGCCAAACACATCGAAATCGGCGTCCAGGCCGACGCCGAGCGCCTCGTCGTGACGGTCGTGGACGATGGCGCCGGACTGCCGGCGGAATGGGTCCGACCCGGTCATTTCGGCTTGCGCGGCCTAGCCGAACGGGTCGGGGCGCTCGGCGGGACCTTTCACGTCGGTGCCGGCCCCGATCACGGCACGCGCCTGTGCGCCGAGATTCCGATGGGCGCGCCGGCATGATCCGCGTGCTGCTGAGTGACGACCATGCGGTGGTGCGCACCGGCTTCCGGCTGCTGCTGCAGTCCCGCGAACAGTTCGACGTCATCGGCGAGGCGCCGAGCGGCGAGGCCGCGTACCAGCTTTTCGTCGAATTGAAACCCGATGTCGTCGTCATGGACCTGGCGATGCCCGGCATGGGGGGGCTGGAAGCCTTGCGGCGCATCCGTGCCCGCGATCCGGCGGCGCGCGTGCTGGCCTTGTCCGCGCACGACGACGCCGCGCACGTGCGCCACGCCCTGCGCGAAGGCGCCCTCGGCTTCCTGTCGAAGCGCAGCGCCCAGATCGGA
>JAJXYR010000097.1 GCA_021780475.1 Pseudomonadota bacterium
CGCGCACGGCGGGCAGCGGCGGCGCCGTCGCGGCAACGTCCGCCAGCCGGTCGAGGTCGACGCCGGCGCCGATCGTCGCCGCGATGGTCGCGACGATGCGCTCCGCCTCCCGCATTTCGTGGCTCGGAATCAACCCCAGGTGGCGCTCGGTGATCGCGAGGGCCGGCTGCAGCCCGATCGCGCCGATCACCGGCACCGGCGTGTAATGCTCGACCGCCGCGCGCAGTCTCCCCTCGTGGCGGGTGCTCGCGACCTTGTTCAGGATCACGCCGGCGATGCGTACGTCCGGCGCGAAAGCTTGATAGCCGAGGATCAACGGCGCGATCCCGCGCGCGATGCCCTGGGTGTCGACGACCAGCACGACCGGCAGTCCGAGCAGCCGCGCCAGCGCGGCGTTGCTGTCGCCGCCGTCCAAGTCCTGCCCGTCGTGCAGGCCCTTGTTGCCCTCGACGAGCGCGACGTCCGCGGCCCCGGCGTGACGCGCGAATCGCGCCTGGATCTCCTCCGGGCCGAGGGTGCGGAAATCGAGCGTGTGGCACGGCCGGCCCGCGGCCTCGGTGAGCCACATCGGATCGATGTAGTCCGGGCCCTTCTTGAAAGGCTGCACGCGCAAGCCGCGCAGCGCCAGCACGCGGCACAATCCCAGGCTCACGACCGTCTTGCCCGACGACTTGTGGGTGGCGGAGATCATCAGTCGAGACACGGTCGGAGCCCCGCTCAGGCCGCCGCGTCGGTCGCGCCGGCGCCGGCGATCCGCGCCGGGGGTTCGACGGCGTCGTCCGCCAGGCTCTGCGGCATGAACGGCAGGAGCTTCAGCGCGAACAACGTGACGAACGCGGCCCACGCGCAGCCGGCGAGACCGAGCGCGCACTCCGGCAAACTCGGCGTGTAGGCGTTCACCACGCCGTCGTAGAAGGAACTCGAGACCTGCATCCCGGGAAATATCGACAGCGGCCACGCCTGGCCGCCGACGATGATGTCGTAAAGGAGGGCCAGCCCGCCGGCGACGACGCTGAGCGATCCCCACACGACGGCCGCACGCGATCGGCGCGTCTGCGGCAGCCAGAACAGCAGCATCGGCAGCACGCCCCCGAGGAATACCGCTCCGCCCCAGAAGAGCAACGTATACACGCCGCCGTCCCGGAGCAGGAACGCCTCCGCTCCGTCGAACTCGGCCTGGTAGAGCTTGGTCACGTGGAACGCGAGCAGGAAATACAGGACCGCCGCGGCGAACACCCCGAGCAGGTTCTTCAGCCGCATCACGATCGCATCGCCCAGCGGCCGTCCGGTCGCCTTGCACGCGCTCATCAGCACCAGCAGCAGTATCGCCAGGCCGAACGCGAACGACATCAGAATGAACATCGGCGCCATGATGGCTTCGTCGTACGGCTGGCGCGCGACCAGGAAACCGAAGATCGATCCGGTGCCCGTCGTCAGGATCAACCGCCACAGGAACGCGGCCGTGCCGACCCGGCGGGTATGGTCGTTCAGCCGCCGTTCCATCATCACCCACAGGTACGCGCCGGTCACCGCCAGGAAGCCGGTGTAGAGGAAGATGTTCCACGCGAAGATCGAACGGAAATTGTAGTGCGTCATCGCGACGGCCAACCGGTCCGGCCGGCCGAGATCGAGAACCAGCACGAGCAAGCCGCCCGACAGCAACGCGATCGCGAGCAGACCCGACAGCCGTGCCAGCGGCTTGTAGGCCACCTTGCCGAACACCGACGCGATCGAGGCGGTGTTGAGCGCACCCGACGCCGCGACGATCAGGAACACCGCGATCACGTGCGGCATGCCCCAGACCACTTGATTGGTCATGCCGGTGATCACGTGACCGATGTGCTCCATGAACCACGCGGCCGTCAACCCCGCCGCGATGAGTCCCGCGAGGAGCGCCGCGAGCACCCAGAAGCCGGCGCCGCGTCCTTCGATCTCGCGGTAGTGGATCGCGCTCATCGCTCAGAGGCCTTGATAGCGCACGCCCGGATCCATTTGCAGATCGGCACGCAGCTGCACGGCGGGATAGGCCGCGAGCGCGCGACGGATCGCGCTCCGCGGGTCGTTCAGGTCGCCGAAGGTCATGGCCCCGCCCCCTTGCCGCGAACAGGCCTCGACGCAAGCCGGCAGCTCGCCGGCGTCGACGCGCGGGACGCACAGCGTGCATCCCTCGACCGTGCCCTTGCCCCGCGGCGCATCGGGTCGCTGGCCGGACACGTCTTCGGAGACGAAGGACCGCGCCTTGTAGGGACAGGCCATCATGCAGTATCGGCAGCCGATGCAGATGTGGCGATCCACCAGCACGATGCCGTCCGCGCGTTTGAAGGACGCGCCCGTCGGACACACCTCGACGCACGCGGGCGCGGCGCAGTGCTGGCACATCACCGGCACCGAGTGGGACAGGCCGCTCACGGGCTCGGTCACCTCCACCTTGCGGATCCATTGCGGGTCGATCGGTCGCCCCTGGTTGCTCCAGCCGTTGTATGCCGAGCAGGCGGTCACGCAGGCCGTGCAGCTGCGCTTGCAGCGGGTGGTGTCGATCAGCAGACCGAAGCGCCGCGTCGGGCGCGCCGCGGCCGCACGCCGCTGTCCGGCGTCCGCCGCCGCGATCAGGCTCACCCCCGGCGCCACCGCGAGCGCGACCAGCGCCGCCGCACCCAGCACTCGCCGCCGGGTCGCGTCGATCCCGTCGATCGGTTCGTTCATCGAGCGGCTCCCGCCGGTCGCGTCCCGTTCGCGCCGGGCGCGGGTGCCGACGCCTTCACCGGCGCCGGACCCACCGGCCCGGGTCGGTTCGTGTGGCACGAGAAACAATCGATCGAGACGCCCACGTAGCGGTGACACGCGTTGCAGAAGAACTGCGGGCTGTTCGCGGAGGGATAGGTGCCGTTCGCGAGCCGCGACACGTGGCAGTTCATGCAGCCGGGGAGCGACTCCTGCCGGTGGCGGATGCCATCGTGCACCGCTTCGTAACGGAGCCGCATCAGGAGCTGCATGTGGTTCTTGCGCATCCATTCGGTCGGCCGGACGCAGTGCGCGCCCTTGGCCGCCGGGATCTCGGGCCTCGGGAGCCGCCCCGCGACGGCCGGCGCCGCCGCGACCGCGGCGATCAGCAACGAGAGCAGGATCCGCGGGATCGCCGCCATCGCCGTTACTCGCCGAGACCCATCTCGATGTAGCCCGTCGGGCACACGTCGTGACAGACGTGACAACCGATGCAGCGGTTGTAGTCGGTGAACACGTAGCGGCCGATCGCATGCTGCGCCTTGGGCACCTTCTTCACCGCCTTCTGCGGACAATAGACCACGCAGTTGTCGCATTCGACGCACAGTCCGCAGCTCATGCAGCGCTTGGCCTCGGCGACCGCCTGTTCCGCGAGCAAGGTGTCGATACGCTCGCCGCCGGTCGCGAAGACCTCGGCGAGGCGCCGTTCCTTGCGTTCGATGCGCGGCTCCGGGGCGTAATGCCCGAGGAACAGCGCCGACGACCTGATGATCTCGCGCTCGGCCCGGTCGTCGAAGTTGTGCACGGCGAACCCGGCATCGCAGGTCCCGCGCACCGCGTCGTGGGCGTAGTCGGTCAACTCGAGCCCCGCATGCTGCAGCGCCCGGAGCAGGTCGAACTGGTGCTTGTCCACCTTCGGGCGCTTGGCGGGCTGGGCGCCGGCCAGGTAGGCGTCGATCCCTTCCGCGGCGATCGAGCCGTGACCGATCGCGCTCGTCAGCAGATGCGGCGTCACGATGTCGCCGCCGACGAAGTGGCCGGGATGACCGGGAACCTCGAACAGTGCATCGGCGCTGATCGCATCGCGGCCGTTGTTGAGCGCCTCGAGGCCGGTCAGGTCGCCCTTCTGGCCGACCGCGAAGATCACCAGGTCGCCGTCGACTTCGAACTCGGTGCCGCCGTCGATGCGCACGGGCTGGTTCTTGTCGACGCGACACGGCGCATAACGCACACCCCGGGCATTCCCGGCGTCGTCCAGCAGGATCCGCACCGGCATCACGCCGCCGTGCAACGCCACGTTCAACGAGCGCGCATCCGCAACCTCACGCGGCGACGCCTGGATGTTCTCCAGGGGAAAGATCGTCGTCAACGTCACCCGGGCGCCGCCGAACGCGGCCTGCGCCGTCACCATGTCCGCGGTGTAGGTGAGCGGCTTGCCCGGGACCCCGGGATCCTGGCCCGCGAGCTTGCGCGCGACCGT
>JAJXYR010000260.1 GCA_021780475.1 Pseudomonadota bacterium
GGGGCCGCCGGAGCGCGCGGCGCGCCGGGGCGCGCCGCCTCGATCAACTCCTCGTCGCTGGTCGGGGGCATGGTGCCGACGACGGTGCCGTCGTCGAAATCGATCAAAGGCGCTCCGGTCGCGATGACGTCGCCCGCGGTTCCGTGCAGCGCCGATACGGTGCCGCCGAACGGCGCGGGCACCTCGACGACCGCCTTGGCGGTTTCGACGGATACCATCGGCTGATCGACGGCGACGCGGTCCCCGACCTGGACGTGCCATCGGATGATTTCGGCCTCCGCCAAGCCTTCGCCCAGGTCGGGAAGTTTGAATGTGGTCATCGCCCGGGGTTCCTAGTCCGCCAGTGTCGACCTGGCCGCATCGACGATTCGCCGCACGCTCGGGATGTAGTCCTGCTCGAGCTTGTACAGGGGCATCACGGTGTCGAAGCCGGCGACGCGGCGGATCGGCGCCAACAGATCGAACAGGCCATGTTCCGCGACGAGCGCGGCCACCTCGGCGCCGACGCCGACGTTGCGCGCGGCTTCATGCACGATGAGGAGGCGGCCGGTCTTCGCCACCGAGGCGAGGATCGTCGCGCCGTCCAACGGGCTCAAGGTGGCGAGATCGATGACCTCGGCGCTGATGCCTTCGCCTTCGAGCTCCGCCGCGGCCCGCAGCGACTCCGCGGTCATCGCTCCCCAGGTGACGATGCTGAGGTCGTCGCCCTCGCGCAGCGTGAAGGCCTGATCCAGCGGCAGCGCCCGGCCGTCATCGTCGACGTCCTGACGCACGGCCCGGTAGAGTCTCGCCGGCTCCAGGAACATCACGGGGTCGGGATCGCGGATGGCGGCGAGCAGCAGTCCGTAGGCCCGCGCCGGAGACGAGGGACAGACGACGCGGATTCCCGGGACGTGGCACAGGATCGTCTCCATGCTCTCGGAGTGATGCTCGGGGGCGTGGATCCCGCCGCCGTGCGGCATGCGCATGACGACCGGGCAGTGGAGTCGGCCGCGTGTGCGATGACGCATGCGCGACATGTGATTGACGATCTGATCCAGCGCCGGGTACAGGAAGCCCATGAATTGGATTTCCGCAACCGGCTTCAAACCGTGCGTCGCCATTCCCACCGCCATCCCGGCGATCGTCGCCTCGGCGAGCGGCGTGTCCTGCACGCGATCCGCGCCGAACCGTTCGCGCAGGCCGAGCGTCGCGCGAAACACGCCGCCGTTCTGGCCGACATCCTGCCCAATCACGACGACGGCATCGTCCTGCTGCATTTCCCAGCCATGCGCCATTGCGATGGCCTCGACCATGGTGACCTTGGGCAAGTCAGTGTCCGCCGGGCTTGGTCGCGAACCGGCGGGCGGTGTCGCGCTGTTCGATCAGGTGCCGCGGCAGCCGGGCGTACAGATGGTCGAACATGGCGTCGGTGTTCTGCGGCGGCGTCGCGAGATAATCGGCGACGGCTGAGTCGATCCGGCGCGCGCAATCCAGGCCGAGCTCGCGCTCGCGCTCCTCGTCCCAGATTCCGGCCTTCTCGACATGGCGCCGCAGACGCAGCAGCGGCTCGAGCAACCAGGCTTCGCGAACCTCACCGGGCGGCCGATAGCGGCTCGCATCGTCGGCCGTGGTGTGATCGCTCAAACGGTAGGTGAGCGCCTCGATCAGGCACGGACCGGCGCCGCCGCGCGCGGCCTCCAGGGCCCGTCCGACGACCTCGCGCACCGCGAGCACGTCGTTGCCGTCGACCTGTATGCCGGGAATGCCGGCCGCGATCGCCTTCTGCGCCAGGGTTTTCGCCGCGGTCTGGGCCGCGACCGGCACCGAGATCGCCCAGCCGTTGTTGACGACGACGAAGACGACCGGCAGCGCGCGCGCGCCGGCGAGATTCATGGCCTCGTAGAAGGCGCCCTCGGAGGTGCCGCCGTCGCCGATGTATGCGACCGCGCAGCGCGGCTCGCGCTTGATCTTGAACGCCATCGCCGCCCCCGCCGCGTGCAGGGTCTGGGTCGCGATCGGCACGCACCATGCGAAATCCCCGCGCGGCACGGCGAAGTCGTTGCCACGCTCGTCGCCGCCCCAGTAAACGAGTATTTCGCGCATCGTCACGCCGCGCCACATCTGGGTGCCGATCTCGCGATAGACGGGCGCGAGCACGTCTTCGGCGCGCATCGCCGCGCCGACGCCGACGTGGGTCGCTTCGTGGCCGAGGCAGGGCGCATAGGTGCCGAGCTGTCCGGTACGCTGCAGATTGACCGCCTTCGCGTCGAAGGCGCGCGCGAGCGTCATCATCCTGTACATGCGCAGCAGCTCCTCCGGGTCGCGTGCGAAGGCGGGCGCTTCGGCCTGGAGTTCTCCGTTCGGGTCGAGTATACGCACGTACCCGATGCTGAAATCGGCAACCGTCGTCATCCCGGGATTATGCCAGGGACGGGCGACCCGCGCTTCACGGCCTATGTTCCGCGGCGAGGTACCTTCGCGACTGCATCTCGATCAGGCGGCTGGCCGCGCGCTCGAACTCGAACCGCAGCTTGCCGTCCTGGTAAAGACGGTCCGGCGGCGCCGCGGCCGAAACGACGAGGTTGACGCCGCGGTCGTACAGCGCGTCGATCAGCGTCAGGAAGCGGCGCGCCGCGTCCTCGCCGCCCCCGCCGAAGACGGGCACGTTGGAGATGAAGACCGTGTGACAGCGATGCGCAAGCTCCAGATAGTCGTTCGCGTTGCGCGCCGTCTCGCAGATCTCGCGGAATTCGAACCAGACCAGGCCCTGCGCGGTGTCGAGCGCGGCGAGCGGCCTTCCCTCGATCTCGATCGAGGCCGGCCCCGTCGGCGATCCCGTCGCAAGCGCGACGAAGAGCCGCCGCATCTCGTCCGGCGTTTGCGCGGCCGCGGAATCGAGGTACGTGCTTTCGCGCTCGAAATTGCGCAGGCGGTAGTCCGTGCCGCCGTCCAGATGCAGCACGTCCAGCCGGTTCTCGATCATGTCGATCGCGGGCAGGAAGCGGGCGCGCTGGAGCCCGTCCCTGTACAGGTCCCGCGGCGCCAGGTTGGAGGTCGCGACGATCGCGACGCCGCGGCGGATCAAACCGTCGAGCAGCCCGCTCAGAATCATCGCATCGGCGATGTCCGACACGAAGAACTCGTCGAGACAGACGACGCGCGCGCGCGCGGCGATCCGCCCGGCGACCCATTCGAGCGGGCGTTCCCGTTCGCCGGCGGCGCGCAGTTCGGCGTGGACGCGGCGCATCAGCACGTAGAAGTGATCGCGCTCACGCTCCGGAAAGTCGAGCGATTCGTAGAACAGGTCCATCAGGCGGGTCTTGCCGCGGCCGACGCCGCCCCAGAGATAGATTCCGCGCGGTGCGGACCGGCCGGGCCCGCGGGCGCCAAACAGCGCCGCGAGACGCGGGCGGGGGCGGCACAAATGGGTCGCGAGCGCATCGAGCCGGGCGGCGGCGGCGTTCTGCCCGGCGTCGAATTCGAGCCGCCGTTCCGCGACCGCGCGCGCGAGGCGCGCGCTGACCGGCTGACTATGCGCCGTCACGCCCGGACCGGCCGTCTACAGGCCTTGATAGTTCGGACCCGAACCGCCCTCCGGCGTGCGCCAGGTGATCTGGCCGGCGTAGGGCTCCTTGATGTCGCAGGCCTTGCAGTGGACGCAATTCGACGAGTTGATCTGCAGTTTGCGCCCGCCCCCTCCGTCGTCGATCATCTCGTAGACGTTCGCCGGGCAGAAGTTCGTGCAGGGATTGCCGAATTCCCGCGCGCAGCGGGTCGCGCAGACCGAAGGGTCCGCGACGTGCAGATGCACGGGCTGGTTCTCCTCATGCGCGGTCGCCGCGAAGAACACCGAGGCGAGGCGGTCCCGCGGCGGCAATTCGCGCTCGCCCCAGCCGCGCTCCGGCGACACATAGTCCTCGAGCTTGCGCAGCGCCGAGTGGTCCGCGTGGTTCGCGAGCGTCCACGGGGACTTGCCCGCCGTCACGGTCTCGTAGGCCGCGTTGGCGAGGCCGAACCACAGGCCGCGGCGAAAGCCGGGCCGGATGTTGCGCACCTTGTGCAGTTCGCGCCCGCCCGTGGATTCGCGCCAGCGGCGGTCGAAGCCCGCGCTCGCGCCGGTCTCGGCATAGTGCTCGGCGGCCGTGATTCCGGAGCGGATCGCCTGATGAATGCCCTTGATCTTCGGCGTATTCAGCGTGCCGCCGGCATCGCCGATCAGGACCGCGCCGGGCATCTCGAGCCGCGGCATCGACTGATAGCCGCCCTCGATGAGCGTGCGGGCGCCCGCGGCGAGGATCTCCCCGCCGGCGAGCAGCGGCCTGACCTGCGGATGATTCTTGAACTGCTGGAACGCCTCGAACGGCTTGAGCCGCGGATCCTCGTAATCCAGTCCGACCACGAAGCCGATATACACGCGGTCGTTGCCGAGATGATAGAGGAAGCTGCCGCCGTAGGTGCGGCCGTCCAGGGGCCAGCCGAGCGAGTGCTGGATCAATCCGGGTTCGACCCGTCCCGGCGGCAGCTGCCACAGCTCCTTGAATCCGAGGCCGTACGTCTGCGGCGACCTGCCTTCATCCAGGCGGTAGCGGGCGATCATTTGCTTGGCCGCGCTGCCGCGGCAGCCCTCCGCGAACATCGTGATCTTGGCATGGATCTCGGGGCCCGGCGCGAAGTTCGGACCCGGCTCGCCGGACTTCTCCACGCCCATGTCGCCGATGCGCACGCCTCGCACGGCGCCGCCGGAGTCGATCAAGGCTTCGGCCGCGGCGAAGCCGGGGAACACGTCGACGCCGAGTTTTTCCGCCTCCGCGCCGAGAATCGGCGTCAACTGTCCGAGCGAGACGATGAGGTTGCCGTGATTGGCCATTTGCGGCGGTGTCGGCAGCTTGAACCGCCGGCGGCGCGTCATGTACCAGAACTCGTCGCGCGTCGCGGGCACGCACACCGCCGGCGGCTTCTCGCGCCAGTGCGGCATCAGTCCGTCCAACGGGCCGGGCTCCATCACCGCGCCGGAAAGCGAATGCGCGCCCAGGCTCGCGCCCTTTTCGAGCACGCAGATGCTGATGTCGGGTTTGAGCTGTTTCAGCCGGATCGCGGCGGACAGCCCGGCGGGACCCGCGCCGACGATCGCAACCTCATACTCCATGACATCGCGCGTGCTCTCGCTCATCTATGAATCACCCTTGAATTAATTCCACCGCAATCGCGGTGGCTTCGCCGCCGCCGATGCACAGGCTCGCTATTCCGCGCCGTTTGCCGCGCGCCTGCAGCGCATGCAGCAGCGTGGCGACGATGCGCGCGCCGCTCGCGCCGACCGGATGGCCGAGCGCGCAGGCGCCGCCGTTGACGTTGACCCTGGCGTGATCCAGCCCCAGGTCCTTGATCGCCGCCATCGTGACCACCGCGAAGGCCTCGTTGATCTCGAACAGGTCCACATCCCCGGTGCGCCAGCCCGCCTGATTCAGCACTTTGTTGATCGCGCCCACGGGCGCCAACGTGAACCATTCCGGCTCGCGCGCGAAGCTCTGATGGGCGACGATGCGCGCGAGCGGCCGCAGGCCGCGCGCCGCGACCGTGGCGGCCGAGCTCAACACGACCGCCGCCGCGCCGTCGGCGATGCCGGAGGAACTGGCCGCCGTGACCGTGCCGTCGGGCTTGAACGCGGGCTTCAACGACGCGATCTTGGAGATATCCAGCGTGTGCGGCGTCTCGTCCTCGCCGATCAGCACCTCGCCCTTGCGGGTGCGCACCGCGACCGGCGTGATCTCCGCGGCGAACCCGCCGCCCGCCATCGCGGCTTGCGCGCGCCGCACCGATTCGGCCGCGAACTCGTCCTGCGCCTTGCGGCTGAAGCCGTACTTCCCGGCCGTCGCCTCGGCGAACACGCCCATCAGCTTGCCGTCCCACGGGCTTTGCAGCCCGTCGTAGAACATGTGATCGAGCACTTCCTGGTGGCCCATGCGGTAGCCGGCGCGGGCCTTGGGCAGCAGGTAGGGCGCGTTCGACATCGACTCGAGGCCGCCGGCGACCACGAGGTTCGCGGAACCTGCCGCGATCTGGTCGGCTCCGATCATGATCGCGCGCATGCCCGAGCCGCACATCTTGTTGATCGTCGTCGCGGGCGTTCCGACGGGCACTCCCGCGCCGAGCGCCGCCTGGCGCGCCGGCGCCTGGCCGAGCCCGGCCGGCAGCACGCAGCCCATGATGACTTCGTCCAGATCGGCCGAGTCGACTCCGGCCGTGGCGAGCGCCGCGGCGATCGCCGCGGCGCCGAGCTGCGGTGCGGTGGTGGGCGCCAAAACGCCTTGAAAAGCGCCCATCGGCGTGCGCCGTGCGGCAAGGATGAAAATAGGATCGTTGGCCATGGCCGACAGTATACCTGCGCCGCAGCGGACCTGCGTCAGGCGAGGGGCTCGCCGACGGCGGCGGCGATCAGTTCCCGGCTGCGGTCGCGTGCGTCCTCGCCGTGCAGCACACAGAGGACCTCGACTTTGATCGGGCTGCGCCGGATCCGGATGGTGCCGGACGGCAGGACATTGCGCGTGCCGTGAATCGCCATCGCGACGATGGGCATGCCGGCGCGGGTCGCGGTCGCGAACGCGCCGCGCAGGAACCGCCCCACCTGGCGGACCTCCGTGAACGTGCCCTCGGGAAAGAACACCAGGGACTGGCCGGACGCGGCGCTCCGGACCACCCGCCGGGCGTCGGCGGCGCCGCGATGCGGATCGAAGCGCTCGACGAACTCGGAACCGAGGCGGCGCAGCAGCAAGCCGGCGAGCGGCACGCGGACCATCTCCTTCTTGATCACGAACGCGAAATCCGGAGGCAGCGCGGCGGCCGCGACGACCCCGTCGAGATAGCTCGCGTGGTTGGCGACGACGACGCAGGGGACGCGCGGCAGCAGGTCGGCGCCCAGGACGGCGAAGGGAATGCCGGCCGCCCGCAGAAAGGCGCGCGCGAAGACCGCCGCGACCCGGCGGCGCGCGCGCAGACGCGGCACGAACAGATTCACGGTGAGCGCCGCCGCACCGAGCACGGTGAAGGCGGTCACGCAGTAGACCGTATAGACGCCGCCGCGCAGCGGTGACCGGGCCGTCGGGTTCGGGACTGTGATCTGGTTCTCCTTATGTTAATACTTGACCTGACTGTGATTCGGGTCACGTCGATCGCGGCGCGCCGAACTCATACTGCCTGCCGTACCGCAAGGCATGAATCCATTTGCGGTGTCACGACGCGGGAAATTATGGCGACGGCTCTCAAACGCTCGGTTTATACACGCAGTTCGGACGCGGCGGTACTGCCGGAACGGGACGCGGCGGATCCGGCGTTGCAGCGCTTCCTCGACGCGGTGTGGACCGAACGCGGCCTGTCGGCGAACACGCTCGCCGCGTACCGGGCCGACCTGACGGCGCTCGGCCGCTGGCTCGAAGCGCATGAAAGCGCGCTCCTGAAGGCGACGCGCCTGGAGGTTCTCGGATTCATCGCGGCGCGCGTGGAGGGCGGAGCGCGGCCGCGTTCGACAGCGCGGCAGTTGTCGAGCTTCCGCCGGTTCTATCGATTCATGATGCGCGAAGGGTTGATCGCGACGGACCCGACCGCGCAGATCGCGATGCCCAAGATCGGCCGCTCGCTGCCGAAATCGTTGACGGAGGCCGAGGTCGATGCGCTGCTGGAGGCGCCGACGGTGGGCGATCCGCTGGGGCACCGCGACCGGACGATGCTCGAAGTCCTGTATGCGACCGGCCTGCGCGTCTCGGAACTCGTCAGCCTGGAAATCGGCCAGGTGAATCTCAACCAGGGCGTCATGCGCGTCGTCGGCAAGGGAAATCGCGAGCGCTTGATTCCGCTCGGCGAGGAGGCGGTCGGCTGGCTGCAACAGTTCATGCGCGGCCCGCGCGCGGAAATCCTGCTGGAACGGCAGACCGATTACCTGTTTCCGACACGGCGCGGCGATCGGATGACCCGGCAGGCCTTCTGGCACATCATCAAGCGCTACTCCAAGAAGGCCGGCGTCGAAAAGGAACTGTCGCCGCACACGCTGCGTCACGCATTCGCGACCCACCTGTTGAACCACGGCGCCGATCTGCGGGTGGTGCAGATGCTGCTCGGTCACAGCGATCTGTCGACCACACAGATCTACACCCACGTGGCGCGCGAGCGCTTGAAAGAGCTGCATTCGCACCATCACCCGCGCGGGTGATGCCCGCGCCCGGACGGCTCCGCCCGCTGGTATGATGGAGCGGCCCGTCGCGACGGAGAACACCGATGTTGAAGCTTGCCGCCATTGTGACAGCGACCGTGATCGCGGCCGCCGCCTCCTGCGGGGCGGCGCGCGCCGCCGCACCGGCCGATCCGCGGATCGCGCTGCTCAAGGAGCTGCCGCCGGGAGCCAGGATCGAGGATCTGCAGCCGTCGCCGATTCCCGGCGTCTACCAGTTCATGCAGGGCGCGGACGTCAGTTATCTGACCGCCGACGGACGATTTTTCATCGACGGCAACATCTACGACATGCGCAGCCGGGTCAATCTGACCGCGCTGCGCCGCGAACGGGCGCGCGCGGCCTTGATCGATGCGGTGCCCGAATCGCAGATGCTGTTGTTTCCCGCCGCGCATCCGCGCTACACGATCACCGTGTTCACGGACGTCGACTGCCCTTATTGCCGCGAATTGCACAGCCGGATCGCCGAGATAAACGCTCTTGGGATCAATGTGCGCTACATGTTCTTCCCGCGCACGGGCCCGGGCACCGCGAGCTGGCGCAAGGCGGAAGCGGTGTGGTGTTCGCCCGACCGCAAGGACGCCCTGGTGCGCGCTCAGGCGGGGGCGAATCTGGATCCGCCGAAGTCCTGCACTACGTCGCCGGTGGCGCGTGAATACGCGCTCGGCCAGGAGCTCGGCGTGCGCGGCACGCCGGCGATCTTTACCGCGTCCGGCGGCTACATCAACGGTTACCTGCCGCCGCCGCAATTGTTCCAGGAAATCGCGGCCCTGCAGCGCGCCGGCACCTAGCGCCGCGCGGCGGCCGCGCGCCGCCGCTCAGCGCTCGAGCTTGGCGAGCTTGTTCGCGACGCCTTCCCATTCCTTGGCATCAGCCGGAGCGGCGTGCTTCTCGTTGATCACCGGCCATTTCTTCGCCAGCTCCGCGTTCAATTGCTTG
Organism: Pseudomonadota bacterium; assembly: GCA_021780475.1. Taxonomy (GTDB): domain Bacteria; phylum Pseudomonadota; class Gammaproteobacteria; order Steroidobacterales; family Steroidobacteraceae; genus Bog-1198. The sequence goes on from JAJXYR010000260.1 coordinate 9,140, forward strand.
AAGCTTTCCTGGCCGGCGGGGATGTCCTCCTCGGAGAATATCGCCTCGACCGGGCACTCCGGCTCGCACAGCGTGCAATCGATGCATTCATCCGGATCGATCACGAGAAAATTCGGGCCCTCGTGAAAACAGTCCACGGGGCATACCTCGACGCAATCCGTGTATTTGCACTTGATACATGATTCGGTGACCACAAAGGCCATGACATACCCTTCCGAGCTGGTTGACGGTGCGAGACCCGGTATTCTGCCATAGACGCCGCGCTTCGGCCCGTCGGGCTCAGCGCGGCAGCGGGCGTGAGAGTTCGATGAAGTGATGATCCTCGCGCCGCGCCGCGCGATCCGCGAAATACCGGCGCAGCGTGAATTCGCCGCTGGGAAAGGCCAGGTCCGCCCAGGGGATGTCCTCCTCCCGGTACAGGCCGACCTCGAGACTTTCGGCGCCGGCTCCGAAACGAGGCTCGGCGAGCTTCGCGCGGAACATCACGTGCACCTGGCCGGCATGCGTGACGTTCACCACCGCGAGCAGCGAGCCGATCTCGACCTCCGCTTCGGCCTCCTCGCGGCACTCGCGCCGGGCCGCCTCCTGCATCGTCTCGCCGATCTCCATGAAGCCGGCGGGAACCGTCCAAAATCCGCGGCGCGGTTCGATCGCGCGGCGGCATAGCAGGATCCTGTCCTCCCACTCGGGCACGCAGCCGAGCACGAGCAGCGGATTCTTGTAGTGAACCGTGCCGCAGCCGTCGCAGACGAAGCGCGGCAGGTGGTCTCCTTCCGGAACTTTCGAGACGACGGCCAGGCCGCAATTGCTGCAAAACTTCAATTTTGATCCATATTGGGTTCTGGTGCCCGGAGAGGGAATCGAACCCACACGGTGTCACCACCACCGGATTTTGAGTCCGGCGCGTCTACCAGTTCCGCCATCCGGGCAGGCCAGAGGCGCCAGTATATGCGATCGGCCGTCTTGATAGTATTGCCGCCCTGATGCGCCGAGAGGAATTTCATTACGACCTGCCACCGGAACTGATCGCCCAGGCGCCCAGCGCGGCGCGGTCGGCCAGCCGGCTGCTCGCCTTGGACGGCCGCGACGCGACGCTTCGGGACCTGTGGTTTCGCGACCTGGCGGGGCTGCTCGGGCCGGGCGATTTGTTGGTGCTCAACGATACGCGGGTGGTGCCGGCCCGCGCATTCGGCGTCAAATCGAGCGGCGGCCGCGTGGAAATCCTGCTCGAGCGCGTCGAGAGCGCGACCACGGCGCTGGTGCAGGCGCGGTCGAGCAAGACGCTGCGGCCGCACGGCACGGTGGAACTCGCCGGCGGCTGCGTCGCTCGCATGGTCGGCCGCGACGGCGACTTCTTCCGCCTCGAGTTCTCGCAGGACGTGCTGTCCTTCTTCGAAACCCACGGGTCGATGCCGCTGCCGCCGTACATCGCGCGCGCGCCGGACGCGGCCGACCGCGAGCGCTATCAGACGGTGTTCGCGCGCGCGCCGGGCGCCGTGGCGGCGCCGACCGCGGGACTGCATTTCGACGATACCGTGTTCGCGGCGCTCGCCGAACGCGGCGTGCGCCGCGCGTTCCTGACGCTGCATGTGGGGGCGGGCACGTTCTCGCCGGTGCGTGAGGAGGAAATCGACCGGCACGTGATGCATGCCGAAGCGGTGGACGTGCCGCAGAGCGTCTGCGACGCGATCGAGCAGACCCGCGCCGCCGGCGGCCGGGTCGTCGCGGTCGGGACGACCGTCGTGCGCGCGCTCGAGGCGGCGGCGGCCGGCGGTCGTCCGCGGCCGTTGCGCGGCGAGACCCGCATCTTCATCAAGCCGGGGCATCGCTTCCGCGCCGTCGACGCGATGGTCACGAACTTCCACCTGCCGGAGTCGACGCTGCTGATGCTGTGCGCGGCGTTCGCCGGGCGGGAAGCCCTGCTCGACGCGTACCGGCACGCCGTGCGCGCAAGCTACCGGTTCTTCAGCTACGGCGACGCGATGTTCATCACGCCCCGCGACGGCGCGCGGGAGGGGACGTGACGCCTCCGGCGATGCGCTTCGAGGTGCTCGGCACGGACGGCGCGGCGCGGCGCGGCCGGCTGACGTTCGCGCGCGGCGTCGTGCAGACGCCGGCGTTCATGCCGGTAGGCACCTACGGCACCGTCAAGGCGATGACTCCGGAGGAGTTGGAATCGCTCGGCGCGCAGATCGTTCTCGGCAATACGTTTCACCTCTTTCTGCGCCCGGGCCTCGAGGTGATCGCCGCGCACGGCGGACTGCACCGGTTCATGCATTGGGAACGGCCGATCCTGACCGATTCCGGCGGATTCCAGGTTTGGAGCCTCGCGGCGATGCGCAAGATCACCGAAGAGGGCGCGCGCTTCCGCTCGCCGGTCGACGGGGCGCCGGTATTCCTGTCGCCGGAGGAGTCGATGCGCATCCAGCGCGTGCTCGCCTCGGACATCGCGATGAGCTTCGATGAATGCACGCCGTATCCGGCGACCGCGGCGGCGGCCCGGGCCTCGATGGAGCTGTCGATGCGCTGGGCCGCGCGGGGGCGGCGCGAGTATTACCGCGAGCCGCCTCCGGGGACGCTGTTCGGCATCGTCCAGGGCGGCGTGCACACCGACCTGCGCCTGGAGTCGCTCGCCGCGCTCGAGGAGATCGGCTTCGACGGCCTCGCGATCGGCGGCCTCGCCGTCGGCGAGACCGAGGGCGAACGCGAGTCGGTGCTCGAGGCCGTGTGCCCGCAAATGCCGCGCGGCAAGCCACGCTACCTGATGGGGGTGGGCCGCCCGGAGGACATTCTCGAGGCGGTGCGCCGGGGCGTCGACATGTTCGACTGCGTGATGCCGACGCGCCATGCGCGCAACGGCCATTTGTTCACCCGCCGCGGCGTCGTCAACATCCGCAATGCCGCGCATCGCTGCGACACGGAGCCGGTCGAGGCGGGATGCGGCTGTTACACCTGCCTGCATTACAGCCGCAGTTACCTGCGCCACCTCGACCGCTGCAACGAGATTCTCGGCTCGCGCCTGAACACGATCCACAACCTGCATTTCTATCAGCGCTTGATGGGCGAGATCCGCGACGCGATCGTGGCCGGGCGCCTCGATGCCTATGCCCGCGAGTTCCACGCCGCCCGGGCGCCGCGGGACGGCCCGGGTTCTTGAGATCCCCGCGACGGCCCCGTTTGGGTATAATCCGGGGCTTTCCGTCGCGGCCGCGGCTTTCCGAAGTGAGTGCAACACCATGGATTTCTTCATCAAATCAGCCTTCGCACAGTCGACCGGCGCGGGCGGAGGCCAGAGCATCATCAGCGCTTTGATGCTGCCTGTCCTGCTGCTGGTGGTGTTCTACGTGCTGTTGATCCGTCCGCAGAACAAGCGCGCGAAGGAGCAGAAGGAAATGCTGGCCCGGGTCGCCGCCGGCGACGAGGTCGCGACCAACGGCGGGATGCTGGGCAAGGTCGTCGAGGTCGGCGAGCAGTTCATCACGCTGGAAATCGCCTCCGGGGTGAACGTCAAGCTGCAGAAATTCCAGGTCTCGCAAATCCTGCCGAAAGGCACCGTGAAGAGCGCATGAATTCCTATCCCCGCTGGAAGATCGCGCTGGTCGCGGTGGTGCTGCTGATCGCGATGTTCCTCGCGATGCCGAACCTGTTCGGCGAACAGAGCGCGCTGCAGCTCGCCAAGGACCGGGCCGCGGTGGTCGAATCGGACCGCGTCGCGGTCGAGAAGCTCCTCCAGGCCAAGGGCGTGCCGCTCGCCGGCTCGTTCATCGAACAGGGCAGGCTTACGCTGCGATTCGAAGACAAGGCCGACCAAATGAAGGCCCGCGACGCCATTTCGGCGGCAATGCCGAACGCCTATACGATCGCGCTGTCCTCGGCGTCGCGCGTGCCGAACTGGATGCGCAACCTCGGCCTCACCCCGATCAAGCTCGGGCTCGACCTGCGCGGCGGCGTATATCTGGTCTACCAGGTCGACGTGCGGGCGGCGGTCAAGCAGGAGCTCGACCTGTACGAGCAGGACTTCCGCGCCTCGCTGCGCAACGCGCACGTGCCCTACCAGGACGTGCGCGTCGACTATCCGGACAACCGGGTGGTGGTCCTGTTCCGCGACGCCGACAGCTTCGCGAAGGGCCGGACCGCGATCATCGCCGACAACCGCACGCTGAATTTCATCGACACGAACGTCGGCGGCGCCCCGGCGCTGCAATTGACGCTGACCCCCGAGCAGATCAAGCAGCGCGAGGACTACGCGGTTCAACAGAACATCGTGATCCTGCGCAACCGCCTGAACAGCCCGGAACTTGCGGTGTCGGAGCCGCAGGTCGCGCGGCAGGGCGTCGACCAGATCGCGATCGAGCTTCCCGGGCTGCAGAATTCGGCCGAGGTGAAGAAGATCCTCGGCAAGACCGCGACGCTCGAATTCCGCATGGTCGATGAGACCGACAATCCGTACCAGGCCGCCACGAGCGGACAGGTCCCGATCGGCGCCAAGCTCTATTACACGCGCGACAAGCGGCCGGTGCTGCTGAAGCGGGATGTCGTCGTCACGGGCGATCAGCTGACCGACGCCTCGTTCCAGCCGAACACCCAGGACGGCCCGGCCGTGTCGGTCTCGCTCGACAGCCGCGGCGCCTCCAAGATGCTGCGCAACACCGAGGAGAACATCGGGCACATGATGGCGGTCGTGTTCATCGACCAGTCGCGCGAGAAGAACGCGGCGGGCGTCGAGGTCGATCGCAAGACCGAGGAAGTCATCAACCAGGCGACGATCCGCGGCGTGTTCAGCAACAACTTCCAGATCACCGGGATCAATCCGATCGAGGGGCGCGAGCTCGCGCTGCTGCTTCGGGCCGGTGGCCTCGCGGCGCCGCTGTCGGAGATCGAGGAGCGCGCGATCGGCCCGAGCCTCGGCCAGGACAACATCGACAAGGGAATCCACGCGATGGTCTTCGGCACGCTCGCCGCCTTCATCTTCATGGCCGTGTACTACAAGGCGTTCGGCCTGATCGCCGACGCGGTGCTTGCCGCCAACGTCGTGCTGCTGACCGCGCTGCTGTCGCTCGTCGGCGCGGCGCTGACGCTGCCGGGTATCGCGGCGGTGGTCCTGACGGTCGGCATGGCGGTCGACGCGAACATCTTGATCTACGAGCGCATCCGCGAGGAACTGCGCATGGGGATCACGCCGCGCGCGGCGATCGCGGCGGGTTTCGACCGGGCGTTCTCCGCGATCGCGGACTCGAACGTGACCGCGCTGATCGCGGGTCTCGTGTTGTGGCTGATCGGCTCGGGCGCGGTCCGCGGCTTCGCCGTCGTGCTGGTGCTCGGCATCGCCACGTCGATGTTCACGTCCTTGATGGGCAGCCGCGCCCTGGTTCAAGTCATCTTCGGCGGCCGGCGCAAGCTCGACCGGCTGCCGATCTAGCCGGGCGCACGGGAGTCTATGTAAATGGAGTTCTTTCACAAGGTAACGCGCTTCCCGTTCATGAACACCCGCAAGGTGTGGTACGGGCTGTCGGCGGTTCTGATCGTCGGATCGCTCGTGCTGGTGGCGGTGCGCGGCCTGAATCTCGGCATCGACTTCACCGGCGGCGTCGTCATCGAAACGCACTTTCCGGACGCGCCGAACATCGACCGGCTGCGGGCCGCACTCGCCAACGCCCATATCGCCGGCGCGCAGGTGCAGGCCTTCGGCAGTTCCCGCGACATTCTGGTGCGGCTGCCGCCGGATCCGAACATCAAGGGCGACCAGATCGGCACCCGTATCGCCGGCCTGTTCCGGCCGATCGACGCGGGCGTGAAGCTGCAGTCGACCGAAGTCGTGGGTCCGCAGGTCGGCCAGGAACTGTTCGTCAAGGGCTCCTGGGCGCTGGCGGCGACCTTGGCGCTGATCCTGGTCTACGTACTGATCCGGTTCACGCCGAAGCTCTCGGTGGGCGCGATTCTCGCGGTTCTGCACGACCCGATCTGCGTTCTCGGATTCTTCGCGGTCACGCAGATGACGTTCGACCTGACGGCGATCTCGGCGATCCTGGCGGTGATCGGCTATTCGCTGAACGACACGGTGATCGTCTTCGACCGCGTGCGGGAACGGGCGCGCAGCGCGCGCAAGATCTCCATCTCGCAGGTGATCGACGAGTCGATCAATCAGACCTTGTCGCGAACCCTGATGACGAAGCTGGTGACGCTTCTGGTCGTCGTCGCCCTGCTGGTTTTCGGCGGCGAGACCCTGCACAGCTTCTCCGCGGCGCTGGTGATCGGCATCGTCGCCGGCACCTATTCCTCGATTTACATATCCTCGGCGATCGCGCTGGATCTCGGACTGCGCACCGACGACCTGCTGGAGCGCAAGCTGACCAAGCCCGAGGAGGTCGACGGGCTGCCTTGATGCCGGCCGTGGCGGGGGCGGCGGCGTCCGGTGCCGGAAATTGTTTGGATGCGGCGTGCGAAAGCCGATACAGTCGGGGCTTCCCGCCAGGGCCACGTTGGGTGCATCGATGAAGTTAAGCGGACTGTTCGCGACCAAGCCGATTTCCGACTACCACGAGGAGGCCGCAGGCAAGAATCTGGTCCGCGCCCTCGGCACCCCGTCGCTGATCGCCTTCGGCATCGGCGGCATCATCGGCACCGGCATATTCGTGCTCACGGGACTCGCCGCGGCCCAGCACGCCGGCCCCGCGATCGTCATATCGTTCGTGATCGCCGGAATCGGCTGCATGTTCGCCGGACTCTGTTATTCGGAGTTCGCGACCATGGTTCCGGTCGCCGGCAGCGCCTACGCCTACAGCTACGCGACGCTCGGCGAGTCCATCGCCTGGTTCGTCGGCTGGAACCTGGTGCTCGAATACATGATGGCCTGTTCGGTGGTGGCGGTCGGCTGGAGCCGCTACTTCGTCAAGCTCCTCGATTACTACGGCATCAACGTGCTGCCGGGCTCGCTGACCTCGGCACCGTTCGCGGCGGCCGACGTCGGCATCCAGGTCCACCAGACGGGCGCGTTCCTCAATCTGCCGGCGATCGGCATCATCGCCGCGGCGACCGCGCTCTGCTACAAGGGGATCCAGGAGTCGACGTTCGTCAACACCGTCATCGTCGCGATCAAGGTGAGCATCGTGCTGGCGGTGATCGTGTTCGGCGCGTTCTACGTCGACACCGCGCACTGGGTGCCGTTCATTCCGAAGAATACCGGCAAATTCGGCGAATTCGGCTGGAGCGGCATCATCCAGGCGGCCGGCATCATCTTCTTCGCCTACATCGGTTTCGACGGCGTCTCCACGGTCGCGCAGGAATCGAAGAACCCGAGCCGCGGCATGCCGATCGGCATCCTCGGAAGCCTCGGGATCTGCACGATCCTGTACATCCTGATGTCCGGCGTCATGACCGGCATGGTGCCGTATCCCGCGCTCAACGACGCGGCGCCGGTCGCGGTCGCGATCGAGTCCCATCATCAGCTGCACTGGCTCACGAGCTGGGTCATCTGGGGCGCGCTGCTCGGGCTTACGTCGGTGATCATCACGATGATCATCCCGCAGGCGCGCATCTGGCTGACGATGGCGCGTGACGGCCTGCTGCCCCCGATCTTCGGCGCGGTTCATCCGAAGTACCGGACCCCGCACATATCGACGGTCATCACCGGTGTGCTGGCGGCGACCTTCGCCGGCTTGCTGCCGATCGGCATCCTCGGCGAGCTGGTATCGATCGGCA
>JAJXYR010000310.1 GCA_021780475.1 Pseudomonadota bacterium
TCGGTTTGACGCCCGGCGGCGCGGAGACCTTCCTGAAGAATCACGATCAGATCGCCTTCACGCAGTCGGCGTTCGTTCTGGAAAATCTGATCGGACAGTTTCTCGCAAACTTTTCCAAGAATTCCGTGCAATCCAAGACGGATGGCTCGGCGGGAGGACAGCCCAAATGACCAAGAGCGCATCGTTCGCAACGACCATTCTCATCGCCGCCGCCTGGATCGCGGCCGGCGGCGCGGCCGCGGCGCCGGCGCCCGCCGCCGCTCCGGCCGCCGCGCCCGCGTCTTCGCTCGGCCCCGAACAGATCGTCCAGGATTCCGCCAAGCGGATGTTGAACGAACTCGACGCCCATCGCGCGATGTACGAGAAGGATCCGGCGAAATTGGACGCACTCGTCGCCAACGTGCTGCTGCCGAATTTCGACACCGAGTACGCGGCGCGTTTGGTGCTCGGACCAGCGTGGCGCAAGGCCACGCCGGACGAGCGCAAGCGTTTCGTGGACGCGTTCTACCATTCGTTGCTGCACAGCTACGGGGATGCGCTCGTCACCTTCACCGCGGACCGGTTTCAGATCCTGCCCTATCGCGGCGACCCGGACGCCCAATACGCGACGGTGCGCACGTTCGTCAAACGCTCCAATGGTGAGAAAGTGCCCGTGAATTTCTCGCTGCACAAGACTCCGACCGGCTGGAAGGCCTGGGATGTGGTGATCGAGGGCATTTCCTACGTCAAGAGTTTCCGCACCGATTTCGGCTCCGAAGTCGAACAGAAGGGTCTCGAGGAGGTCATCACGCGTCTCGAACACCAGAATGCGTCGAGAAAGGCCAAGTGAAGCCCGCGGCGCCGGCGGCCGCCTGGACGTTGCAGGGCGAGGGCAGGGCTGTCGTCGGCGGCGTACTCGACTTTGACACCGTGGGGCCGCTGCTCGCCACCGGCTCCCCGGCCATCGTGGAGGGTCGCGCAACGGTGATCGACCTGGCGGGTGTGTCGGCGGCGGACAGCGCGGGTCTCGCCTTGCTGATCGAGTGGCTGAGCGTGGCGCGCGGCGCCGGCCGGGACCTGCGCTATGAGAATCTGCCGCAACAGCTGCAACAGCTCGCGCGTCTCAGCGAGGTCGAGGAGCTGCTGCCCGCGGGCGAGTGAGCCGGGCGCCGGCGGATCAGCGCGGCGGCGCGCCGCCCCCGTCGCCCGCGTCAGGATCGTCCGGCGGCGCATCGGATCCCGAGTCCGCGCCGCCCGATATCTTGTAGGCGCGCTGCTGGAGATAGGCGTCGCGCACGAACGCGTACGGATCGAAGGCATTCTGGACCGTGCGGTCGAGCGGCAGCAGGCCGGCCCGGACCTTGACCAGATCGAGCCCCCAGAGCGAGTATTTCACGTAGCTGTTGCTGATGTACTGTTGCGGGTTCGTGTAGGTGTCCACCAAGCGCGACGGGGCGTCACGCAGGTCGGAGGGGCCGAGCAGGGGCAGCTCCAGGAACGGTCCCGGATGCACTCCCCAGACGCCGAGGGTCTGGCCGAAATCCTCGTCGTTGTGATCCAGGCCGACCGCGGTCGCCGGATCGAGCAATCCGCCGAAACCCACGGTCGAGTCGAGCAGGAAGCGGCCGAGGTCGGTGGCGGCCGCGTGGAATTTTCCCTGCAGCGTGTCGTTCACCATCACGGTCGGCATGTCGAGATTGCTGAAAAAATTACTGATCCCGGTGCGAACCGGCGGCGGCACGATGCGCACGTAGGTGCGCGCCACGGGTTTCGCCACGCCTCGATCGAGCACGTCGTTGAATTTGTAGACGCCCCGGTTCCAGCTCTCCCACGGATCCTTCGGTGAGCGATGCTCGTTCGGCGGCAGCGTCACGCAGGCGCTCAGGGCCGTCACCGCAATCACGCAGAGCACTGCGCGTGCCGTTCTGTTCGTCCACATCTTCGGGTTTCCTGTGTCAGTTTCCGCCGTCGCCGTCGCCGCCGCCGCGATCGTCGGAGCTCTTCTTGCGGCGCTTGTCCTTGGCCAGGGCCGAACGGACCTGCTCGAGCCGTGCGCTGAATCGCGCGCGCTGGATCGGATTGAGTCCGGGCAGCGCGAGCGCGAGCATCAGTTCGTTCGACGATCGGTTGAGCTCGCCGTTCATGATATAAAATTCTGACAGGTAATAATACGAGTCGGCGACGTCTCCCGCCGCATGCGCCGCCTTCGCGATCAGCTTCGTCTGTTCGGGGGTCGGTTCGACGATGTCGAACAGGTCGAGCAGCAACAGATGGGCGCGCTTGTTCTGTCCCTCGCGCATGTAGGTTTGGGCGAGCCGTATCGTGATCGGCACGTTGCGCGGGAAAAGACCGAGCGCCTGCTCCAGCACCGCCTGCGACCGCTTCAACTGCCCATCGGCGAGATACGCCTGACCGAGTGCGCCGTAGAGCTGGGTGATCTTCGGCTCCTGCTGCAGGAGCTTCTGCAACTCGACGATCGCCGGTTCCGGCATCTTCGCGCGCGTCTCCGCGACCGCCATGCCGTAGCGGTCGTCGAGATCGCGGCCGCCGCCGTTCTTCAGCAGGTCCCGGTAATACTGGACCGCCTTGTCCGGATCGCCGGTCAGGGAGCGCAGGCGCTCGCGCATCAAGCCGTAGCTGATGGAATCGACATGGTGAATGCGACCGATCTGCGAGGCGCGATTGCGGGCCTCCGCGATGCGGTCGGAAGTGACCGGATGGTCCAACAAAAAGCCGATCGCGTCGGTGCGGCTCGGATCGGGTGAATTGCGGTCGAACTTGCCGAAAAAGGATGCCATCGCCAGCGGATCGAACCCGGCGCTCGCCATCGTGTAGATGCCGATCCGGTCCGCCTCCGCCTCCTGCGAACGCGTGTAGTTGATCTGGTGCTGGATGGCCGCGCCCTGGGTCGCCGCGATCGCGCCCTCCATCGCGTCCGGTGAGCCGCCGCCGGCGGTCGCACCGAGCAGGATCGCGGCGAGCATCGCCGCCGTCGAGATCAGGCCGGCGTGGGATTGGTCGACGATCTGGCGGGCGATGTGGCGCTGGGTGACGTGCGCCGTTTCATGCGCGAGCACCGCCGCGAGTTCACTCTCGTTGCCCGTCGCGAGGAACAAGCCGCTGTTGACGAAGATGAATCCGCCGGGGATCGCGAACGCATTGATGTCCGGATCCTTGATGACGAAGTACGAGAACTCGTGCTGTCCCTCCTCGGCGTAACTCGACAGTTGATGCCCGATGTCCTCGATGTATTCGCTGACCTCCGGGTCGTCGAGGATCATTCCTCTCTGCCGCATCTGGCGTGTGTACATCAGGCCGGCTTCGTATTCGTCCTCCAGGCTGATCGCCGCATTCGCGGGGCTGCCCAGGTCGGGCAGTTCCCCCTCGGTGCCGACCGCGCTTGGAACGGGAGGGGCTGTGGCGGCGCGCGCGCCGGCCATGTAGCCGAGACTCACGCTGAAGCCGAGCGCGGTCGCGGCGCACAATGCCAATATCGATTGCAAACGCGACGGTGATCTACTCATGGCTCGGCGTTTGAGTCGATGGACGGCGCATTAGTTCGCCGGACGGCTGGAATTATTCACAGTGTTTCCGACGCGTAGTCCGCGAGCCGCGAGCGTTCGCCCCGCTTCAAGGTGATGTGCCCGGAATGCGCCCAGCCGTGGAATCGATTGACGACGTACGTCAGACCGGAGGTCGTCTCGGTCAGATACGGCGTGTCGATCTGCGCGATGTTGCCGAGGCAGACCAATTTCGTGCCGGGACCGGCGCGGGTGACCAGGGCCTTCATCTGCTTCGGCGTCAGATTTTGCGCTTCGTCGAGGATGATGTAGCGGTTCAGGAACGTGCGGCCGCGCATGAAGTTCAGCGAGCGGATCTTGATCCGGTGGCGCAGCAGGTCGTTGGTCGCCGCGCGGCCCCAATTGCCCCCCGCCTGGGTTTGGGTCAGCACCTCGAGGTTGTCCATCAACGCCCCCATCCAGGGCTCCATCTTTTCCTCTTCGGTGCCCGGCAGGAAGCCGATGTCCTCCCCAAGCGGAATCGTCACTCGGCTCATGATGATTTCGCTGAAGCGATTGTGATCCAGGGTCTGCGCGAGCCCGGCGGCGAGCGTCAACAGAGTCTTGCCCGTGCCGGCAGGTCCGAGGATCGTCACGAAGTCGATCTCCGGATCCATCAGCAGGTTCAAGGCCAGATTTTGTTCGCGGTTTCTCGCGGTGACGCCCCAGACGTTGTTGCGCTCCGTGCGGTAGTCCATCGTCAGCTCGAGGATCGCCGAGTCCTGCTCCAGGCTGCGAACCCGCGCCTCGAAGCCGTCGCCGCCGGTGCCGTGCTCATGGACGAACTGATTCGGCTGCCACTCGCCGACCAGGGGGCCGCGCACCCGATAAAAGGTCCGGCTCTGGTGCTGCCAGGACTCCATGCCCTTGCCGTGTTTGTCCCAGAAATTCGCCGGCAGTTCGTGCGTACCGCTGGACAGCAGGTCCGCATCCTCGATCGTTTTGTCGCTCGAGTAATCCTCTGCGTGTACGCCGACGATCGCGGCCTTGATCCGTAGATTGATGTCCTTGGACACGAGGGTGACGCGCGCTTTGCGAAATTTCTGTTGCAGCGCGAGCGTATTCGCCAATATCGCGTTGTCGGCGCCGTGGCCGGGCAGGCTGTCCGGCAGGGCCGACTCCAGCAGCGCGGTCTGGAAGAACAGGCGGCCGCCCGGCGGGCGTTTGCCGTGGTTGATCGGCGCTTCGGCCGGCAGCGGCAGGCCGCGGTCGATTTGCGTCTTGGTCGCTCCCTGCATCAGTTCATCGAGGAAGCGGCTGACCTGGCGGACGTTGCGGGCCGATTCGGACAGGCCCTTCTTGCCGGCGTCCAGTTCCTCGAGAACGATCATCGGAATGTAGACGTCGTGCTCCTCGAAGCGGAACACCGCCGTCGGGTCGTGCATCAGCACGTTCGTGTCGAGCACGAAAATCCGGCGCTCGCGCGGCGGCCGCGACCGCGTCGCGGCGGTCACAGTGCCTTCACCGCCGCCAGCACGGTTTCGGCGTGGCCATCGACCCGGACCTTGCGCCACTCCTGGCGCAAAACGCCCTTGTCGTCTATCAGGAACGTGCTGCGCTCGACGCCGAGGAACTTCCTGCCGTAGAGGCTCTTTTCCTTGATCACGTCATACAGCGTGCACGCGCGCCGCAATGGGTCGCTGAGCAAGTCGAACGGAAAACCCATTTTCATCTTGAATTTCCCGTGCGATTCGACGCTGTCCGGCGAGATGCCGAGGATCGTCGCGCCGCATTTGCGGAACGCGGCGTGCCGGGCCGCGAAGCTCTGCCCCTCCTTGGTGCACCCGGGCGTGTTGTCGCGCGGATAGAAATACAGCACCAGCGGCGCGCCGAGCGCGTCGGCGGACGCCCATTTTCCCCCGGTGCCGTCGAGCGTGAATTGCGGGGCTTTCCTGCCGATCGTGACGGTGGCCATCGCGTGAACTTCAGCTCTTGACCGGCTCGAAAATCGCGTCCAAATTTTGGTGGTCGCAGAAATCCATGAATTCCTCGCGCAGCACGCCGATGTGCAGACGGCTCGGGACATTGACGATCATCTGGATCGAGAACATCGGCGCCCCGGTGTGCGCCGCAGCGTAGGTGCGCGTGGAGAGTTCGGCGATGTCCACACCCCGCTGCGAAAAGAAGCCGGTCATCGATGCGACGATCCCGGTCTGATCGAGGCAGACGACGTCGATCGAATAGGGCAGCATGTCGTTGCGGGCGGCCCTGGCCTCGGTGCGGCGCAGTTGGATGTTGATCCCGGTCGCGTCGGCCAGTTTCTTGAATTCTCCCTCCAATTTGGCGAGGGTGTGCCAGTTGCCGGTGACCAGCAGCAACATCGCGAATTCGTTGCCCAACGAGGTCATCCGGCTCTCGCTGACGCTGCCGCCGCCGTCGGCGACCGCTTTCGTCAGTTCGTGGACCATGCCGATGCGGTCGGTGCCGACCGCGGAAATCACGATGTGTTGTTTCATTGTGCGCGAATTCTACTAAGGATCGTCCCGACTAGCGATTATTCGGGCGACTCTCCGCTTGCCAGCGGCCGGCCCGCCCACTTATGGTAGCGGGCCTGTAGGCGCCGTTAACCCCCCGCGGAGAGGACCGATGTTTTCCGGTAGTTTGGTCGCAATTGTCACGCCGATGACCGCCGACGGCTCGCTCGACTGGGCGGCTTGGGAGCGATTGCTCGATTTTCACGTGCAGGAGCGGACGGACGGAATCGTCGTCGCCGGCACGACCGGCGAGTCGCCGGCGCTTGGTCTGGACGAGATCGCTGAGCTGACGCGCAGGGCGGTCGATCGCTGCCGCGGCAGCCTGCCCGTCATCGTCGGCACCGGCACGAACTCGACCGCCGAAACGGTCGCCCGCACGAAGCACCTGTCGCGGCTGGGCGTCGACGGCGTCATGGTGGTCACCCCGTACTACAACAAGCCGCCTCAGGAAGGGCTGTTTCGGCACTTCAGCGCCGCGGCGGCTGCGTCGGCGGTGCCGGTAATCCTTTATAATGTCCCCGGCCGCACCGCGGTGGATCTGCTGCCGGCGACCGTCGGCCGGCTCGCCCGCAACCCGCAAATCGTGGCCCTGAAGGACGCGACCACCTCCGTGGAACGGGCCCGCCAGCTGCTGGACGCCTGTCCGCCGGAATTCAGCGTGCTGTCCGGCGATGACGCGAGCGCGATCGAGTGGATCGGCGCGGGCGCCAAGGGTGTGATTTCGGTGAGCGCCAACGTCGCGCCGGGCCGGATGCACGCGGCCTGCGCCGCCGCGCTGGCGGGGGATGCGGCCGGCGCGCGCGCGATCGACGGCACGCTCAGCCTGCTGCACCGGGATTTGTTCGTCGAGGCGAGCCCGATCCCGGTAAAGTGGGCGGTGGCCCGCATGGGGCTGATCGGACCCACGATACGTTTGCCGCTGGTGGAACTGTCCGGCGCCCATCAAGAGACCGTGCTGCGCGCGATGCGCGCCGCCGGCGTTTCAATCAAGGATCAAGCTGCATGACCATTCGTCGAACCCTGATATTCGTGTGCCTGGCCGCGCTGACCGGCGGCTGTCACGCGTTGCGCGAGAATTGCAACGCGGTCCAGGAGTACCAGGTTGCGCGCGAGGCGCCGCCGCTGCGGGTGCCCGTCGGCATGGATTCCCCGGACGTGGAAGACGTGCTGGTCATTCCGGCGGCGCCCGCGGTCGCGCCGCCGCCGCGCGGTCCCAAGGATGCCTGTCTGGACGCGCCGCCGAAATATCGCGACGCACCGAGGGGAGTCGCCGCCGGCGGGTAGATTTGCTCGCCCGGGCCCGCTCCGGTACCCTTGCGGCCCGCTGTGAGTCTCGTGCGGAGAGGTGGCCGAGTGGTCGAAGGCGCTCGCCTGGAAAGTGAGTAACATCCCAAAAGGTGTTCGAGGGTTCGAATCCCTCCCTCTCCGCCAATTGTTATCATGAGTCCATGGCGGCTCGCGTTTGCATCTTCGCGACGACTGGCCGCGAACCCCGTCAGGCCCGGAAGGGAGCAGCGGTAGTGGCATCAAGTCGGGCGCCGGAGTCCTGCTGGCGCGGGCCGCCTCCCTATGAAACCAAAGTCCGCCGCCGGGCGCGTTCCCGGCTAAACTGGGATCCATGAGCTACGTCGTTCTGGCGCGCAAATGGCGCCCCAAGAAATTCTCCGAAATGGTCGGTCAGGAGCACGTGCTGCGCGCGCTCGCGAACGCGCTTGACACCGGCAAGGTGCACCACGCGTTCCTGTTCACGGGCACCCGCGGCGTCGGCAAGACCACGGTCGCGCGCATCCTGGCGAAGTCCCTGAATTGCGAGGTCGGCGCCGGTTCCAATCCCTGCGGCGTTTGCGCCGCCTGCCGCGAGATCGACGAGGGACGCTTCGTCGACCTGATCGAGGTCGATGCCGCATCCCGCACCAAGGTGGACGATACCCGGGACCTGCTGGACCGGGTGCAGTACGCGCCGACCCGCGGGCGCTACAAGGTGTACTTGATCGACGAAGTGCACATGCTCTCCACCCACTCGTTCAATGCGCTGCTGAAGACGCTCGAGGAGCCGCCGCCGCACGTGAAGTTCCTGCTCGCGACCACCGATCCGCAAAAGTTGCCGGTCACGGTGCTGTCGCGCTGCCTGCAATTCAGCTTGAAGCGCCTGTCGGCGGCCATGATCGGCGAGCGCCTGCGCTTCATCGCGGACGCCGAGGAATTGAGATTCGAGCCGGCGGCGCTCGCGCTGATCGCGCGCGCCGCGGACGGCAGCATGCGCGACGCGCTCAGCCTGCTGGATCAATGCATCGCGTTCGGCGGCGGCGACCTGTCGGAGAAGAACGCCCGGGCGATGCTCGGGACGATCGACCGCCGCCACGTCGTGCGCCTCGTCGAGGATCTATCGCGCTCCGACGGCCCCGGCCTGCTCGCGACGATCCGCGACCTCGATCAGGACGTGCCGGACTACGATCGCGCGCTCGTCGAACTGGCGGCCTATCTGCAGCGCGTCGCGATCGTGCAGGTCGTGCCGGAGTCGGCGCAGGGGGAGTCGGAGTTCGCGGACGAGGACTTGGCGCGGCTAGCCGGCGCGCTGACGCCCGAGGATGTGCAGCTTTATTACCAGATCGCGGTGATGGGTCGCCGCGACCTGAACCTGGCGCCGGATCCGCGGATCGGATTCGAGATGACGCTGTTGCGGATGCTCGCGTTTCGACCCGAGACCGAGGCCGAGGCGGCACGCCCCGCGACGGCGGCCCGAGCTGGGGCCGGATCGGCACGGCCGGCAGGTGCGGGCGCGACGGCCGGGGCGTCCGCGCGACCGGTCGATGCAATGACCGGTAGCGCGGACGCCGCGACCTCCCCGTTCAACCCAGCCGCGCCGCCGCCGGTCGACGCCGCGCATTGGCCCGAGATCGTCGAGGCCGCCGGTCTCAGCGGCATGGTGCGGCAGTTCGCGTTGAATTGCGTACCCTCATCCTTCGTCGCGGACGTGCTGCAGTTGCGCGTCGATCCGGTCGCGGCCGAGCGTCGCACGAAACTGGTCGAGGAACGGTTGTCGCAGGGTCTCAACCGCCTTTTCGGCCGCGAGCTGCGCATCCTGTACGAGACCACGGAAGCCGATCTGATCACGCCGGCGAGGCAGCGGGCGATCGCCGAACAGGATCGGGCGACGTCCGCGGCGTCGGCTTTCGTGGCGGATCCGGCGGTCAAGGGTCTGCGCGAGCGATTCGGCGGGGAAATAGACGGCACCTCGATCAAGCCCGGCAATTAACGACGAGAGGGAATGCGATGATGAAAGGCGGAATCGGCAATCTGATGCGCCAGGCGCAGCAGATGCAGGAGACGATGAAAAAGGCTCAGGCGGAGATCGCCGACCTCGAGGTCACCGGCGAGTCGGGCGCGGGCATGGTCAAGGTGGTGATGAACGGCCGGCATGAGGCGAAGAAGCTGATGATCGAGCCGAAGCTGCTCGGCGAAGACAAGGACATGCTCGAAGACCTGCTGGTGGCCGCGATCAACGATGCGACGCGCAAAATCGCCGCGCGCACCGAGGAGAAGTATGCGGGTTTGATGTCGGGCATGAATCTGCCCGCCGGCATGAAGCTGCCGTTTTGAGCGGATGAAATACACCCCCGCGCTCGCCCGCTTGATCGAGTCCCTGCGCTGCCTGCCGGGCGTCGGCCCGAAGTCGGCGCAACGCATGGCCTTCCATCTGCTCGAGAGGGACCGCGACGGCGGACGCCGGCTCGGCCGCGCGCTCGACGAGGCCCTGTCGAAAGTCGGCCACTGCGCGCGATGCCGCATGCTCACCGAGGAGGAATTGTGCGCGATCTGCGCCTCGACGCAGCGCAACCCGGCGCAGTTGTGCGTCGTCGAGTCTCCGGCCGACGTGGTCGCGATCGAACAGTCGGGCGGCTTCGGCGGCCGCTACTTCGTCTTGATGGGCCACATTTCCCCGCTCGACGGCGTGGGTCCGGCCGAGCTCGGTCTCGACGAATTCGAACGTTTGCTCGACGGCGGTGAAGTCGGCGAGGTGATTCTCGCGACCAATCCGACGGCCGAGGGCGAGGCGACCGCGCATTATCTGGGCGAACTCGCGCTGCGCCGGGGGATCAAGGCGTCGCGCATCGCGCACGGCGTGCCCGTCGGCGGGGAACTGGAGTACGTCGACGGCGGTACGCTCGCGCATGCGCTCGCGGGGCGCACCGCGGTGACCTAGGCGCCGCCCCGTCCGCTAGGGCGCGAGATTCTCGTACAGCCTCGCGAGGCGCCTGTAGCTTTCGTAACGCCTCGGCGAGATCACCCGTGCGTCGACCGCCGCGCGCACCGCGCAGCCCGGCTCGTCGAAGTGCCGGCAATCGTTGAAGCGGCAGGCGGTCCCGTGCGCGAGCACCTCGATGAACGCATGCGTCGCCGCCCGCGCGAACAGCGCCGGCGGCGCGAAATCGCGGACTCCGGGCGCATCGACCAGCGCGGCGCCGTCGCCGGATCGATAGCGGCGCGCGGTCGTCGTGGTGTGGCGGCCGGCCTGGTCGCGCCCGAGCTCGGCGGTTTGCGCGGCGGCGAGCGGCACCAGCGCATTGACGAGGGTCGACTTGCCGACGCCGGATTGGCCGACCAGCAGGGTGACCGACGCGCCGAGCGCCGACCGCAAATCGGGCAGTCCGCGGCCGGAGCGGCAGCAGATCTCGATGCAGCGCAGGCCGAGCCCCGCGTAGGTGCCGATCTCGTCCGCGATCGGCGCCGTACCGAGGTCGGACTTGTTCACGATCAGCATTGCGCCGACCCCGGCCTGCAGCGCGCCGGCCCAGTAGCGGTCCACCAGAAACCAATCCGGCCGCGGTTCCGGCGCGACGACGATGGCGACACGGTCGATGTTGGCGACGACGGGTTCGGCCCGCCCGCGCGCATCGATGCGTTCGACGCAATTTCGGCGCGGCTCGACCGCATCGATCAGCGGCACCGCGGAGTCGGTTCCGGCGTGCCAGCCGACGGCGTCTCCGCAGACCAGCCGCAGCTTGCGGCCGACGAGTCCGCAGTGCATGGCCTCCTCTCCGGCGAGCACCAGAGCGCCGCGTCCGTAGGCGGCGAGGACGATTCCGCGCCCCGACCGCGGCGTCGTCATGTCCCGCAAGAGGGCCGCTCTGGTACCATCGATCGCGGCGTCGGGGCCGAATGGAAGTGACCAACGAACATGAAATCCGCCGATAATCTAATTTGGATCGATCTGGAGATGACCGGGCTCAATCCGGACGCCGACCGCATCATCGAGATCGCGACGATCGTCACCGACCGGCATCTTAACGCCCTTGCCGAGGGCCCGGTACTCGCGGTGCATCAGAGCGAGGAGACGCTCGGCCGCATGGACGAATGGAACCGCAATCAGCACGGCGGTTCGGGGCTTGCGGACCGGGTGCGCGCGAGCGCGGTGGACGAGGCCGGCGCGGAACGCCGGACGATCTCGTTTCTCGAAACCTGGGTGGAACCAGGCCGGTCCCCGATGTGCGGCAACAGCATCTGCCAGGATCGGCGGTTCCTCGCGCGGCACATGCCGACCCTCGAGCGCTACTTTCACTACCGCAATCTCGACGTCAGCACGCTGAAGGAACTCGCGTTGCGCTGGGCTCCCGCGATCGCCCAAGGATTCCGGAAGGCCTCGTCACATCTCGCGCTCGACGACGTGCGCGAATCGATTCGCGAACTGCAGTATTACCGGGAGCGGCTGCTGCGGCCGTTGTGAACGGCCTATTCAAGGCGCGCCCGTCGCGAGGAACAGCCAGGTCTCGACGACGGTATCCGGATTGAGCGACAGGCTGTCGATTCCCTGATTCACCAGCCATCGCGCCAGTTCCGGGTGGTCCGAAGGGCCCTGTCCGCAGATGCCGATGTACTTTCCCTGCGCCTTGCAGGCCTGGATCGCCATGGACATCAAGGCTTTGACCGCGTCGTCGCGCTCGTCGAACGCCTTCGCGACGACCCCGGAGTCCCGGTCCAGTCCGAGGGTGAGCTGCGTCAAATCATTCGAGCCGATCGACATGCCGTCGAAATACTCCAGATAGCGCGCGGCGAGCAGCGCGTTCGTCGGCAATTCGCACATCATGATGTGCTTGAGGCCATGGTCCCCCCGCTTCAAGCCGTTCGCCGCAAGCAGTTCCGTCACCGCCGCGGCTTCGGCGAGCGAGCGCACGAACGGCACCATGACCTGGACGTTGGTCAGTCCCATGTCGTCGCGGACCCGCTTGAGCGCGCGACACTCGAGTTCGAAACACGGTCGGAACGCCAGGTCGATGTACCGGGACGCACCGCGGAAGCCGAGCATCGGGTTCTCTTCATGCGGCTCGTAGGCCTTGCCGCCGATCATGTTCGCGTATTCGTTGGACTTGAAATCCGACAGGCGCACGATCACCGGCTCCGGCGCGAAGGCGGCGGCGACCTGGCCGATGCCCTCCACGAGCTTGTCGACGTAGAAGGTGACGGGGTCGGGATAACCCGCCATCTGGCGGCCGATCGCCTCCTTGATCTCGACGCTTTGCTTGTCGAATTCAAGCAGCGCGCGCGGGTGCACGCCGATCATGCGGTTGATGATGAATTCCAGACGCGCAAGTCCCACGCCCCGGTTCGGGATCCGCGAAAAATCGAAGGCGCGGTCGGGATTGCCGACATTCATCATGATTCGCACCGGCGAGGGGGGCAGCGCGTCCAGCTCGACCTTGTGCTCGTCGAACTCCAGCATGCCGTCGTACGCGTAGCCGATGTCGCCTTCGGCGCAGGAGACGGTGATCGCCTGGCCGTCGGCGATGGTCTTCGTCGCGTCGCCGCAGCCGACGACCGCGGGAATGCCGAGCTCGCGCGCGATGATCGCCGCGTGACAGGTGCGCCCGCCGCGGTTCGTGACGACCGCCGCCGCGCGCTTCATGACGGGCTCCCAGTCCGGATCCGTCATGTCCGCGACCAGCACGTCGCCGGCCCGCACCCTGGCCATGTCCTTGACGTCGGTGATCACGCGCGCGCGGCCCGCGCCGATTTTCTGGCCTATGCTGCGGCCGCTGGCGACGACGGTGGAACGTCCCTTCAGGGTGAAGCGCTGGAAGCTGCGGCCGGCGCGGCTCTGCACCGTCTCGGGCCGCGCCTGGAGGATGTAGATCCTGCCGCTGTCGCCGTCCTTGCCCCATTCGATGTCCATCGGCGCGCCGTAATGGTCCTCGATGATCAGCGCCTGGCGGGCGAGCGCGAGCACGTCCGCCTCGTCGAGCGCGAAGCGCTGCCGGTCGCGCGTCTCGACGTCGACGGTGCGCACCCGGCTCGCGGCGCCGGCTTCGGCGTAGACCATCTTGATCGCCTTGCCGCCGAGGTTCCGCCGCAATACCGACCGGCGGCCCGCCCGCAGCGCGGGCTTGTAAACGTAGTACTCGTCGGGGTTCACCGCACCCTGCACGACGGTTTCGCCGAGGCCGTAGGCGGCGGTGATGAACACGACGTCGCGGAACCCGGAATCCGTGTCGAGCGTGAACATCACGCCCGAGCTGCCGAGATCGCTGCGCACCATGTGCTGCACGCCCACGGAGAGCGCGACTGCGGAATGGTCGAATCGGTTGTGGACGCGATACGCGATCGCGCGGTCGTTGAACAGGGACGCGTACACCTCGTGCACGCACTTGAGCAGATGCTCTTCGCCGCGGACGTTCAGGAACGTCTCCTGCTGGCCGGCGAAGGACGCATCCGGCAGGTCCTCGGCGGTCGCCGAGGAGCGCACCGCGACCGCGAATTCGGGTCCCTGGCCCATTTTCCGCCAGGCCGCCAGCAGTTCTTCCTGGAATCGGGGCGGGAACGGGGTCGCCAGCATCCACGCGCGGATCTCGGCGCCGACCACGGCGAGGCGCTCGATGTCATCGACATCCAAGGTCGCGAGAATCTTCCGGATCCGTTCGTCGAGTCCATCCTGGGCCAGGAAGTCGCGGTAGGCATGCGAGGTCGTCGCGAAGCCGCCGGGAACCGAGACCCCGAGTTTCGCGAGGTTGCCGATCATCTCGCCGATCGAGGCGTTCTTTCCGCCTACCAGTTCGATGTCGCTGTTCTTGATGGCTTCGTACGGAACGATGTAGGGTTTCATGAGGCGGTGCTTGTCCGATGTTGGCTAAGGTGAAACACTGCGGTGCTGAAGCGCCTTCCTCGGCGCGTGATCACGAGGGGCGGGCCCTTTGAATAAGCGAACCGTTTTTTTCGTATCCGACCAGACTGGAGTGACCGCGGAGACGATGGGTCACAGTCTGATGACGCAATTCAACGGCATCGAATTTCGACAAATTACTGTGCCATTTATCTCCACCGTTGACAAGGCGCGGGAGGCCGTCCGCAAGATCGATCTGATCGGGGACGAAGAGGGAGTTCGGCCGATCGTCTTCAGCACGTTGGTGCAGGAGGATGTGCGCAACGTCGTGCGCGGCAGCCGCTGTTTTTTTCTGGATTTCTTCGATCCGTTCCTTGCGCCGCTGGAAAATGAGTTGAACACGCAGTCCGCCCATGCGGTCGGCCGCGCGCACCGGATGGCCGACACGCACGCCTATGCGCTGCGCATCGACGCGACGAACTACGCGCTGGCGAACGACGACGGCTCGGTGATCGCCGGCTACGGCCGCGCCGACGTGATCCTGGTCGGCGTTTCGCGCTCCGGCAAGACGCCGACATGCCTTTATCTAGCGATGCAATACGGAATCTTCGCGGCCAACTACCCCTTGACGGAAGAGGATCTGGAATCGCGGGTGCTGCCGCGGGTTCTCGAGCCGCACGCGAAGAAGCTGTTCGGACTGACGATCAGTCCGGACCGCCTGCAGCAAATCCGCAACGAGCGGCGTCCGGACAGCCGCTACTCCTCGCCGGCCCAGGTGGCGTTCGAGGTGCGCGCCGCGGAGTCGCTTTTCGAACGCTACGGCATCCCCAACGTCGATGCGACGGAGTGCTCGATCGAGGAGATGTCGAGCCGGATACTCGACCGCACCGGCGTCGAGCGGCGGCTGCGCCCCTGAATGCCATGATGCGCATGATATAGTCGGCCCATGATCACGGATCAATGGTGCCGGAGCACCTGGCGCGCGAAGCCCGGAAGTTTCGTCGGCCTGATGACACTGTACGAAAGCAACTACGTGCGGCTCGGCTGGCTCGTGCCGGATCTGCGCCGCGTAGGCACGGCGGCGGTGTCGCGCGCCGCCACGGACTGTGACCTGCATCTCACACCGCTGGAGTTGTCCCGGTACACGAGCGTGCTCCGTCTGACCTACGAATTCGCGCACGACGGGAGCGTCGTCAGGGATCCGGACATCGAAGTGTGCGTCTACCACGATGCCAGGCTCGCGGAGGTCCGCGGTTTCCGCGGTTTCGAGCGCCATTCGGAATTGTCGCGGCTGCAGGCCGGAATCAAGCGTGAACTGGATCAGCGCTGGATGCGCAACATGATGTTAAACAAGTGGCTCGAATACTGCGCTGAGCGGGGACATCGCTTCTAGCCGGCAGGCCACCCGGGACGACCCCGCGGCGGCGTGACACGCGGGACGGACCATTGATCGACAAGCTGAATTTCTTCAAGGCGGCCGCGGAGCGCGGGCCGGCGAGCGCCGAGGAAGAGCGCTTGATGCAGCTCTTCCAGAACCGCGCCGGCCTGAAGAAGGCCTACGCCGACCTGCAGGACGAGTTTCACCTGATGCGTGACCGCCTGAAACAGCAGGAAGGCGCGACCATCCGTGCGCAGGAACAGATGGATGCGCTTGGCGAACTGCTCGCCGATCCGGACACCGGGTTCAGTGCGCTGGTCTTCTACCAGCTGCGCGCGTTGTGGAAGACCTGTCACCAGCGCCTCGGCGCCTTCGCGGCCGATTTGTCGCGGGCGCAGGAGGAGCGGGAGTCAGCCAAGTTCCGCGTCCAAAGCGCCGCGGAGCGCGAGGCGCGGCTCGCGGCCGCGGATGCGCGCCTGCGGGAGGCGAGGGCGCTGGCCGATGAAGCGAGGACGCGCCTGTCGACCGCCGACGCGCAGCTCGGACGCTTGAACGCGCTCTGGCATTACTTCAGGCGGCGCGATCTGCAAAAAGCGCTGCAGCCGCTGCGCGCCGAGGTGGCGTCCGCGGACTCGATGGTGCGGGATCTGCAGGTCGCGCGCAACGAACTCGTCAGCGAACCCTCCGAGCCGTTCCCGGGAATATCGCTCGCGGCCCGCCGCACCATCAATCTGGCGATCATCGGCTATGCGGAACTGCTGTGCGAGCACGTCGACGCGTTCGGCGTCGCGGCCCGCGCCAAGGAGTCGGTGGCGCGGCGCGTGCACGAAATGAATTTCGGCTCTCGCGCCGATTGCGACGGGTACATGCTGCGGGTTCAGAAGGCGATCGCCGCGGTGAACGCCAAGACCCAGGTCAATGCGCCGGTCAAGCAGAAGCTCGACCGCTTGAGGATCGCGTGCGAATACCGCCATCCCGACGACACGGTGCCGACGGCCGATTCGCTCGCGGCGGCGGCCAAGAGTTCCACCCCGGGTGGGTGGAACGTCTTGGCCGAGGATTACTGGGACCTGTACACCGTCTTGCTGCGTTGACGCCGCGGGCGGCGCGCGGCCGCCTCAGTGCAGGGTCGCGGTCGCCGCACCCGCACCAGCGGCGACCGTCGGCGGCAGAGTCGCGAAGTCCGCCGCTATCTGCGACGCCTCCGCGAGGATGATGCCCGCGGACTCGTCCTGCTTGATGTCCGCGACCGACTTCAAGGGTTTCTCGTGCTTGGCCTCGCGCCACGCATTTTCGCGCGCCAGGCGCGCGTCGTCGTCGCGCGTCTGTTCG
>JAJXYR010000125.1 GCA_021780475.1 Pseudomonadota bacterium
CCGAAAAAATCGGCGGCGGCCTCTTCCAGGGCTTCATGCTCGGGGTGATTGCCCCTCAACAGGCGCGAACCGCCGGCGCCGAGCGGCACGCGCCGCGCGAGCGCCGCGACCGCGGCCTCGCGCAGTTCGTCGGAATCGGCGAGCCCAAGGTAATCGTTCGACGTGAAATCGACGCCCCCGGCGCCGATCAGCGCGCGCCGGCGCCCGACGGAGTCGAGACGCCCGAGGTCCGCCGTGAGGTCCGCGAACGGTTCCGGCGCGCCGTGATTCGTGCTCATCGTGCTGTCCCCATCGTCGCGGCCTGCGCCTCAGACTACCATGCGCGCGGTTCGAGCCGGCAGCAGCCACAGCGCGCCCAAGGAGACGAGACCCGCCGCGCTCAGGTAGATGCCCACGGACCCGAGACCGTAGCGCGTGGCGAGCCAGGTCGCCGCATAGGGGGCGAGCGAGGCGCCGACGATCCCCGCGAGGTTGAAGGTCAATGAGACGCCCGTGTATCGAACCGCCGTCGGGAACAGCGCGGCGAGCGCGGTCCCGAGGGGCCCATAGGTGAATCCCATCAGCGCGAGCCCGATGGACAATGCGGCCAGCACACCGGGGCCCGTCCCTCCGCCGAACAGCGGGGCAAAGATCAAGCCATACACGATGATGCCGAAGTTCGCGGCGATCAGCATCCAACGGCTGTCGCGGCGCGCCGCGATCCACGCGGACAGCGGGATGCACGATCCGAAGAACACCACGCCGATCATCTGCATCTCCAGGAACGCCGGCCGCGAATAATGCAGATGGCTCGTACCCCAGCCCAGCGTGAACGCGGTCATCAAGTAGAACACGACGAATGTCGCCGTCGCCGCGAAGGTTCCCAGCACGAGCACGCGCGTATGGCGGGCGCACACCGACCACATCGGAACCCGGACACGCTCGTTCCTGGCGATCGCCTGCGCGAATGCCGCCGTCTCGGTCAGGCGCAGGCGCACGTACAAGCCGACGCCGACCAGCAGGAAGCTCGCCAGGAACGGCACGCGCCAGCCCCATGCCATGAACTGCCGCTCATCGAGCCAATGGGCGAGCGCAAGGAATATGCCGGAGGAACAGATGAAGCCGATCGGCGCGCCGAGCTGGGGGAACATGCCGTACCAATCGCGTTTGCCGGGTGGCGCGTTCTCGATCGCGAGCAGCACGGCGCCGCCCCACTCGCCGCCGAGGCCCAGGCCCTGGCCGACGCGGCACAAGGCCAGACCGAGCGGCGCCATGACGCCGATCGAGGCATACGTCGGCAACAGACCGATCGTCACCGTCGACACGCCCATGGTGAGCAGCGCCGCGACCAGGGTCGCCTTGCGGCCGATTCGATCGCCGAAATGGCCGAAGATCGCCGAGCCCACCGGCCGCGCGAAGAACGCCAGCGCGAACGTCGCCAGCGACTGCAGCGTCGCCGCGCCCGGATCCTCCTTGGGAAAGAAGATCTGCGGAAACACGATCACCGCCGCGGTCGCATAGATGTAGAAATCGAAGAACTCGATGGTGGTGCCGATCAAGCTCGCGATCAGCACATGCCCGGTCGAGTTGCGCGCTGGCTTCGTGTTCGCCATGGGGACGATCATCCTGGGTGTTTTTTTGATTCGACGGATTCTCTCATCAATCGGAACTTGCGCGCATCGGCGATGTCGGACTGGGGTCTCGGCGCGCCCTGACTTGCACAATGCGCAAGGGTGTGCCAGTTTTCACGCCCTCATCGTGCAGCCAATATTGAAAAACCGCGATTCGATCGACGTCGGACGGGCCACACACACATTGGCGCAAGGGCTGGCCGCGCTCGGTTTGCTCACCGGCTGCGCGGTCGGGCCCAACTACACGAAACCCGCGCCCCCCGACCTCGGCACCTATACGGCGCGGCCGCTGCACGCCACCGTCGCGACGGCCGGAATCGCCGGCGGAGCGTCCCAACATTTCACCACGGGCGGCGACGTCGCGGCGGATTGGTGGCGGCTGTTCCACTCCAAGCCGCTCGATGCATTGATAGCTCGGGCCCTGGCCCGCAATCCGGACCTCGAGGCGGCGCGGGCCTCGCTGCTGGCCGCGCGCGAGAGCCTGCTCGCCCAGCGCGGCGTGTTCTATCCGAGCGTCGGCGGCGCTTTTGCGGCGAACCGCGCGCGCCAGTCGAACGTGCTCGCGCCGGTGCCCAACTACCCGGTGGTGCCGCAAGAATATCTGTACGACCTGTTCACCCCGCAGGTGAGCATTTCCTACGTGCCGGACGTGTTCGGCCTGAACCGCCGCATCGTGGAATCGGCCCGGGCTCAGGAACAGGAAGCGCGCTTTCAGATGATCGCGACCTACGACACGCTGGTCGCCAATGTGGTGGTGGGGGCGATTCAGGAAGCCACGCTCCAAGGGCAGATCGAGGCGATGGTCAAGATCGTGCGGATCAACGGCCGGCTGACCCGCATCCTGCGCTATCAATACGCCAAGGGCTATGCCAGCCGGCTCGATCTCGCCGCCCAGGAGGCGCAGTCCGCGCAAGCCGTGGCGGCGCTGCCGCCGCTGCGCAAGGCGCTGGCCCAACAACAGGATCTGCTCGCGGCCCTCGCGGGCCGGTTTCCAAGCCAGGCGCCGGCGGCGCGCTTCACGCTCGAGAGTCTGCGTCTGCCGGACGACCTGCCGGTGAGCCTGCCGTCGAAGCTCATCGAACAGCGCCCCGACGTGCGGGCGGCCGAGGCCAACCTGCACGCCGCCAGTGCGGCGATCGGTATCGCGACCGCGAACCGTCTGCCCGAATTCCAGTTGAGCGCGACGGCCGGCAGCTCGGCGCTCGCCCTGTCGCGGCTGTTCACGTCGGGCACCGGCTTTTGGGGAGTGGGTGCGGCGGTGACGGCCCCGATCTTCCAGGGCGGCAGCCTCTTGCACCAAGAGCGTGCCGCCAAGGCCGCATACCGGCAGGCCGCCGCGCAATACCGCGGCACCGTGATCACCGCCGTCCAGAACGTCGCCGATACGCTGGTCGCGCTCGAACAGGACGCCGCCGGCTTGCAGGCCGCGGCAGCCGCGGCGACCGCGGCCACGCTCACGCTCAATTTGTCCCAACGACAGGCACGGGATGGCTACGCCAGCCTGGCGACGCTGCTCGGCGCCGAACAAGCCTACCAACAGGCCCGGATCAACCTGGTCCAGGCGCAGGCGAATCGCTTCGCGGATACGGCGGCGTTGTTCCAGGCGCTTGGAGGTGGGTGGTGGCATCGCGCGACTTTGACGGAAAATCCATGATGTACAGCCGACGTTTGACCGTGCCCGCCGTCCTGGCCGCGGCCGCCCTCGCCGCGGGCTGTTCCGCGCGCGGCGGACAGCCCGCGGCACCCGCGGCCGCCACCGCCGCCGACGTCACGCTGACCGCCGCCCAGCGGCAGCACATTCATCTTTTCACGGTCGCGGCGTCCGCGTTCCGCGAAACCCTGGATACGACCGGGACCGTCGAATTCGATCAGAATCGGGCCACGAGCGTGATCGCCCCGTTTAGCGGGCCGGTCAAGCGGCTGTTGGTGGAGACGGGCCGGCGCGTCGCGCAGGGAGCGCCGTTGGCGGTCGTGGACTCGCCGGACTTCGCGGCGGCGGTGAGCGCCTATCGCAAGGCGCTGGCGACGGAGCATACGGCGCGCCGGCTCGCGTCGATGGATGCGGATCTGTTGCGTCACCACGGCATTGCCGAACGCGAGGCAAGCCAGGCGATGACCGACGCCGCGAACGCGGCGGCGGACCGCGACGCCGCCCGCCAGGCGCTGGTCGCGTTGAACGTCGAACCCCGGACCATCCAGGACATCGAGGCGGGCCGGCCCGTCGGACGCTTGGAGGGCGTGATCCGGGCCCCGATCGCGGGCACCGTCGTCGAAAAGCTGATCAGCCCGGGAGAACTGCTGCAGGCGGGCAGCACGCCTTGTTTCACCGTCGCGAACCTTGCGCACGTCTGGGTCGACGCGCGGATTTTCGGCGCCGACATCGACGCGGTCGCGCCCGGCGATCCGGCGCAGGTGCTGCGCGGAGCGGGCGCCCGCCCACTGCCGGGTACCGTCACCAACATATCCGCCGTCGTGAACACGGACACCCGCGCCGTCACCGCGCGTGTCGTCGTCGACAACGCGTCGAATGCGCTCAAGAAAGGCATGTACGTTCGCGTATTGATCCATT
>JAJXYR010000107.1 GCA_021780475.1 Pseudomonadota bacterium
CGGCGCATCGGCCGCTGACGCGCTCGGCCAGCACCGCCCGGGCCGCCGCGCTCGTCGATCGACACCGACGAGCGCGGCGGCATTCGCGGTCAGCGCGGAATCCAACGCCCTCCGGCCAGACGCCAGCCGGCGCGTACCCGCACCCAATGGCGCGGCACCCAGCGATAGCCCGGATGCGGCGCGGCCCAGCGGCCGGGAACCCATACGTGCCCATAGCCGTTCCAGCGCCAGAAGCCCCCGATCCAGATATAACCGGGGTAGGGCGGTGTGCCGTAGACCTCGACCCGCGGCGCCGGCGGCGCGACCGCGACCACGCCGCGAACGACGATGCGGCCGCGCGGCGGAGCGACGACGCAGGCGGTCATCAACAAGGCCGCTGCGACGCAGGGGGCCAGAACTCGGATGAAACGGCTGGACATGATTACCTCGGTTTAAGTCACGCACCGCGCGTCGCGGTGCCGGGACCCGGTACAACGCGGCAGCGGCGATCCGGTGCACAGACGTCCGCTATCTTCCGCGCGCCGAAGCGCCATACAATCGGACGCCACACGGCAGCATGAGGCGGGCATGGCGGTTGAATCGACTGGTTTGGCACGGGGTCCGGGGGCGCTGCTCGGCGCGGAGCTGCGC
Organism: Pseudomonadota bacterium; assembly: GCA_021780475.1. GTDB lineage: Bacteria > Pseudomonadota > Gammaproteobacteria > Steroidobacterales > Steroidobacteraceae > Bog-1198. Next base: position 631 of record JAJXYR010000107.1, read on the forward strand.
GTGAACGCGAGCCGGGGCGGCGGCCGGCTGCCGCTTTCGTACATGCAACCGGGTCCGTTCCAGCCGCGACGCGAAATCCAGCAGGAGCCGCTCGAAGAACTCGCGGCGTCGATCAGGGCGAACGGCGTGATCCAGCCGATCGTCGTGCGTCCGCGGCCGGCGGGCGCGGCAGGCGGCGCCAAGTACGAGATCGTCGCGGGTGAACGGCGCTGGCAGGCGGCCAAGCTCGCGGGCCTGGCCGATATTCCGGTCATGGTGCGGGACCTGTCGGATAGCGAGGCGGTTGCGGTCGCGCTGATCGAGAATATCCAGCGCGAGCAGTTGACGCCGGCCGAAGAGGCGCGCGCCATCAAGCGCCTGATCGAGGAATGCCGCTTGACGCACGAGGCCGTCGGCAAGGCGGTCGGACGCTCGCGGGCGGCGGTGACGAACCTCATCCGGCTGTTGGACTTGCCGGCGCCGGTGCTTGCGCTGATCGATTCCAGGCAGCTATCGATGGGACATGCACGGGCGCTCCTCGGATTGGACGACGAAGGGGCGCAATTGCGCCTTGGTCTGCAAGTGGCGCGGCTGGGCCTGTCGGTCCGGCAGACCGAGAGCCTCGTGCGCGAGGCGCCGCTCGCGGCCCCGAAGCGCGCCGCGTGGAGCGAGGTCGCCCGCACGGCGGCCGTGCACGTGCGGATTCAACCGAGAGCGGCCGGTGCGGCCCGCCTGGTCGTCGACGTGGCCGGGCCGGCTGAACGGGATGCGATCATCGACGCTATTCGCAAGGCTCTGACTTGAGGGGCGCCGCCCGGGGCACGAGCGGGCGCCGCCGCGGTTTCGCCCCGCGGTCTTGATGCCGCGCCACAGCCCCGGCGACGACGCGTAGGCGCCGCGCGGCGAGGGTCGATATGTCCCGCTCCAGTTGCCGGTACGTGTCGATCACGGTCCGGCCGAATTCGGTCACGAGCACCCCGCCCCCGCCCTTGCCGCCGGTGCTGGCGAGCGTCACCGGCTCACGAAACGACCCGTTCAGGCTGTCCACGAGCAGCCAGGCGCGCCGATAGCTCATGCCCAGATTGCGGGCTGCCTGCGACAGCGAGCCGCACTCCCGGATGGCCTCGAGCAGTTCGATCTTTCCCGGTCCGATGCTGACCGGCGGGGTGAAATCGATGCGAAATCTGACGGTCGGCGCGGCCATGGCGTGTCTCATGAGTTGAGCTCCGAGACCGTCATTGTACGCCGGGCTCTCGGCGCGCGATCCGCGGCCGGCGTCCACGCGCCGCGGCGCTTGACATTTCTTGGCGTGGTACCCGTGGCTAGCGATGGGGCGATCGTTCATCATTCGCGCTGGACCTTGAAGCCGCGCAAGCTTTCCCGCCGCCCGCTAGGAGACTGAATGACGGACCTTGGAGAGACGACCGGCGCCGCGGCGCGCAAGCCGCGCACCGTCTGGATTCTGGCCCTGATCGGTGCGGCATTGATTGCGGTCGTGGCCGTTCGATTGATCTCCCGCAAGCCGGTGCGCATGGGCATCCCGCCGCAGGTCGTCACGGTCGCGCGCGTGGTCCGTGGCGCGATGCCCGAGACCCTGGCCGAACTCGGCACCGTGACGCCGGTGGCGACGGTTACCGTGCTGCCGCAACTCAGCGGCTATCTGACCGCCGTCGGCTACGTCGAGGGCGAGGAAGTCGAGCGGGGTCAGTTTCTCGCACAGATCGACCCGCGCCAATACCAGATCGGGCTGCGCCAGGCCGAGGCGCAGCTCGGCAAGGATCAAGCGGTGCTCGATCAGGGGCGGGCGGATCTCGCACGCTACACGCGCTTGGGCGCGCAGCACGCGATCGCCGAGCAGACCCTGGTCGATCAGCAGTTCGTGGTCGCGCAGCAGCAGGCGCAGGTGCGCGCCGATCAGGCGAGCATCGCACAGTACCAATTGGACCTGCAGTACACCCACATCACGGCGCCGATCGCCGGCCGGGTCGGACTGCGCCTGGTCGATCCCGGAAATTACGTCACCGCCGCGAGTTCGCCCGGGATCGTCGTGATCACGTCGATGCGGCCGATGACCGTCGTGTTCAATGTGGCCCAGACGGATCTTGCGAAGGTCATCGAGCGGTTCAGGTCCGGCGCGAAGCTCGCGGTCACCGCATTGTCGAGCGACAATTCCCGCACGATCGCGGTGGGCCGGCTGTATGCGATCGGCAACCAGACCAACACCAGCACCGGCACGGTGCCGATGCGTGCGATGTTCGATAATGAGCACGGTGCGTTGTTCCCGAATGAGTTCGTGAACGTGAAGATGCTGGTGGACACGCTCAAAGGCACCCTGATCGTGCCGACCTCCGCGGTGCTCTCCGGCGCGCCTGGCGATTACGTCTATCTCGTCAACCCCGATCACACGGTGTCCGTGCGCGAGGTCACGCCCGGCCCGAGCGACGGCCGCGACACCGCGATACTCGCGGGTCTGCAGGCCGGCGACACGGTCGTCGTGGACGGAACCGACCGGCTCACGGACAAAGCGCGGATCCGGGTCGCCGCCGCCGCGGCCCGTTGAAGCGCGTGCCCCCAGGGCGCCCGGCGCGATGAACATCTCCAGACTGTTCGTGCTGCGGCCGGTGGCGACCTCGCTGCTGATGGTCGCGCTCGTGCTCATCGGCTTGGTCGCCGTACGCTATCTGCCGGTGTCCTCGCTGCCCGACGTCGATTACCCCACCATTCAGGTGCAGACCTTCTATCCGGGCGCGAGCCCGCAGGTCATGGCCGACACGGTGACCGCGCCGCTCGAGGTACAGCTCGGCGAAATTCCCGGGCTCGCGCAGATGACCTCCACGAGTTCCGGCGGCGCCTCGGCGATCACGCTGCAGTTCAACCTCGCGCTCAACCTCGACGTCGCCGAGCAGAACGTCCAGGAAGCGATAAACTCGGCGACGAGCTTCCTGCCGGCGGGCCTGCCGGCACCGCCGGTCTATGCGAAGGTGAACCCGGCCGATCAGCCGATTCTCACGCTGGCTCTGACCTCGCGGTCCTTGTCGCTGACCCAGCTGCAGGACATCGCCAACAACCGGCTGGCGGCGAAGATTTCGGAGGTTCCCGGCGTCGGCCTGGTCCGTCCCGAGGGCGGCAACGTGCCGGCGGTGCGCGTGCAATTCGATCCGCACCGTCTCGCCGGGTACGGCCTCAGCATCGACGACCTGCGCAGCCTGCTCGCGAACATCAACGTGAGCCAGCCAAAGGGCAATTTCGACGGCCCCGCCCTCAACTACACCATCAACGCCAACGACCAGATCCGCGATCCCAAGGACTACCTGAACACGGTGATCGCGTACCAGGGCGGCGCGCCGGTCCTCCTGCGCGACGTCGCCGACGTGACCCAGGGCGCGCAGGATGTCGCGCAGGGCGCCTGGTACGACCGCGCGCCGGCGATCGTGCTGAACGTGCTGCGCCAGCCGGGGGCGAACGTGATCGCGACGGTCGATGCGATCAAGAGCCGGCTGCCGGGACTGATCGCGAGCCTGCCGCAGGCGATGCACGTGCGCGTCGTCGCCGACAGCACCAATGTGATCCGCGCTTCGGTCGCCGACGCCGCGCTGGAACTCGGGCTGTCGATCGCGCTGGTCGTCGCGGTGATCTTCGTGTTCCTGCGCAACGTGCCGGCCACGTTGATTCCGAGCCTGTCGGTGCCCGTGTCGCTGATCGGCACGCTCGCCATCATGTATGAACTCGGCTATTCGATCGACAATCTGTCGTTGATGGCGCTGATCGTCGCCACCGGCTTCGTCGTCGACGATTCGATCGTCATGATCGAGAACATCGTGCGCTTTCTGGAGGAGGGAATGAATCCGCTGGAGGCCGCGCTGCAGGGTGCCGGTCAGATCGGCTTCACGATCCTGTCGCTGACCGTCTCGCTGATCGCCGTGCTGATCCCGCTGCTGTTCATGGGAGGCGTCATTGGGCGGCTGTTCAGCGAGTTCGCGGTGACGCTCGCCGTCACGATCTTGATATCGGCGGTGGTGTCCTTGACCTTCGTGCCGATGATGTGCGCACGCATCCTGCGGCGCAAGGCGGAGCGCCGCCGCAGCCGCTTCGAGCACTACAGCGAACTCGCGTTCGACCGGACGCTCGCCGGCTATCGCCGCGCCCTAGGCTGGGTGCTCGACCACCAGCGGCTCACGCTCGCGATCGCGACGATCACGGTCCTGCTCACGGTGCTGTTGTACGTGGTGATTCCAAAGGGCCTGTTCCCCGTCCAGGACGTCGGGGTGATCCAGGGCATCAGCGTCGCCGACAGCACGGTGTCCTACGCCGCGATGGCCGAGCGCCAGGCGGCGGTTGCGCGCGCGATGCTCGCCGATCCGGACGTCACTTCGCTGACGTCCTACGTCGGCATCGACGGCACGAACACGACGCTCAATCGCGGACGCTTCCTGATCAATCTGCGCGCGCACAACCTGCGCTCCCTGAGCGCCCTGCAGATCGCGCGCCGCCTGCAGCGCGAGACGGCGGGCGTGCCCGGCATCAAGGTGTACCTGCAGCCCGAACAGGACTTGACGCTCGATACGGTCGTCTCGCGCAGCCAGTACCGGTTCGTGCTGCGCGGGCCGAACCAGACGGTGTTCGACCGCTACGTGCCGCCGCTGCTCGCGAACTTGCGCCGGATTTCCTCGATCACCGACGTCGCGAGCGACCTGCACGACGACGGACTCGGCGTCGATGTCGAATTGAACCGCCAGGCCGCGGCCCGTTACGGCATCACGCCGGCGACCGTCGACAATGCGCTCTACGACGCGCTCGGGCAGCGCATCGTGTCGACGATCTTCACCCAGTCGAACCAGTATCGCGTGATTCTGGTCGCGAAGCCCTCGAGCCTTCCCGACATCCAGTCGTTGAAAACGCTGTATCTGCCGACGCAGACCGCGAGCGGCGGCGAGGTGCCCTTGGGCGCGATCGCCCGCATCCGCGTCACGAAGGAGCCGCTCGTCATCAGCCATCTGGCGCAATTTCCGGCCGTGACCGTGTCGTTCAATCTAGCCGCCGGGGCGTCGCTCAGCAGCGCCGTCAATGCGGTCGAGAAGGCGGAGCGTGCGGTGCGCCTCCCGCCGGAGATCACCAGCAGCTTCCAGGGCGCGGCGCAGGCGTTCGAGCAATCCCTGTCGAGCGAGCTGTTCCTGCTGGCCGCGGCGCTGGTGGCCGTGTACCTCGTGCTCGGCGTGCTCTACGAGAGCTTCATCCATCCGATCACGATCCTCTCGACGCTGCCGTCCGCGGGCATCGGCGCGCTGCTGGCGCTGTTCATCGCCGGCAAGGATCTGGATGTCATCGGCATCATCGGCATCGTGCTGCTGATCGGCATCGTCAAGAAGAACGGCATCATGATCGTCGACTTCGCGCTGGAGGAGGAGCGGCGCCGCGGCAAGGCGCCGCGCGAGGCCATATTCGAGGCCTCGATGCTACGCTTCCGGCCGATCCTGATGACGACGTTCGCGGCAATCCTGGGTGCGCTGCCGCTGCTGGTCGGTTCCGGAACGGGCGCGGAACTGCGCCGTCCGCTCGGACTCGCGATCATCGGCGGACTGGTGGTGAGCCAGGTGCTGACCTTGTTCACGACGCCGGTCATCTACCTCTTCTTCGACCGTCTGGCGGGTCGCTTCGGATCGCGGGCGGGCGCCGCCGCCCCTGAGGAAGCGGTGTGAGCATCCCGGGGATCTTCATCCGCCGGCCGGTCGCCACCACCTTGCTCGCGGTTGCGATCGGCTTGTCCGGCGCGCTCGCCTATTTCCAGCTGCCGGTCGCGCCGCTGCCGAACGTCACCATGCCGGTCGTCGTGGTCGAGGCGCGGATGGCGGGCGCGAGCCCGGCGACGATGGCCGCGACCGTCGCCGAACCGCTGGAGCGGCGCCTCGCGACGATCGCCGGCGTGAACGAACTGACCTCGTACAATTCGATCGGCACAGCGACGGTGGTGGCGCAGTTCGCGATCGACCGTGACATCAACGGCGCGGCGCGCGACGTGCAGGCGGCCATCCAGGCCGCACGCGCCGACCTGCCCGCCTCATTGCGCAGCAATCCGTCCTATCACGAATACAATCCCGCCGATTCGCCGATCATCATCCTCGCACTGACGTCGCCGACATTGACGAGGGCCCAGCTGTACGACACGGCCGACACGGTGATCCAGCAGCAATTGTCGCAGATCGACGGCGTCGGCCGGATCGAGCTGGGGGGCAGTGCGCTGCCGTCGGTGCGCGTCGAACTCGAACCCGACCGCCTGAGCGCCTACGGCATCGGCCTCGAGGACGTGCGCGCGGCGATCGCCGCGGCGAATGCCGACAGCGCCAAGGGCTACATCGACCAAGGGGATCGCCGCTACGAGGTCGTCTCCAACGACAAGGCGACCGAGGCGGCGGATTTCCGCGACATCGTGATTGCCTATCGCGCCGGTGCGCCGGTACTGCTGCGGGATGTCGCCCAGGTGATCGACTCCAACGAGAACATCCGCAACGCGGGCCTCTACGACAACCGGCCGACCGTCGGCGTGATCGTATTTCCGCTGCCGGGCGCGAACATCATCCAGACGGTCGCCCAGATCAAGAAGGTGCTGCCCGCGGTGGAGGCGACGCTGCCCGCCAGCATCCAGGTGCACGTCGCGCTCGACCGGTCGCAATCGGTCACCGCCGCGGTCACCGACACCGGCCGCACGCTGCTGCTGGCCGTGCTGTTGGTGATCGGCGTCGTGTACGTGTTCCTGCAGTCGCCGCGGGCGACCTTGATCCCGGCGGTGGCGCTGCCGCTGTCGATCGTGGGCACCTTCGGTCCGATGTACCTGCTCGGCTACAGCATCGACAACCTGTCGCTGATGGCGCTCACGATCGCCACCGGCTTCGTCGTGGACGATGCGGTGGTCGTGCTGGAGAACGTCGTGCGCCACATCGAGGCGGGCGTGCCGCCGCATGAGGCGGCGCTGCGCGGCAGCGCGGAGGTGAGCTTCACGGTGATCTCGATGAGCCTGTCGTTGATCGCGGTGTTCATCCCGATCCTGCTGATGCCCGGGATCGTCGGCAAACTGTTTCACGAGTTCGCCGTGACGCTGTCGATCGCGATCCTGTTCTCTTTGTTGATCTCTCTGACGATCACGCCGACCATGTGCGCCTACACGCTCGCCCGCCGCGAGACGCTGCATTCGACCGCCGGATGGGCGCGCTGGGTGGAGCGGCGGTTCGAGCGGGTGAAACAAGCCTATTCGCGCTCGCTCGAAGCGGTGCTGGATCATGCGCTGCTGGTGGGGTTGTTGTTGATCGCGATGGTCGGCGCCAATGTGTTCCTGTTCAGGCACCTGCCGTCGACGTTCTTTCCGGAACAGGATGACGGCCTGCTGATGGGGCAGATCATCGCCGATCAGAGCACGTCGTTCCCGGCGATGGCGCAGAAACTGCGCCAGCTGCAGGCGATCGTGCAGGCTGATCCCGCGGTCGCCTCGGTCATCGGTTTCACCGGCATGCGCTCGACCAACACCGCCAATGTGTACGTCGGCTTGAAGCCGCTCGGCAAACGGCACGTCTCGGCGCAGCAGGTCGTGCAGAGGCTGCGGCCGAAGCTGAACCGCGTCGCGGGCGCGCGTCTGTTCCTGCAGGCGGTGCAGGACCTGCACGTGGGCGGCCGGCAGTCGGCGGCGGAGTACCAGTACACCTTGACGAGCGACGACACGGCCTCGCTGTACGAGTGGGTGCCGAAACTCGTCGAGGCGCTGAAGAAGGAGCCGCGGGCGCTGGTCGACGTCAACACCGACATGCAGCGCAACGGCCTCGAGACCTATCTGACGATCGACCGGCAGACCGCGCGCCGCTACGGCTTCGAACCGAACCAGATCGACAACACCCTCTACGACGCGTTCGGCCAGCGCACCGTGTCGACGATCTTCAACCCTTTCAATCAATACTTCGTGGTCATGGAGGCGGCACCCAAGTACACGGAATTCCCGCAAATGCTCGACCGGATCTACCTGAGCACGGCGGCCGGCAACCCGAGCGGCACCGCGCAGACGCAGATGCCCGGCCTTACCGTGCGCGGCGTGACGCCGTTCGCGGCGGTCTCGTCGGCGCGAACGGCCGCCGGCGGCACCAGTTCCCTGAACTCGAGCGCCGTCGCCAATGCAATCAACAACGGCATCGCCAACGGCCGGGGCGGGGCGTCCACCGGAAGTGCCGACAGCACCGCCCCCGAGACGATGGTGCCCTTGCGGGCGATGGTGCGCTATTCCAGCCGCCATACCGCGACCTCGGTCAATCACCAGAGCGGGCTCGTCGCGGTGACGATCTCCTTCAACCTGCCGCCGGGCGGGACCTTGTCCCGGGCGGCCGCCGCCATCGCCCGGACGATGCGCAACCTGCAGATGCCGGCGAACATCCGCGGCAACTTCGCCGGCGCGGGCAAGGTCTACGCGCAGTCGATGTCGTCGATGCCGCTGCTGCTGCTGGCGGCGCTGCTCGCGGTGTACATCGTGCTCGGCATCCTGTACGAAAACACGGTGCACCCCGTCACGATCCTCTCGACGCTGCCGTCGGCGGGCATCGGCGCGACGCTCGCGCTGCTGGTGTTCGGCACGCCCTTCTCGGTGATCGCGCTGATCGGCATCATCCTGCTGATCGGCATCGTCAAGAAGAACGCGATCATGATGATCGACGTCGCCATACAGACCCAGCGGGAGCAGGGACTGGCGGCGAAACGGGCCATCCACGATGCGGCGGTGCTGCGATTCCGGCCGATCATGATGACGACCGCCGCCGCGGTGCTCGGCGCATTGCCGCTCGCGCTCAACATCGGTCAGGGGGCGTCGCTGCGCCAGCCGCTCGGCATCACCGTGATGGGCGGCCTCCTGGTCAGCCAGGTGTTCACGCTGTACACGACGCCGGTGATATACCTGTATCTGGATCGACTGAGAATGAAGCTGCGGCGCTCGGCCGAAGGCTTGTCGTGGCGAAAAAACCTGGGTGTCAATCAATGAATCCAAAGTCACTTTGGCGGTGCGCGTCCCTGGCGCTCGGGCTGGTCGCGAGCGGTTGCGCGGTCGGCCCGGACTATCACCGGCCGGTGGTGGCGATGCCGGCGCATTTCGCCGAGCGGCCCGGCTGGACCACCGCGGTGCCCGCGGATCAGGCGCCGAAGGGAGAGTGGTGGCGCGTGTTTCACGATCCCTTGCTGGATCGGCTCGAGCCGCGTGTCGCGATGGCGAACCAGACCGTGCGCGCCGCCTACGCGACTTACCGGCAGGCGAGCGCGGACGTCGTCCTGGCGCGCAGCCAGTACTGGCCCGCGATCGGGATCGACGGTTCGGCCACGAGGGCGCGATCGCCGGGCGTCTCGGGACGCAACGGCGGCGTGGTCGACGCGGCCACGCTCGAAGGCACGGCGAACTGGACGCCGGATCTGTGGGGGGCGGTGCGGCGCCTCGTCGAACAGAACGAGGCGCTCGCTCAGGCCGACGCCGCCTTGTTCGCCAATGCGACGCTGTCGGAACAAACACTGCTCGCGACCACGGTGATCGGCCTGCGCGCCACCGACGCCGCCGTCGATCTACAGCGGCGAACGGTCGAGGCGTATCGCCGGGCGCTCGACATCACGCAGCAACAGGCGGAGGCGGGCGTCGCCAAATCGCCGCCGTCGGCCGTCATCACCGCGCGCGTCGCGCTGGAAACCGCCCGGGCCAATCTGGTCGGGCTCGGCGTCGCGCGCGCGCAGTACGCGCACGCAATCGCGGTGCTGGTGGGGGAGAATCCGGAGAACCTCGCGATCGATCACGACGGCCGCCTCCCGGACGTGCCGGCGGTGCCGGTCGGTCTGCCGTCGACGCTGCTGCAGCGGCGCCCCGATGTCGCCGCGGCCGAGCGGACGATGGCGGCCCAGAACGCCGCGATCGGCGTCACGGTGGCCGCCTATTACCCGAACCTGTCGCTATCGGCGGCGGATGGCTTCACGCAGTCGCCGCTCAACGGACTGCTGCACGCGGCCAACAGCGTGTGGTCACTCGGCGCGAGCGGCGCCGAGACCTTGTTCGATTTCGGCGGTCGTCGGGCGCGCGTGCGCGCGGCCCGGGCCGCTTACGATGCGGCGGTCGCGAATTACCGGTCGACGGTGCTGAACGCGCTCGAGCGCTTGGAGAACGACTTGTCCGGTCTCCGGATCCTCGGGCGCCAGGCGGGTGCGTTGGACGTCGCCGTCCGGGATGCGAAGCGCGGCACCGCAATCGCACTCGCCGAATACCAGGCGGGCACCGTCGACTATACGACCGTCGCCCAGGCGCAGGCGGTGCAACTCGCCGATCAACAGAGCGCGCTCAACGTCGCCCAGGCGCGTCTCGACGACGCCGTGGCCTTGATCGGCGATCTGGGCGGCGGCTGGTCGGCCGATCAACTCGGCCGGACTCGCTGAGGGCGGCCGCGTCGAAGGAGGAGGCATGTCGGCTTATCGGGACGCTTTGGTCATCGATGCGGCGTCATCGGCGGAGCGGCTGCGCCTGGCGGGCGCGCGGCTCGAGCGATGCGAAGGGCTCGTGATGCTGGACGGCGTGGCGGTGCTGCGTCCGCGGCCCGGCGCGATCTCGTGCGAGGTCATCGATCGGTCGCCGGATGGGCACCGTTGCGCCGAGGAATTCAAGGTGCTCGTGGAAAATGCGGCGCGCGATCTCGCGCGGTCGGCGCTGGCCGGGCACATGCCGCGCCGGCCCCTGCGGTGGTCGGTCGTCGAAGAGGCCGGCACCGGCATCAGGCCGCTCTGGACCGATGCCGGCGACGGCGTCGTCGATTCAGCGTGACTTCGCGCCGGCGAACACGGCGATACAGCCGGAGGTGCAAGCGCCGGCGCCCTTTGCAGCCTGGATCGGCACGAACACCCGTCCGGTGAGCGGATCGGCCGCGACCGAGTGCGCACGCGCGCCGGTCGGCAGGTTGGCCACCCAGCGATTGGTCAGCGCATCGATGACGCCGAGCACCGGTCCTCCCGGATTGCCGCCGGCGGCCAGATAATAATTGTGCATTTTCGGGTCATACCAGACTTCGTCCGAGCCGCCGACCTGGTCGATGGTCGCGAGGACCTTGCCGGAACGAGCGTCCAGCACCAAGGACTTCGCCGGAAATCCCGCGGCCACCGCATCATCGCTGCACCCGACCAGCAAATGACCGTGCGGCCCGACGGCGAGGCCCGCCGGCATGCACTTGTCCACGGGGAACATCTTCACCAGTTTGCGCGTGCGCGGGTTGATCACGGCGACGGCGCCGTTCGCATCGACGTGGTCGATCACCGGAATCGACAGGTAGATCATGCCGGTGACCGGGTCCCAGGCGGGCTGTTCCGCGCCGTCGGTGGCGTGATCGAGGACGATCTTGCCGAGGATCTTGTGCGTACGGCTGCCGATGAACGTGAGGAACGGCGGCTTGTCGGCGTTGTTCACGACGATCACGAGACCGTCGCGCGCATCGTAGGTCATCTCGTCGACCCGCTTTTGGCCGCCGGTCGAGATCGATGCGACGACGGCGCGCGACTTGACGTCCACGACCTTGACGGTGCTGTCCCCGTTGCCCGCCCAGAACGTGCCGGCCCCAACTCCGACGATGCCGTCGGGCCCGGCTTCGCTGAAGCCGGTCGCCGCGGCGTATCCTTTGAATCCCGTGGCTCTCCCGAGGAACTTGCCGGAGGCGGCGGCGAACAAGTCGACGCTCTCATTCGACCGGTCCGCCAGCGCGTAGATCCCGTCGGCATTGACGTAGCCGATGTCGAAGCTCGCGAGCGGAGCGCCCGGAACGCTGATCGTCCCGACGCGCCGGACGGCCGTGGAGGCGGCCTCGGCGCGATGCGCCCCGGCCAGAACGAGGCAAAATACGCCGATGGTGAGTGCGTGTTTCAATCTGATCTCCTCGAATGGGAAATGAAGCGGTCGCCCTTATAGCCCGGGACTCTTAAGCCAGCCTGAATTGCGCGCCCGACGCCGAATTATCATCGGCGCGGGCGACGAGGTAATATGGCGGCCATGGCGCTCCGGGAATCCTATCCCGCACGCGCACGCACAGGGAGATTCAACGTTCCATGAGCATAACCGGCTTTCGGATTGCGCTGCCCGTGATTCTCGGCGCCCTGATGTGCACGCCGCTGGCGGCGTCCCCCCGTTTCCCCAACCCGCTGCCGGCCGGACAACTCATGAAAGTGAAGGTCCTGCCGGCTCGATACCCGGACGGCTGGGTATTCCTGGATTACGCATCCGAGCGCATCGAGATCCGCGACGTCGGCGGCGATGACGGCGCGGTCGAGGGTCAGGTGCAGGCGCGCGACTCGACGACGCTGTTGGTGCCGCATGGCCGGGCGGAGTTCTACACCGCGGACACGGTCTGGTCGCGCTATACACGCGGCACGCGCACCGACTACATCACCGTTTATGACAAGCGGACGCTCGATCCGATCGGCGAGATCGTGCTGCCCGGGGCCAAACGCGCGTTGATCACGGCGATGCAGGGGATGTTCGAATTCACCGATCGGCAGCGTCTCGGACTGGTGTTCAATTTCACGCCCGCCTCCTCGGTCACCGTCGTCGATCTGATCGCGCGCAAGGTCCTCGGGACCATCGACATACCGGGGTGCTCGCTGATCTATCCGTCCGGGGACCTGGGATTCTCGACGCTGTGCTCGAGCGGCACGATCCTGTCGCTGAAGCTCGACGCGCAGGGCCGGGTGGCCGCCCGCCGGGAATCGGCCCGATTCAATCATCTCGGCCGCGACCCCTTGTTCACGTCCTCGGCGCTCATCGGCGGCGTGCGCTATTTCGCGACGATGCAGGGCAACGCGCAGCCGATCGACATGCACGGCGAATTCGCCAAGGTGCTGCCGGCTTGGTCGCTGCTGTCGCCGTCCGAACGGGCCGCCGGCTGGCGCCCGAGCGGCTGGCAGGTGGTCGCGAGCGACGGCAAAAAAGACCTTTACGTATTGATGCAGGCGCAGGCCCACGAGGGCACGCAGAAGGATCCGGCGCAGGAAGTCTGGGTATACGACGTCGCCGCCAAGGCGCGGATCCGACGCCTGCACCTCGTGCGTCCGGGCGGGTCGATCGCATTGACGCACGGGTCGAAGCCGCTGCTGGTCGTGCAGAGTTACGCGCCGCGTCCCGGCGCGGACGATCCGTACAACCAGACCGAAGGACGAATCGACGTCTATGACCCGGCGAGCGGCACGCTCATCCGCAGCCTGAACACTCCGGGGTTCCGCACCCGGATGTCGATCCAGGCGGTGCACTGAGCCATGCGCCACCCCGCCATCGCGCTGCCGTACTCGGCCACCGGGATCCTGGGCGCGCTCGCGGTGCAGGTTTGTGCGTTCCTCGCGGCCCTCTTGTTCGCGTCCGCGATTCACAAGCTCGTGCAGCGCGCGCGCAGCCGCCGCGCGGCGCAGTCGCTCGCGGGACTCGGTGCGACGACCGCCGCCATCGCCGTCGTGGGCGCCGCGGGAGTCGAAGCGATCGCCGCCACGGCGCTGTTGATGCCGTCCGCGCGCGTCGCCGGCGCCTTGATCGCCGCCGGGGTCTGGGGCGGATACTTCGTCGCGCTGTGGCGGATGGTCGCGACGGGCCGCGAGGACGTCGATTGCGGCTGCAGCTTCGGCGCCGCCCGGCACGCGCCCGGCGCACCCCGGTTGCGGCGCACCGGCGGACTCGCGGTGATCGCGTTGCTCGCCGCCGCCGCGGCCCGTACGGGCGGCGCGCGCGGCACCGTCCCATTCGGTGAAGCCGCCACCGCGGTCTGCGCCGCGCTCGCGCTGCTCGCGCTCTATCTGTCGTTCGATCAGGCCGCCGGCCTGCGCGCGCCCGGCGGCCGGGTGATGCAATGAATTTCTTGATCGCTTCGCAAATCATGCTGTGGGTCGCCGTATTCGCGCTCGGCTTTCTGTGTCTCGTGCTCGCGCGCCAGATCGGCGTGCTGCACGAGCGGCTCGCGCCGGCGGGGGCGCTCACGCTGCGACAGACCTTGAAGGTCGGCGATCCCGCGCCGGAATTCACGCTGCAGAGCATCGACGGCGCCGCGGTGAAGATCGGCGGCGCGCGCGGCGGCCGGGGCCAGTTGTTGCTGTTCATCTCGCCGGATTGCCCGGTGTGCGAGTCGCTGCTGCCCGCGATCCGCTCGGCGCACGGGGCGGAGCGCAAGTGGCTCGACGTCGTGCTCGCCGGCGACGGCGACGTGGAACGGCACGTGGGGTTCGTGCGCGACAAGGGACTCGGAAAGTTCCCGTACGTGTTGTCCGAGCGGCTGGGCCGCAGTTTCGGCGTCGCCAAGCTGCCCTACGCGGTGCTGATCGACGAGGCGGGACGGCTCGCGGCGAGCGGCTTGGTCAACACACGGGAACATCTGGAGAGCCTGTTCGTCGCCAGGGAGCGGCAGGTGGGGACGCTGCAGCAATACCTCGAAGAACAGGATCGCGTGCCGGCATCGACGGGAGAATGGCGTGGCTAAGATCGATCAGTTGACGGAATCCTTGTTGCGCGGGTTTGCGAGCCGGACTTCACGGCGCAGCCTGTTCAGCGTGTTCGGTGGCATGCTCGCCGGGGCGGCGGCGCTGCCGCTGCTGCCGGTCGCCCGGGCCGCGACGGACGGAAGTCAGCCGCCGGTCTACAGCGGCGACCCACAGGATCCGGGGAATCAGGCGAGTTGCGATTACTGGCGCTATTGCGCGATCGACGGATCGCTGTGCGCGTGCTACGGGGGCAGCGCGCTGGCCTGCCCGCCCGGCACCGAGATGTCGCCGATCACGTGGATCGGGACCTGCCGCAACCCGGCCGACGGGCGCAACTACATCATGTCCTACAACGACTGCTGCGGCGGCGTGCTCTGGGGCCGCTGCAACTGTCAGCGCAACGACGGCGACCGTCCGGTCGTGCGGCCGCAGCGAAACAACGAGATCACCTGGTGCTTCGGCACGAAGAGCCAGTCCTACACCTGTACGGTGTCGATCATTCTCGGAGTCGAACAGGACCACCCGCCGCAGCCGCGCGGGTAGTCGGGTTCATCCCATGCGATTGCTGCGGTTTGCGGCGCTGTGGTTCTGCGTCGGCTGCGCGAGCGCGGCGCAATATCCCGCCGGCCGGGGCGCGGCCGGCGCGGCGGCGTGGCCCGGCGTGCCGAACCCGCAGCGCGCCTGGCAGGACTGGGCCCTGAATTGCCAGGGATGCCATCGGGCGGATGGCGGGGGGTCGCCCGCCACGGCGCCGAAGCTCGACGGCGAGGTGGCCAAGTTTCTGTGGGTGCCGGGCGGACGGGAGTACCTCGCACGCGTGCCCGGCATCGCCTCCTCGCCGCTGTCCGACGAGGCGGTGCGCCAGGTCGTGAACTGGATGTTGTGGCGTTTCGATGCCCGGGATGTTCCCGCGAATTTCTCGCCGTATACGGCCGAGGAAATCGGCCGGCTGCGGGCCCACCCGATGCGCCTCGAGATGGCGACGTTGCGGCGCCGATTGCTCCGGCGCGTGAATGCGGTCCGGAACCGCCCCGCGGGGACCGCTATCATCGACCGGTGACCAACGGTACGGCGAAGTTTGCCCGAAGCGCAGGCGCGAATTACAAGCTGGAGGCAAAAATCGCCGCGCTGGGCGGCATCCTGTTCCTCGATAAAATCCTGTTGAATCATTTCGTCGACTTCGCGAGGGCGCAGTCGGCGCAGGGCTTGGGCGCGTTCCTGCGCGCCGCCCAGCACTTCGGTTTCCGCTTCCTCGTGACCGTCGGCCTCGCGCTCGCGGTCTTCGCCTACGTCCGCGGCGGCGCCGCGCTGCGCCAGGCGGCCTCGGCGCTGCGCGAGGCGCGGGTGCGTCCGCGCTGGCTCGCCGCGCTCGCGCTGCTGGTCGCGGCCCTGATGCCCTTGAGCGGGCTGCTGTTCCCGGCCGGACCGCGACCCGTCGGGCTCGCTTTGGTCGCAGCATCGTGGATCCTGATCGCGATGATGGCCGCGGGCTGCGC
>JAJXYR010000013.1 GCA_021780475.1 Pseudomonadota bacterium
TCACTGCCGGTGGGATTGTCGCCGTAATCCCAAAGAAAGCCTGTATGGCAAGTGTTGTAGACGGCGCTCAGTTTCTGGGCGGCGGTGAGCGTGCTCGGGTAATTCAGTGGATAGACCTGCGACAGATAGCTCCACGCCGTGCTTCCGGCGCCGCGCAATCCGACCACGTTGGGATTGAATCCGGGGCCGCTCGAGGTGTTGTCGCCGGGATTGACGAAGTTTCCGTACTCGTCGATGCCGACCGCGAGGTAGCCGCCGACGATGCCGTCGAATCCGGTCGAGACGCTGGCGGCATTTCCGGCGTCGTTTGTGCAGCTGTAGCCCAAGCTGCCGCCGACGGAGCCGATCGCAGACGCATCGGTGTATTTCAATTGGCTGGCGTCCTGCAGAAAGAAGCTGATGCCGTCGGCCCCATTACCATAATAGGTCTCGGTGACGAAGCTCACCTTCAGTCCGTTTTTCGCCAGCGGGAACGAAAAGTTGGAAATGATCGCGCCGCGCTGGTGCGTATTGTTGTTGGTGAATCGCAGTGCGCCGCCTTGGGTGGGCTTGTCGGGCAAGGTGTTGCCGTTTGCGGCGACGGTGTTCCCTTTGTTGCCGCCGATCAATGCATCTCCCGCGTAATACCCACCGCTCCCTTGGAGCGCAGTGCATCCGGGGAGTTGGCCCGGGCTTCCCGTCGAACTTGGCACGGTGCTCGCCGTCAGGCACGCGCCGCCCGAGAAGTACCAAGGATTGTTGGTCGTCGTTCCCGTGAAATTCTCGGTGTAATTGGTCGTCGAGGAGATGGTCTGCGCCGTCGCCGCGAGCGGCAGCGCGGCGGCGAGCGTCAACAGCGCGACCAGAGAATATCGTTTCCTGTTCATCACGGTCCTCCTGCACTCTGCGTGCCGCTGCCGCTCTGCACGAGATACGTGCTTTCGACGACCGCGGTGGTATTCGCGCTGCCGCCGAAGCCGACGGCGTCGATTTGGTACAATTCTCCGGTCAGGCCGGTCGAGAAGCTCGGTGTGCCGAGATCCCGGATGTAGAACATCGGCGCCTGCTGCGCCTGGGTCGACGGGTTGCTGAGGCCGAGGGCATTCGGCGTATAGGTGACGCCGGCGGCCCAGGGCAAGACCGTCGGATTCGAGAGCGCATTGGTGCACACTTGTCCGGGGTTGGAGGCGACCACCGCCGTGCAATTCGTCGCGCTCGGGGCGGTGCCGCTCTGCAGCCACCATTCGGCATATTGTTCGGCGCTCTCCGCGGCGTGCAGCGCAAGGGCCTTGTCGCGCACGTTGCCGGCGATTTTTTCGTCGAGACCGAAGCTGCGGAACATGCCGAGCGCGAGGATCGTGACGACGATCAACAACAACAGGCTCGTGATCAGCACCATGCCGCGTTGGCTGTGTGCGTGCCGGGGCTCGTTCACGTGTTCACTCCCGCCTTGTTCATCAAATCGATCACGCGCCGGAACGTGATGGTCGGGCTTGCCTGGGTCGTCTGGCCGTTCCCGGTTCCGTACAGCGGGTTCGTGAATGTCAACGCGACCTGGACCGAGATGACCGCCGGCCAATAATTGCCGGCGGTGACCTGGCTCGCCGTCAAATAGGCGTCGATCGAGTTGTTGCCGGAGGTCGAGTTGGTCTGGACGCCATAGAGGATCGCAATGTTCGTGACGCCGCTGACCAGCGGGAACGTCGTCGAGGTGCCGGTGCCGACCGTCAACGTGCATTGCAGATTGTTGTTCGCATCCACGCTGAACGTGTTCGTCAGGGACGTCGCGGTGGTACGCGTATTGCCGCTGCAATCGATGACGTTGTCGCCGCCCGACGTCGCGTAGCGCACCGAGATCGTGTCGCCGGCGCCGGTGCCGCTCGCGGTGCCGGTTCCGCTTAGCGCCTGGCCTTGCACGAAGCTGCCGGCTGCGGCGAATTCGCTGGACGCGGTATTGTTCACCGGGTCGGGGAAATATCCGGTCGTCTGCACGACGTCGGTGATCAACTGCATCGCGAGGCGCTCGCTGTCCTGGAGTTGGGACATGCCGCTCTGCACGGAGCTGGTGCGTTTCATCGCCTGGACCAGGGTCAGCAGGCCGCCGATCAGGAACAGGCCGATCAGCAGCGCGACCGCGAGCTCGATCAGCGTGAAGCCGCGCTGCGGCGCGGGGAGCGCGGGTCCGGTCCGGTGTCGGTTGGTGTCTTTCATGGCACGACGTACAGGATATAGGTGGGCAGGGCGAGTGAGCTTACGTTGCCGCTCTGCTGGGCGTTGATCGCGACGCCGTTCTCGGTCCATTGAATCTGGATCGCGCAGCTGATCGCGGCCCGGGTGCTGGTGGAGCAATTGACGGTTGCGAGGTAAGGCGGCAGCACCGCGGCGAGATCCGCGGCCCATTGGTTCACGTCGTGAATGGCGATGTTGCCGGGTGTGCAGGCCGTGGTCCCCGTGGTCGTGCACGCCTGCGTGCCCTGCAGGCTGGAGTTCGAAATCACGGTCGTGACCCCTGGTCCACCGGTGATCGTGAAGCTGGCCGGCGCGTTACCTGCACTCCAGAACGCCCGGTCGGCGTGCATCATCGCCGCGAGGCTCGCCGCCTCGGTCGCGGCGAGCGAGCGCGTGCCGGCGACGTTGGTGCTGGCGATGCCGAGCGAGGTCATTTTCGCGAGTCCCAGCAGGCCGATCGAAATCACGATCAGCGCGACCAGCACCTCGATCAGACTGAAGCCGGCGGATGCGGCGCGGCGCGCAGCTCGTGGATTCACGATGTTCATGAGCACGTGCTCGTGGTGCTGCCGGGGGCGATGCCGCCGGCGCGCTGCAGGCTCACCATGCCGACCGGCGTGATCGTGAGACATCGCGTCCACTCGGATACGTTGTTCGGCGCGTGCAGCGTGATCGTCACGTTGTTCGTCGTGCCGGTGGCGCCGAAGCCCTCGCGATTGAACGTCACCCAGCCGAAGCTGTTGTCGGCGACGAACGTATCCTGGGGGAACGCGGCCTGGATGCGCAGCACCGGTTCGCCGCTGTTGACCACGTGGTTGCCGGAGCCCGTGGGGTTCGAGTCGCCGAACACGATCCAGCCGTGGTTCCAGTTGGTGTCGCTGGTGGCGCAGGAGGATCCGTTGGTCGACACGCACACCGTCACCGGTTCGCCCTCCTTGATCGCCTCGGCGCGAGCGTATTGCATGTCCCCAAGCAGGGAATTGACCTCGGTCGCCACCCGGTTCGACGACGTGACGTAGCGGTAGGAGGGCACCCCGATCGCCGCGAGGATGCCGACGATCAGCATCACGATCATCAGCTCGAACAGTGTGAATCCGGAATTCGCGTTCATCGGTGTTCCATCTCCCTGGGCGGCATCCTAGTGGCCGAACCTTGCTCGAAACTGACGGCGGCGTCGAGGCGCCGCGGAATGTGACGGGGTTCTCAGACGGCGCGCGCCGCGAACTGGACCGACACCCGCGTGCCGCGGCCGTCCGCGCCCGCGTCGATGCGCAGCACCGCGTCGTGAAGCTTCGCGATTTCCTCGACGATCGCGAGACCTAAGCCGCTGCCCTGTCCGGGGGAATCCGGCAGGCGGTAATGGCGTTGGCGCACGCGTTGCCGCTCGGCCTCCGGGATGCCGGGTCCGGTGTCTTCGACCGCGACGACGGGCCGTCCGTCCTCGAGGCCGGAGCTTACCGTGACGCGGCCGGACGCCGGCGTGTAGCGCAGCGCATTGTCGACCAAGTTGTTCAATAGATCCTCGAGCAGCGACGGGTCGCCGTCGATGCGGGCGGGCGCGAGCTCCGCGCCGAGGTCGATCCCGGCCTGGAGCGCGCGGTCGAAGTGGCGCGCGACGATCTCGCCGGCGAGGGCGGCGAGGTCGAGCGGTTGGCGCCGCAGCGCCACGTTCACGGCGGGGTCGGCGCGCGCGAGCGACAGGAGCTGGTTCGCCGCGTGAGCGAGCTGGCGGATGCCGTGCTGGAGCGTCGTCAGCCGGGCTCGTACCGGCTGGGCCGCGGGCTCCTCGACCAGGAGGTCGAGCTGCGCCAGCATGCCGGCGATCGGCGTGCGCAGTTGGTGCGCGGTGTTCGCGACGAATTGTTGCTGGGATTGGATCGAGCCGCGCAACAAGGCGAACAGGCG
>JAJXYR010000055.1 GCA_021780475.1 Pseudomonadota bacterium
AAGTCGAATCGACTGACCAGGATCTCGCCGCGTCCGCGAACCGCGCGCGCCGGTTCGGTGCAGAATCCGTGCACCTCGACCCGGTAGGTGTGCGCGGCCGTGAGCCGCCGCTGCGTCAGCGAGTCGATCGTGCAGCGTCGGTCGCCGAGCGTGCCGAAAACCCGGCCGTCGCTCTCGTCGATCACGGTGAGGTTGATCCGCCCATCGCGCAGCGGCGCCCCCTCGCGCACCCCGGTCAGGCCGAACAGGAACAGCAGGCGCGGCTTCGCGCCGCTCGCACGACGGAAACTCATGCGCACGCCGCGCGGATCGCGCTTGGGCTCGCCGGCGCACCAGGTGCCGCGGTTGGGCCAGTGCAGGGTCGCATCGATCGAGCCGCCGATCCGCGCGCGCAGGTAGCCGTCGCCGCCCGGCAGGCAGCTCGGGATCGACGCGCGCGCGACCCGGGCCACGGTCGGGCTCGCGAGCGCGGCGGTCGCGCCGAGCACGCCCGCCGCGAGGCAGATCGCGCGTCGCGCGGCCCGCGAGCGTAGGCGTTTGGCGACAGCGATGCCGCCCGGAATTCTCGATATCATCGGCTGCAGTGAACCTCGACGTCGCCCTCGTGCCCGCGCCGATTGTGCCACGCCGCCGCCGCGTGATGGTGTCCGGTGCGTGCGTGATCGCGGCGATTCTCGTGACCGCTTGCACGATGTTCGCGCCGCGCTTCGCGACCCCGCAGCTCTCGCTCACCGGCATCCGGTTCCTCGGCGGTGATCTGTTCCACCAGGAATTCCGCCTCGCGCTGCGGATTCACAATCCGAACCGGCAGGCGTTGCCGATCGAGCGGGTGCGGGT
This sequence comes from Pseudomonadota bacterium, assembly GCA_021780475.1. Taxonomy (GTDB): domain Bacteria; phylum Pseudomonadota; class Gammaproteobacteria; order Steroidobacterales; family Steroidobacteraceae; genus Bog-1198. The sequence goes on from JAJXYR010000055.1 coordinate 838, forward strand.
GCGCCTACGCCTCGGCGGGCAGCCGATCGCGAGCGGCACCTCGGTGCATCGGTTCGTCGTGCCGCCGCGCGGCGATGGGCGCTTCGAGATGACGGTGAACGCGAACCTGGCCGCGGGAATCGCCGCCATCGCGCAGCGCCTCGATCGATCGGACGTGCCGCTGCCCTACGAGATCGACGGCGTCGTGCGCCTCGATCTGCCCATGTTCCATTCGTTGCCGTTCCACGTCAGCGGCACCTTGCCGCTGCGGGATGGGTGCGTCGCGCCCTGCGCCGGGTCCCCCGGAACGATATAACTAGCTGATTATATTGGATTAAATGCCATCGCGGCCGGCGCCCGGGCCGATGCTCTGGTACACTGGCGCGCAAAGATCGCCGCGACCCGCAGGCGTCCCCCGGGGCGACTCGCGACGGTTTGCGCGGCGAGCCGGATCCGATCTCATGGCTTTGACGCCTTACCAGCAACTCGAGCAGGAGTTTCGACGGCTGCACGCGTTCCGCGGCGCGCTGTCGTTGCTGCGCTGGGACGCGGCGGTGATGATGCCGCGCGGCAGCGCCGAGGTGCGCGGCGATCAGCTCGCGGCGCTCGAGACGGAACACCATGCGTTGTTGACGACGCCGAAGGTCGCGCGGCTGCTCGAGCGGGCCGAGGCGGGCGCGTCGCAACTCGACGACTGGGCGCGCGCGAATCTGCGCGAGATGCGCCGCCAGCGCGACCATGCGATCGCGACCCCGCCGTCGCTGATCGCCCGTCTCGCGAAGGCCACCGCGCGGGCCGAGGTCTACTGGGTCGAGGCGCGCAAGGCCGGCGACTTCAAGGTGTTCGCGCCGCATCTGGCCGAGGTCGTGCACCTCGTCCGGGACAAGGCCGCGCTCGTCGGTCAGGCGCGCGGCCTCGCGCCGTACGACGCGCTGGTCGATGCGTTCACGCCGGGGATCACGACCGCCGACATCGACACGATCTTCAAGGCGCTGTCGCGTAAGCTCCCGGGCTTGATCCATGAGGCGATCGAATTGCAGTCGACCCGGCCGCCGCTGCCGATCGAGGGCAAGTTCACCGTCGGACGGCAGCGCCAGCTGATCGCCGAGGTGCTGAAGGCGATGGGCTTTCCATTCGATCGCGGCCGGCTCGACGAGAGCGAGCATCCGTTCACCGAGGGCGTGCCGGGCGACATCCGGATCACCACCCGGATCGACGTCGGCGATCCCTTCACCGGGCTGCTCGGCGCGGTCCATGAGACCGGCCACGCGATGTACGACCTCGGCCTGCCGCAGCCCTGGCTCGACCAGCCGGTCGGCCAGGACCGCGGGCTCGCGCTCGAGGAGAGCCAGTCGCTGCTGTTCGAGATGAACCTGTGCCGCGACCGGGCGTTCGTGCGCTACCTGCGGCCCTTGCTCGAGAAGCACCTGCAGGTGACGGGCCCGGAGTGGCAGGAAGAGAATCTCTACCGGCACCTGACCCGCGTCCGGCGCGCGTCGAGCCGCATGGACGCGGACGAGCTGACCTACCCGGTGCACATCATGGTCCGCTACGACCTGGAGAAGCGGATCCTCGAGGGCGCGCTCGCGGTCGCGGACATCCCCGACGCGTGGAACGAGGCGCTCGACCAGCGGCTCGGGCTGCGGCCCGCGTCCGACCTCGCCGGCTGCCTCCAGGACATCCACTGGGCGGTCGGGCACTTCGGGTACTTCCCGTCGTACGCGCTCGGGGCGGTGATCGCCGGCCAGCTGAACGAAGCCATGCGCGCGGCGCGGCCGACGCTCGACGAGGAGATCGCCGCGGGCCGGTTCGGCGGGGTCCTCGAGTGGTTGCGCGATCACGTGCACGGCATCGGCGCCCGCCTGCCACTGAAGGATCTCATCCAGCAGGCGACCGGCAAACCCCTGTCGGCCGCGGCCTACCTGCGCTACCTGGAATCGAAGTACCTCGAGGCGGGTTGAACGCGTGACGTCGGGCAACTTCAAGCGACTGCAGGCGCGGCTGCGCGGCCTCGTCGGCAAGGCGATCGAGGACTACCGGATGATCGCCGACGGCGACCGCGTGATGGTGTGCCTGTCGGGCGGCAAGGATTCCTACACGATGCTCGACCTGCTGTTGAGCCTGCAGAGGAACGCGCCGGTCCGCTTCGAGCTGCTCGCGGTGAATCTCGACCAGAAGCAGCCGGGATTCCCGGCCGAGGTGCTGCCGCGCTACCTCGACGGTCTCGGCGTCCCGTACCACATCATCGAGCAGAACACCTACGCCGTCGTCAAGCGCGTGATCCCGGACGGCAAGACGATGTGCGGCCTGTGCTCGCGGCTGCGGCGGGGTGCGCTGTACCGGTTCGCCGCCGGGAACGGCGTCACCAAGATCGCGCTCGGACACCATCGCGACGATCTCGTCGAAACCTTGTTCCTGAACCTGTTCCACGGCGGCCGCCTGAAGGCGATGCCGCCGAAGCTGTTGAGCGAAGACCGGCGACACGTCGTGATCCGCCCGCTGTGCTACGTGCCGGAGCGCTTGATCGCGCGCTACGCCGCCGCGCGGCGGTTCCCGATCATCCCGTGCAGCCTTTGTGGCTCGCAGGCGAACTCGCAGCGCGTCGCCGTCAAGCAGCTGCTCGCCGGCTGGGAGCGGGAGCATCCCGGCCGGGTCGAATCGATCTTCTCGAGCCTGCGCCACGTCGCGGTCTCGCAGCTCGCCGACCCGGAAGCGTTCGATTTCGCCGCGATCGATGCGCGCCGCCGCGCTCCCGGCGACGATCCGCCGGGCCTCGCGGAAGATCGGGACGCGTCGCTCGAGCTGGACGCGTTGCCCGAGGAGCTTCCACTCTGAGCGCCGCGGTGTCGGCGCCGCCGCCGCCCGGTGCCTGGCTCGAGCCCGGCCGTTTGCTGGTCGGAGAGCATCCGGCCGCGACCGAGGGCGCGGCGGAGCGCATCGCCGCGCTGCTCGGCGCGGGCATCAGCTATTTCATCGATCTGACGCCGGCCGGCGAATGCCCGCTCTACGATCATCGCCTGCCGGCGACGCGCGCCGACGATGGACGCTACCTCATCTACGTCCGGCGGGCGATCGGCCGCGGCGAGGTGCCGGCGACGCCGGACGTGATGACGGAGACGCTGGATTATCTCGATCGAGCCCTCGAGGTGGGACATCGGGTGTACCTGCACGCGGGTGCGGACCCGGGCCGGGTCGTCGCGGTCGCGGCATGCTGGCTGCGTCGCCGGGGCCTCGCGAGCGATGCGGCGCTCGACCGGGCCCGCCGCGCATGGGTCGCCGCCTGCGGCGCG
>JAJXYR010000207.1 GCA_021780475.1 Pseudomonadota bacterium
CCCGCCGCGACGCAGGCGGCCTGCAGCAGATGGGTCTTGCCGGATCCCGGCGAGCCCCACAGCCAGAGCAGCGGCGCCGTCGCGGCCCGCAGCACCGCGACCAGTTCGGCGTTGGCGCCGATCACGAAGCTGTCGAAATCGGCGTCGTCGCGGAATTTCACGCCGAGCGCGAGCTGTTTCACGAATCCCCGCCGTCGCGCCGCGGTTGCCGTGCGGCCCTGCCGGCATAAGTCAGCACATAGTCGAGGCCGCTCACGGCGACGACCACGAACATCAGCGCCCCCAACTGCGTGACGAACCAGGCGGGCGGCCAGCCGCCGGCGAGCCGCGCGACCGTGCTCAACGCGAACAGCAGCTGCAGCAAGGTATTGATCTTGCTGAGCGCGGTCGGTCGGATTTGCAGCCGGCCGACGCGCGCGCGATAGGCAAGCGCCCCGCCGACGATCACCAGGTCGCGGCCCACCACCGCCGCGGCGAGCCAGACCGGCACGCTGCGCTGGATCGCGAGCGTGACGAAGATCGCGGCGAGCAGGAGCTTGTCTGCGGCCGGATCGAGCCAGGCGCCGAGGCGCGTCTGCCAGCCGTATCGCCGCGCCAGGAAGCCGTCGGCCGCGTCGGAGGCGGCGGCCGCCCCGAACAGCCCGATCGCCGCCGGCCAGTCATGCCGCCACAGCGCGGCGGTTATCGGTGCGATCAAGACGATCCGGACCGCGGTGATCAGATTCGGCAGCTGGCGCAGCCGCGGAGTCACGCAGGCACCGGCCGCTTCAGCGCCGCAAATGGAAGTGCAATTCGGGCGCCGCGCCCGGAGGGGGGCCGGAGGCAACCGTGCCGGTGCCGGAGTCGGCGCCAAGACCCACATCCGAATCGGCGGCCAGCATGCCATTCAGCGCGAGCGTGCGCACGAGCGGCGCGGCGCCACCGCGCACGTCCAGCGTGAATTCGACCTGGTCGCCGTGTAATGCGGCCACGCCCACGCGCGAAACCATCGTAAGCGAGCCGAACAACCGCTGCACTTTGGCGTAGTCACGCAGATCGCGGATGCCGCCGACGTCGACATCGACCGGAGTCATCGCGCCGCTGACCGCGTACAGCGAGGCATACGTGTCGGCGGCGAGGTTCACGCCCTCCGCGGCGCCGGCGGCCTGGCCGGTGTGCGTTTGGAACTTGAACAGCCATTGCACGTTCGCGCCGGCCGACTGGTCGGTCGCGGTGCCGATCAATTCACCTTCGGCGCCGTGCCGGCGCGCGATCTCGGCGAGCGCCTCCGGATTGGCGTGAATCAGCGCGGCATAGTCCAGCTTTTCGGCCTGCAGATCCTGGGCGCCGGGCCACGACAGCTCGATCCCGCGCGCCTCGGCCGCGGCGTCGATTTGCGCCTTCAGGTCGGAGACGGACTCTCGCGTCACGACGATCCCGCCCGCGGCCGCCGGCACCGTCAACCAGACGAACGTGACGGGACGCGTTCGGCCCCAGACCGGCGCCCCGTTCTGGGTGAGCCAGCGTTCGATCGCCGCCCCGTCGAATCCCACACTGAGCCGTCCGTCGGCCGCGTAGCGGTATTGTTGGACGAACCGATCGGCACCTGCCACCAAGGCCGCGAACGCCGGGTCGTCGCCGGCCGTGCGCCGGCCCGTCACCCGCACGAGCGCCGTTTTCATCGCCGCCGCGAAGCCCGCTTCGCGGCCCGCGACGGACCGGTCGGCGACGGGCACCATCACCCGATAGACGTCGGCCTGCGCGGCGCGTGGGCCGGCCGCGACCACCGCCAGGCAGAAGATCATCCCCAGCAGCAGCGGGGACCGCGTGGATCGAAAGAGTCGGGGGGAGCGGTTTGGATTCATGATGTCTAATGCGCAGCAGGTTGGGAACGCTCGTGTAAAATACCATAGCCCGCCGACCCCCCGCGTCGGCCCATCCGCCGCCCGAAGGAAGCCACATGACCGACCGCGCGCCCGTGACCTATCGCGACGCCGGCGTCGACATCGACGCCGGTGACGCGCTCGTCGAGCGGATCAAGCCGCACGTACGCCGGACCCTGCGCCGCGAAGTCCAGGGCGGCCTGGGCGGCTTCGGCGCGCTCGTCGAAGTGCCGCTCGACCGGTACCGCAAACCGGTGCTGGTTTCGGGCACGGACGGCGTGGGCACCAAATTGCGCGTCGCGATCGACAGCGGACGTCCGGACACGGTCGGCATCGACCTCGTCGCCATGTGCGCGAACGACGTGGTCGTGCAAGGTGCGGAGCCCTTGTTCTTCCTGGACTATTACGCCAGCGGCAAACTCGACGTCGGCACCGCCGAGCGGGTGATCGCCGGCATCGCCGAAGGATGCGTCCAAGCCGGCTGCGCGCTCGTCGGCGGCGAAACGGCCGAGATGCCGGGCATGTACCATGACGGCGACTACGACCTGGCGGGATTCTGCGTCGGCATCGTCGAGAAGGACTCCATTCTCGACGGCGCCGCGACCCGGCCGGGCGACGTCGTGATCGGCCTGGCCTCCTCGGGCGCGCACTCGAACGGCTTTTCGCTGATCCGCCGCATCGTCGAACGCAGGGGTTCGGATTATGGCGAGCTCGTCGACGGCGTTGCCCTCATCGACCGGCTGATGGCGCCGACGCGCATCTACGTCAAGCCGGTTCTTCAGCTGTTGCGCCAGGTGCCGGTGCACGGCATCGCGCACATCACCGGCGGCGGATTGATCGACAATCTGCCGCGCGTGATCCCGGACGGCCTGGAAGTGGAGCTGCGTCGCGCGGCCTGGCCGCGCGACCCCCTGTTCGACTGGCTGCAACGGCACGGCAACGTCGACGACGCGGAAATGCTGCGGGTGTTCAACTGCGGGATCGGCATGACCGTGCAGGTGGCGCCGGCCGACGCGGAGCGCGCGCTCATGGCGCTGCGCGCCTGCGGCGAGGCGGCCATGGCGATCGGCGTGGTTCAAGCCGGCGGCCGCGGTGTCGTGATCACGTGATCACGGCCGCGACGCGGGGCTCGGTCGTCGTGCTGATCTCGGGACGCGGCTCGAACATGCTGGCGCTGCTGCGGGCCGGCCAGCGCGCGGACTCGGCCTATGCGGTGCGCGCGGTGATCGCCGACAAGCCCGACGCGGCCGGCCTCGCGGCGGCCCGGGAATCCGGCGTCGAGGCGCGCATCGTAGCGCCGCTGCCCGGCGAGGCGCGCGATGCCTACGACCGGCGGCTCGCCGCCGCGGTCGCCGGCTACTCCCCGACCCTGGTGGTGCTGGCCGGGTTCATGCGCATTCTCTCGGGCGCGTTCGTCGAGGCATTCGAGGGCCGGCTGCTGAACGTCCACCCCTCGCTGCTGCCAAAATACCCCGGACTGCACACGCATCGGCGCGCGCTCGCCGCCGCGGACCTCATTCATGGCGCCACGGTGCACTTCGTGACGGCGGAACTCGACGCGGGTCCGGCGGTGATTCAAGCGCAGCTCGAGGTGCGCGCCGGCGAAGGCGAGGAACGGCTCGGCGAGCGCGTCCTGGCGCTCGAGCACCGGATCCTGCCGCTCGCGGTGCGCTGGTACTGCGAAGGGCGCCTCGCCTGGCGCGGCGGCCGCCCTTGTTTCGACGGAGCCCCGCTCGGCGCGCCGCTGCGGCTCGCCGACGTCGAGGCATTCGCGTGCTGAATTACCGGCATTTCGCGGCGGCTGCCGCGCTCGCCACGCTGGCGGCGACGGCGCGCGGCGCGGTGCCGCCCGCCGCCGCGTCGATCGCGCCATTCTCGGCGCGTTATGTCGCCCAGTGGAAGAGCATCAGCGTCGGCAGCAGCGATCTCGTGCTGGCCGCCGACGGTGCCCCGGGGCGCTACGTCTACACCTGGCGGATCACCGCGCGCGGCATTTTCCATCTGATCTACAGCCACGACGTCGTCCAGAAGAGCTGGTTCCGCCTGGACGCGGATCGGGTGCTGCCGGAACGATACGAGGCCGAGGACGGCTCGTCGCGGATGAAGCTGGATTTCGACTGGAATACCGCCCGCGCCCAGGGCGAGGTGTCCGGCAAGCCCGTCGATCTGGCGCTCAAGGCCGGCACTCAGGACCTCATGTCGATTCAGATCCAGGTGATGCAGGATCTGATGCGCGGCGAGCTGCCGCCGAGGTTCTGGATCCTCGACAAGGATCAAATCAAGGACTTCGATTACGCGATCGAAGGCAGGTCGCGGATTAGAACCGCGCTGGGCGAACTCGACACGGTGATCGTCACCAGCCGCCGTCCGGACGGCGACCGGGTGCTGCGCATGTGGTTCGCGCCGTCGCTCGGCTACATTCCGGTGCTGGCGGAACGCACGCGCGGCGGCCGGCTCGAATTCACGATGCGGATCCAGCGCCTGACGCGCTGATTCCGCCCGCCATCAGGCCTTCGGCAGCGTCACGCCGCGCTGGCCCTGGTATTTGCCGCCGCGATCGCGATACGAGGTCTCGCACACCTCGTCGGACTCCAGGAAGAGCATCTGCGCGACGCCTTCGTTCGCGTAGATCTTCGCCGGCAGCGGAGTCGTGTTGGAGAACTCCAGCGTCACGTGACCCTCCCACTCGGGTTCCAGCGGCGTGACGTTGACGATGATCCCGCAGCGGGCGTAAGTGGACTTTCCGAGACACACGGTCAAAACGCTCCGGGGAATCTTGAAATACTCGACGGTGCTGGCGAGCGCGAAGGAATTCGGAGGAATGATGCACACCGGGCCCTTGAAGTCGACGAAGGACTTCTCGTCGAAGCTCTTCGGATCGACGATCGTCGAGTTGATGTTCGTGAATATCTTGAATTCTGCGGCGCAGCGGACGTCGTAGCCGTAGCTGGAGGTCCCGTAGGAGATGATTTTCCGGTCGTCCGCCATGCGCACCTGGGCGGGCGAGAACGGCTCGATCATGCCGTGCTCGGCCGCCATCCGGCGTATCCATCGATCGCTTTTGATGCTCATCAGGTCGCTTCGATGCTGATCTTCGGGAATGCGCGCGAATAATCCTTGTTCAACAGGGATAGGCGCGCCGCCGCCCGCCGGGCCATCTGCAGGTACGCCCGCGCCTGTGCGCCATCGGGATCCGCGACCACCGTCGGATGGCCGCCGTCGGCGTCCTCGCGGATCCGCAGGTCGAGCGGCAATTCGCCGAGCAGCGCGACGCCATATTGCGCCGCCATCCGCGCCCCGCCGCCGCTGCCGAACAGGTGCTCGACGTGGCCGCAGGCCGAACAAACGTGCACGCTCATGTTTTCCACGACGCCGAGCACCCTGACCTCGACTTTCTCGAACATCTTCAGTCCCTTGCGCGCGTCCAGCAGGGCGATGTCCTGCGGAGTCGTGACGATGATCGCGCCGCTGACCGGCACGCGCTGACTCAAGGTGAGCTGGATGTCGCCGGTGCCCGGCGGCATGTCGACGACCAGGTAATCCAGGCCGCCCCAATCCGTATCGGTGAGCAGCTGCGTGAGCGCCTGGGTCACCATCGGGCCGCGCCACACCATCGGCTGCTCGGCGTCGATCATGAATCCGATCGACATCACCGCCACACCATGCGCGTACAGCGGCGTCAGGCGCTTGCCGTCGACGCTGGTCGGCTTGCGCCCGGCCAATCCCATCATCAGCGGCTGACTCGGACCGTAGATGTCGGCGTCCAGCAGGCCCACTTTCGCGCCCTGCCGGGCCCAGGCGAGCGCCAGATTGGCGGCCGTCGTCGATTTCCCGACGCCCCCCTTGCCGGAGGCCACGGCGACGATATTCTTGACGCCCTCCAGCGGTTTCAATGTTCTCTGGACGGCGTGCGGTATGATGTCGGCGCGCAGGTCGAGTTTAAGCGCGGCCCCGTGCAAAACGGGCTCGAGATGTCCACGGAGGGACGGCAACAGTTCATGCTCGTAGTCACCGCAGGGAAACCCAAATTTCAGTTCCACGCGCAGCTCTCCGCGCTCGTAGGAAACGGCCGAAACGGCCTTGGCCTCCTCCAGCGTGCACCCCAGGTAGGGATCGATGAAGGTTCCGGTCAGTTTGCGGGCGGCGTCTTGCGCGGCGGAATCTGGATTCATAGGTGGCCCTGATTCTAGCGCAGCGCGCGGTTCCGCGCGTCTGCCTATGGCATAATATTTCACCAAGACAACGCTGATTCACCGCATGGCCCTGTTCGCTAATTATCGCGCCGACCGACTGATCGCCGACGTTCGGTCCAGCGGGAACCCGTCCGGTCCCGCCGCCCAAAAGGCCCTCGCCAAACTCGTCGCGTTGGGCGCGGACGCGATCGACCCGCTGGTCGATGCGCTGACCAACGCCGACAAGCACGAGATGATGGCGTACGTGGACGCCCTGGCGCAGGTCATCGACGCCAAGACGCTTCCCGCGGTGCTCAAGGCGATGGCCGAGGCGAACAATCGCGCGGTCGCCGGCATCGCCTGGGCGCTCTCGTCGAGCCGCAACTATCCGCCGTCGGCGCTGCTGGACGCGCTCGCCAAACCGAACATGCCGAAACAGTCCATCTTGGACGTGATCTCCAACCAGAAAACCCGGTTCACGGTGCGCGAACTGCTGAACGCGGCGTATACGCTCGAACCGAGCGAGCGCTCGGGCATATTCCGGATCATCGGCGAGATCGCCGACGTGTCGACCGCGGACGAACTGCTGGCTCGCATCGAGGGGAAGGACCCGGTCGTGCGGCTGCACATCATCAACGTGCTCGCCAATTTCAATCTGCCGAAGGTCCAGGATGCGCTGCAAAAACAGCTCAAGGACCCGAGCAAGTTCATCCGTTCCGCGGCGCTGACCGCTCTTGCCCGGATGGACGGGCCGTTCGACATGGCCGTGATCTGCGGGATGCTGCGCGACCCCGAGATCGAGGTCCAGAACAAGGCCGTCGAACTGGTCGTGCGCGCCAACCACCCCGATACCGTCAAGTTCCTGATCGACGTGCTGAAGGACGAGAACGAGTACGCGCGCCGCGCGGCGGTCGAGGTGTTGAACGAGGTCGGCACGTCGAAGTCGGTCAAATACCTGCTGGAGGTGATCGCCGACAGCGACTGGTGGGTGCGCACTCGCGCCGCCGACGCGCTCGGCAAGATCGGCGGGCCGCGCGTCGTCGAGGCGGTGCTCGAACTCATCAAGGATGACAACCAGGACATCCGCCGCGCCGCGATCGAGATCCTGAATCAGACGAAGGACGAACGCGCGATAGCGCAGCTGCTCGAGGCGACCAAGGATCGCGACTGGTGGGTCAGCGAGCGGGCGGTCGACGCGCTCGCGGAAATCGGCAGCACCAAGGCCGTGCCGCGGCTCGTCGAGATGCTCGGCGCCGGCGAGGCGAAAAGCCTGCCGACCGTGGTGCGGGCGCTCGGCAAGCTCGGCGACCAGAAGAACATCGAACAGCTGCTGCCGCTGCTGCAGCGGCCGGAACCGCAGATCCGGGTCGAGGCGATCGCCGCGCTCGCCAAGCTCGCCGACGAACGGCGCGCGAACACGATCCGCATGCGGCTGCACTCGGCCGCGAACGCCTCGGGCGAGGCCTCGATCATGCACGCCGCCGAGCGCGCGCTGCAGGAACTCGAAAATCGCTTCTCGACGCAGCAGCTCGCGGCCAACGAGCGGGCGGCGAAGATGCAGGAACAATCGAGAACCCTGCTGATCGAGAACCAGGAAATCTCGAACATCGTCAAGCAACAGGACCAGCAGGCGTCGCGCCTGGACATCGCGACCCTCACGCCGGGGGACATCCTCGAGGGGCGCTACAAATACATCGAGAAGATCGGCAAGGGCGCCTTCGGCACCGTGCTGCTGATGGAGGACACGATCGTCGAGGAACGCCTGATCCTCAAGTTCCTGAATCCGAACGTCTCCACGGACGAGGAGATGATGAAGCGCTTCGTGCACGAACTGCGCTACAGCCGCAAGATCACGCACAAGAACGTCATCCGCATCTACGATTTCCTCTACATTCGCGGCAATTACGCGATCTCGATGGAGTATTTCCCGTCGCACACGCTCGGCGCCGAGATCGTCAACGAAAAGCCGCTGCCGCTCGCTCGCGCGGCCAAGTTCGGCGTGGACATCGCGACCGGCATGGCGGTCGCGCACCAGGCGGGCATCGTGCACCGGGACTTGAAACCCGCCAACGTGCTGATCGACGACGAGAGCCTGCTGAAAATCGTCGACTTCGGCGTCGCCGCGGCCCAGAGCCAGAGCGACACGCAGCTGACCAAGACCGGCTACGTGATCGGCTCGCCGAAGTACATGGCCCCGGAACAGATCCTCGGCAAGAAGGTCGACGCCCGGGCGGACATCTACAGCCTCGGCGTCATCCTCTATGAGATGTTCGCGGGCATCCCGCCGTACAGCCGCGGCGACCATATGTCGGTGATGTACCAGCACGTCCAGGGCAAGGCGCGCCCGCCGATCGAGATCAACAAGGCGCTGCCGCGCGAGATCAACGACCTGGTGGTCAAATGCATGGCCCTCGACAAGAACAAGCGCGTGCAGACCATGGACGAGCTGCGCGTCGAGCTGGAGCGGTACCTTTAGCCCGCGTCCCGGCGCTTGACGCAGGTCACGGTTATCGGGCCTGCGGGCGGGCGGCCCTCGAAATTCCCGGCGGTTACGGGTAGCCTACGGCCCTGATGGCCAGAATCGACTCCTTCCTGAAACTCGGATTGGCGCAGGGCTGCTCCGATCTGCACCTCGCTGTGGGCGTGCCGCCGATGCTGCGCATGCACGGCGACCTGATGCCGATCAAGTTCCGCAATCTCGGCGAGGGGGAGCTCGAGGGCTATATCACCGAGGTGCTGACCCCGACCCAGCTCGCGCAGCTGCAGGGCGGGAACGACCTGGACTTCTCGTACGTCTCCTCCGACGGAGGACGGTTCCGCGTCAACGTGTTCCGCAAGGAAACCGGCATCGGCGCGGCGTTCCGCTCGATTCCGGTGCGGATGCCGAGCATCGATCAGCTCGGGCTGCCGCCGATCGTGCGCAAGCTCTGCGACTACCATCAGGGCATGATCCTGGTGACCGGATCGACCGGCACCGGCAAGACCACCACCCTCGCGGCGATGATCGACCATTTGAACACGACGCGCGCGCTGAACATCATCAGCCTCGAGGATCCGATCGAATTCGTACACCGCAGCAAGGCGAGCCAGGTGATCCAGCGGGAGCTCGGCACCCACCTGCCGTCCTTCGCCGAAGGCGTGCGCGCGGCGATGCGCGAGGACCCGGACGTCATTCTCGTCGGCGAGCTGCGCGATGCCGAGACGATCTCGATGGCGATGACCGCCGCCGAAACCGGCCATCTCGTGCTCGGCACCCTGCACACGACCAGCGCGACCAAGACGATCGACCGCGTCATCGACGCGCTGCCCACGGAGGAGCGGGAACAGACCAAGAGCTTCCTGTCGCAGAGCCTGCTCGCGGTGATCACGCAGGTGCTGGTCAAGAGCCCGGACCAGCGCGCGCGACGCGCGGTCTGCGAGGTCATGGTGGTCACCAAGGCCATAGCGAAGCTGATCATGACGGACCAGTCCCACCAGATTCCCAGCCAGCTGCAGATGGGCAAGGAGTACGGCATGCAGCTGATGGACCAGGCGTTGATGGCGGCGATCAACGCGAAGGAAGTCGATCCCGACGACGCGTACGCATATGCACTCGACAAGCGCCAGTTCCAGCGCTTCACCAGCGACATGGCGGGCGTGCCGAAATCCGAAACCGCCGCCGGCGGCTGACGGACCGGGTCATGGCCGCAATCGACAACTACCTGACCCGGCTGCTGGAGAAGAAGGGCTCCGATCTGCACTTCATCGCCGGCGACCCGCCGCGCATACGGCTCTACGGCGATTTGCAGGCCCTCGAACCGGAGCCGCTGGACGCGGAAAAGGTGAAGCGGCTGTTGTACGAAATCATGCCGAAAATCGCCGCCCAGCGCTTCGAGGCCAAGGATGGGACCGATTTCGCGCACAGCATCGCCGGCGTCGCGCGCTTCCGCGTCAACGTGATGCGCCAGCTGAACGGCATGGGCGCGGTGTTCCGCGCGATACCCTCGACCGCCCGCACGATGGACGAGCTCGACCTTCCGCCCGCCGTGCGCGCCCTCGGCAATGCGAACAACGGCCTCATCCTCGTGACCGGCAAGACCGGCTCCGGAAAATCGACGACGCTCGCGGCGATGATCGACGATCTCAATGCGCGCACCAAGGGGCACATCCTCACGATCGAGGATCCGATCGAGTTCGTGCACATGCGCAAGAATTGCCTCATCAGCCAGCGCGAAATCGGCGTTCATGCCCCATCCTTCGCGGCGGCGCTGCATTCCGCGCTGCGCGAGGACCCGGACGTGATTCTGGTAGGCGAATTGCGCGACCTGGAGACCATGAGCATCGCGGTGACCGCCGCCGAGATGGGCATCCTGGTGATGGGCACCCTGCACACCAACGGCGCGGCGGCGACGGTCGACCGCATGGTCAACGTATTCCCCTCGGACAAGCAGTCTCATGTGCGCACGATGCTCTCGACGAGCCTGCGCGGCGTCGTCTCGCAGCAGCTCATTCCCCGCGCCGACAAGCAGGGACGGGTCGCGGCGCTCGAAATTCTGGTGAACACTCCGGCGGTCGCGAACCTGATCCGTCAGGGCAAGATGGACCAGCTGGAGAACGCGATGCAAAGCGGCGCCTCCTTCGGCATGCGGACGATGGACACCGCGATCCAGCAGCTCCTCGATCAGCGGGCGATCACCGGCCGCGACGCCTTCAAGAAGGCGATCAACAAGTCGAGATTCGAAGCCTACCGCGAAGCCTCCTGAGGGACGCCGACGCGCCGGGCTCCACGTCCCCGGCGCGGGCGGCGCCGTGGCATAATTGCGGGCTATGACCGCAAAACGCCGCATTCTCGTCACGAGCGCCCTGCCCTACGCCAACGGACCGATTCATCTCGGCTATCTGCTCGAGGCGGTGCAAACCGACGTCTGGGTGCGATTCCAGAAGCTGCGCGGACACGAATGTCTGTACGTCTGCGCGGACGACACGCACGGCACGCCGATCATGCTGAAGGCCCAGGCCGAGGGGGTCGAGCCCTCGACGTTGATCGAAGCGGTGCACGCCGACCATACCCGCGACCTCGCCGACATGTTGATCGGCCTGGACAACTTCGGCTCGACGCATGCGGCGGCGAACGAGGCCGTGTGCCGGCGGATGTATCTCGCGTTGCGCGAGGCCGGACACATCGAGCGGCGCGTGATCCGCCAGGCCTACGACGCCAGCGCGAACATGTTCCTGCCCGACCGCTACGTGAAGGGAACCTGCCCCAATTGCGGCGCCGCGGATCAATATGGCGACAGCTGCGAGGTGTGCGGCGCCACGTACACGCCGGCCGATCTGAAGAACCCGGTCTCGGTGGTCAGCGGCACCACCCCGGTCGAGCGCGAATCGGAGCATTATTTCTTCCGTCTCAGCGCCTTCGAGGAACGGCTGAAAACCTGGGTGCACAGCGGCGCGGTACAGCAGAGCGTCGCGCACAAGCTCGAGGAATGGTTTTCGCAGGGCCTGCAGGACTGGGACATCTCGCGCGACGCGCCGTACTTCGGCTTCGAGATTCCGGACGCGCCCGGAAAATATTTTTACGTCTGGTTCGACGCGCCGATCGGCTACCTCGGCAGCTTCACCGAATTCTGCGCCCGTTCGGGGATCCGCTTCGACGATTTCTTCGCGCCCGGCTCCGCCGCGGAACTGCACCACTTCATCGGCAAGGACATCCTGTATTTTCATGCGCTGTTCTGGCCGGCCGTGCTCGAGGGGGCCGGAATGCGCCGTCCGACCGGCGTGCACGCGCACGGATTCGTGACGATCAACGGCCAGAAGATGTCCAAGTCCCGCGGCACCTTCATCACCGCGCGTCGCTACCTGCAAAGCTTCCCGCCGGAATACCTGCGGTATTACTTCGCCGCCAAGCTCGGGCCCGGAATCGACGACCTGGACATGAATCTGGAGGAATTCGCGGCGCGCTTGAATTCCGACATCGTCGGCAAGCTGGTCAACATCGCCAGCCGCTGCGCCGGCTTCATCGAGAAGAGCGCGCAGGGCCGGCTCGCCGACGCCCTGCCGGAACCGGCGCTCTTCGCCGAGTTCGCCGCCGCCGGCGACGCGATCGCGGCGGCCTACGAAGGCCGCGACTACGCCGCGGCGATGCGCGAAATCATGGCGCTCGCCGATCGCGCGAACCAGTACATCGATCAGCGCAAGCCGTGGCTGATCGCCAAGCGCGATGACGGCCTGCCCGAGGTCCGGGCGGTATGCACGCAGGGCCTGAATCTGTTCCGCAGCCTGATGATCTATCTCGAGCCGGTGCTGCCGGAGATGGCGGCGAAGGCGCGTCGGTTCCTGCAGGAGTCGACCTGGACCTGGGCGTCGTCCGCCACCGCGTTGCTCGGCGCGCAAATCCTGCGCTACGAGCCGCTGGCCTTGCGCCTGGACCCCAAGGAGGTCGCGCGCCTGATCGAACCGGATGGGACGCCCACGCAGCCGGCCCCGACGCAACCGGCATCCGCGCCGCCTTTGGCCGCGCCGCCTTTGGCCGCGCCCCCCGCGGTCGCCGCGGCCGGCACCGCGTTGTCGATCGAGGAATTCGCGCGGGTAGACCTGCGCGTGGCGCGCATCGTCGCCGCCGAACTGGTCGAGGGTGCCGACAAATTGTTGAAGCTGCGCGTCGATCTCGGCGAACTCGGCCAGCGGCAGATCTTCGCCGGAATCCGCGCGGCCTACGATCCGGCCGGCCTCGAGGGCCGCCTGACCGTCGTCGTCGCCAATCTCGCGCCGCGCAAAATGCGCTTCGGCGTTTCCGAAGGCATGGTGCTCGCGGCGGGACCCGGCGGCAAGGAAGTGTTCCTGTTGTCGCCCGACGCGGGAGCGACTCCCGGCATGCGCCTCAAATGAGATGAGCGCCGAGCCCGCGCCGCGCCTGGCCGACGCCGTCGAGGCGCTGCTGCCGCAGACGCAATGCCGGCGTTGCGGCTACGCCGGCTGCGCGCCGTACGCGGCGGCGATCGCCGCCGGCGAGGCCGGAATCGACCGCTGCCCGCCCGGCGGCGACGAGACGATCGCGGCGCTCGCGCGCCTGTTGGACCGCGATCGCGTGCCGCTGAACCCGGAATGCGGCGCGCCCGGCCCGGCACGGGTCGCGGTCATCGACGAGGAGCGCTGCATCGGCTGCGCCCGGTGCCTCGAGCCCTGCCCGGTCGACGCGATCGTCGGCGCCGCGAAATATCGACACACGGTGCTCGCCGACCGCTGCACCGGCTGCGAATTGTGCCTGCCGCCCTGCCCGGTCGACTGCATCGAGATGCGGCCCGCGCCGACCGGTGCGGTCAATGATCCGCCGCTGAACCGGAGCCGGTTCGCCGCGCACACGGCGCGGCTGCGACGCCGCGACGAGGAGCGGCGGCGCGCGATCGCCGCGAAGAAGGCCCTGGTGCCGCGATGAACGGGGAACGGCGCCGTGCGATCTTCGAGAGGTTTCGCGCCGCGAACCCGGCGCCGCGCACGGAGCTCGTCTACCGGACTCCGTTCCAACTGTTGGTGGCGGTGATCCTGTCCGCGCAGGCGACCGACAAGAGCGTCAACAAGGCGACGGCGCGCCTGTTCGCGGATGCGCCGACTCCCGCGGCGATGCTGGCGCTCGGCCTCGACGGGCTGTCGCGCTACATCAGCGCCATCGGCCTGTACAACACCAAGGCGCGCAACATCCTGGAGACCTGCCGGATCTTGATTGAGCGGCATCGCGGCGCCGTTCCCCACGATCGCGCGGCGCTCGAGCGTCTGCCGGGAGTCGGGCGCAAGACCGCGAACGTGGTGCTGAACACGGCGTTCGGCGAGCCGGTGATCGCGGTCGACACCCACATATTCCGCGTCGCCAACCGAACCGGGCTCGCCGTCGGCCCCACGCCGCGCGCGGTCGAGGACAAACTGACGAAGCTGGTGCCGGCCGAGTACCGGCTCAACGCCCATCATTGGTTGATCCTCCACGGCCGCTACGTGTGCAAGGCGCGCAAACCGGAATGCCCGAACTGCATCATCCGCGACCTGTGCGAATTCCGCGATAAAACGCCCGCCGGGGACCCATGAGCATCTTTTCCGGCTATTCGCGCGAACAACTGCGCAAGACCTATACCGACGCCTGGTCGAAACACCGCGCGGGCGCGCCATTGACGCCGCTCGAATCGATGATCGTAGATGTCATCGCGATCCATCCGGAATATCAGGCCGTGATCGGCGATGCCGACGCGGCGCTCTCGTACGCGGCCGGCGCCGCGGCCGATCGGGAAAATCCGTTTTTGCACATGGGCCTGCACATCGCGATACGCGAGCAGCTCAGCGTCGATCGTCCGCCGGGCGTGCGCGAGGTCCACCGGCTCGCGCTCGCGCGGGCGGCCGATGGGCACGAGGCGGAACATGCGCTGATGCAGGCCCTCGGTCAGGCCCTGTGGGAGGCGCAGCGGCACGGAACCGCGCCCGACGAGCGCCATTATCTCGATCTCGCCCGCCGCGCGCTCGCGCGCCGCGGGGTCTGAACGGCGCTCAGCGCTTCGGCAGGTACATATCCGTGAGCGTGCCCTCGAACGCCTCGGCCGACATCGCGACCGTCTCGGACAGCGTCGGATGCGCGTGGACTGTCAGGCCGATGTCGGCCGCGTCCGCGCCCAATTCGATCGCGAGCCCGACCTCGGCGATCAGTTCGCCCGCGTTGGTGCCGACGATCCCGCCGCCGATGACGCGCCGCGTCTCCTTGTCGAACAGGAGCTTGGTGAAGCCCTCGTCGCGGTTGATCGCGAGTGAACGGCCGCTCGCCGCCCACGGAAACACCGCCTTGCCGTAGGCGAGGCCGCGCGCCTTGGCCTCGGTCTCCGTGACCCCGACCCACGCGATTTCAGGATCGGTGTACGCGACCGACGGGATGCAGCGCGCGTCGAACGCGGCCTTGTGACCGGCGGCGACCTCCGCGGCCACCTTGGCTTCGTGAGTCGCCTTGTGCGCGAGCATCGGCGCGCCCGCGATGTCGCCGATCGCGAAGATATGCGGCACGTTGGTGCGCATCTGCTTGTCGACCGGGATGATGCCGCGCGCATCCACGGCGACGCCGGCCGCCGCCGCGCCGATCGCATTGCCGTTCGGCTTGCGACCCACGGCCACCAGCACCCGGTCGAATTCCTGCGGCTCCGGCGCGCCGGGTCCTTCGAATGTCGCCCGCAAAGAACCGGGCAAGGCTTCGAGCCGCGCGACCTTGGTGCCGAGCAGCACGCGCTGATAGCGCTTCTCGATTCTCTTTTGCAGCGGTCGGACGAGGTCGGGGTCGGCGCCCGGCATCAATCCCGGGGACAGTTCGACGACGCTGACCTGCGCGCCGAGCGCATCGTACACACAGGCCATTTCAAGACCGATGATGCCGCCGCCGACCACCAACAGGCGCTTGCAGCCGGCCGGCAACTCGAGGGCGCCGGTCGAATCGATCACGCGGGGATCGTCGGGGAAACCGGGCAGGCGCACGGACTCGGAACCCGCGGCGATGATGCATTGTTTGAATTCCAAGCGGCGCACGCCGTCGGCGGTCGCGACTTCCATCGCGTGCGCACCGACGAGCCTCGCATCCCCGTGGACGACGGTCACCTTGCGCTGCTTCGCGAGCGACTGCAGGCCGCCGGTCAATTTGCCGACGACCCGGTTCTTCCAGGCGCGCAAACGATCGAGGTCGATCTGGGGCGGAGCGAAGACGATGCCGCAGTCGGCCATGGATTCGGCCTCCTCGAGCACCTTGGCCGCGTGCAGCAGCGCCTTGGACGGAATGCAGCCGACGTTGAGGCACACGCCGCCGAGCGTCGGCCAGCGTTCGACCAAGGTCACCGACATGCCGAGATCGGCGGCGCGGAACGCCGCGGTGTAACCACCCGGTCCGGCACCGAGCACGACGAGATCGAGCGCCCCAGCGGGCGGCGCGCCCGGTGCGGTCAGCCTCTACGCGCTACTCGCCGTCCTGCTGTGGCCCGCCGGCCGCATGTCGGACCTCGGCGGGCGACGCATGCCGCTCGTGCTCGGCACCGGGCTGACCGTGCCGGCGACGAGATGGGGCGTCTCGGCGACACCCCCGTTGGCGATGGCGGCGTAGGCGTCGACGATCTGCAGTGGCGTCACGGCCTCGCCGAGGCCGATCGGCACCGAGCCCTGCGACGATCCGGTCCAGCTGGAGGCGGAGCCGACGAGGCCGGGCGACTCGCCGGGCCAGCCGAGACCGGTGTAGCGGCCGAAGCCGAGGTCGTGCAGGGCGGCGTGGAGGCGGCTCATGCCGAGCTGGTGGGCGATCTCGATCGTGCCGATGTTGGACGACTGGGCGATGATCTCGCAGGCCGCCATCGGCTGGGTGGGGTGGACCTCGGCGTCGTAGAACGGGTAGCCGCCGATCGTCAGCGAGTACGGCACGCTGAGGACCGTCTGGGGCGTGACGACGCCGTCCTTCAAGGCGTACGAGAACGTGGCGATCTTCATGACCGAGCCC
>JAJXYR010000138.1 GCA_021780475.1 Pseudomonadota bacterium
AGTGTAGTCCTGTTGATAGAGCCCGATAAGAGTCGCAGTGAGTCGGCTCGTCGGCTTCCAGGTCACGGAAGGCTCGAGAAGGCGCCGGTCGTTCGGAATGTAGTTGAGCTGCATGTCCGAATTGAGGTAAACGCCGACGAGGCGCGCCGCGACCGTCTGGCTGATGGGGCCAGTCACGTCGACGTCGACCTCCTTGCGGTCCCACGTGCCGTACTGGGCGGCCACCTCGCCGCCGAAGTCGAACTGCGGCCGCTTGCTCTCCATGTTCACCAGCCCCCCCGCGCTACCGGCGCCATACAACACCGCGGACGGACCGACCAGCGTCTCGAACCGGCTCATGGTGTAAGTCTCGATGCGCGGCAGATAGACAAATCCGAAATTGCGCTTTAGACCGTCCACGTAGATTTCGGGCTGGAAGCTGCGGACTTGGAAGAAGTCTCCCCGCGAGTCGTTCCCGAGTTCATCAAACCCCGCAGTGTAATGCAGCGCGTCTTGCAGATTTGGCGCGCCCTGCACGGCGATCTGCTGCGCAGTTACTACGCTAATTGTCTGCGGAATCTCGACAATTGGTGTGTCGGTCTTCGTCGCCGACTCCGCGCGAGTAGCGGTGATGACGACTTCGGAGAGGCTCGCCGGAAGGTTGTCATCGGTGGACTGCGCGATGACGGGCGGCGTGAAAATGGCAGCAACCAACACTGAGCCGACCAACAGGCTCATCTGGTATTTACGGCCGACGATTCTGGTCATTGAAGCTCTCCCCCGATCGCGGTTGTGGAGCATGATTATTTCGGCACGACAGAAGCAGGAAACACGGAAAACATAGGATAATTATGGCACCTGCACGGGTCGTCGCTACACGCATCATGGGTAATGGAAGAACCATTCGGGTAATGCGCCGAGGTAGTGCGAGCCGCATCGGCGTGGAGCGCGCACGCATGCTGGGCGCGTAGGATGACGTCAAGGACGGATACCAATATTTTTGACGGCGCCAATGCAGTCCGCAGGTTCTCGAATATATGCACCGCGATCCCGACATCAAACGCCGCGATTTCACCAATGAGCACGCGGTACCTCAGCGCTGCGGATTTCTCATTTGGGCGTCCAGTTTGGCCGCATAGCGCGCAAATGCGCCGAATGCATACGCCGTTTGTGTCGCAGCTAATTGCGCCGCAGGACTGACCGCCGTCATCTGCAAGAAGCCGTGCGCGAGGGTGGGAAATTCCCAGAAGGTCACCTCGTCGCCGGCGCGCACCATACGCGCCGCGTAATCTCGTTGCGAGTCGCGCAGTGGATCGAAGAAAGCGATCGCAAAGAAAGTGGGCGGCATGCCTGCGACGCTCTTGGCGAAGATCGGGGAGATCTCGGGATCCTTGGGATCTCGATGTTGGAAGACGGCTGGCAAAACGTAGTCCATGAAGGAGCGGTCGAGACCGAAACCTTTACCGAAGAGGCGCGCCGAACGATAGGTTTTCCGCATGACGTCCACCGGACGGTCGTCCGGGGCCGGGTAGTAGAGGAGCTGACAGACGGGCACCAACTCCCCAGCCGTCTGCTGCCGGCGGGTGACTGCGATGGAAAGATCGGCGCCGGCGCTATCGCCGCCCACGCAGATGTCCGCTGGACTTCCTCCTAGGCGGGTTGCCTCCTTAGCCGCCCAAGCGTAGGCATCCTGCGCGTCGTTCCAAGCGGCCGGATACGGGAATTCTGGCGCCAGTCGGTAGTCAACCGCGACGACGATTACTTTGGCGTCGGCGGCCAGTAGTTGGTTTGAGCGATCGGTTGCGGCAACATTGCCGAAGAACCAGCCGCCGCCGTGGAAGTAGACGATGATCGGGAGCGTCCCGGACACGCGCGGGTGATAGACGCGAACGTGAATCGCCCCGCCCCTTCCCGGCACTTCGTAATCTTTAACCGAGGCCACGGCAGGAGGAATCTCGGTATCAATCAACCACTCCCGGGCCGCCATCTGGCGGATCTTGGCGCGGCCCTGTGCGGTCGCGACTGTGGGCGCCCCCGATTTTTCCTTGTCCGCTTTTCTGTAGCGGCTCAGTAGATATTGCACCCTCAAGTCGAGCGTGTGCCCATCCACAACCACCCGCTTGCCGTGGACGTGTTGAAGGAACCAGCTCTCGTGCAGCTTCGCCAGCGGTGAGACAGGCCCCGCACGCCGTTCTGCCGCCTTCGGAGCCACGAACGGCGCGAGCAGCGCGAGCAGACCCAACATCGCCAATCGTTTGTGCATTCAATTTCCCTGGGTCATCCGCCCGAAAACTCGGCTCTGAAACCACTTCACCGTCAGATATGCGACCGTTGCCACGAGCGTGGCATCAAGCGTGGAGACGCTGGTGAACGAATGCCTATACAGGTCGAGCGGCACCACGATCGCAATCGAGCCGAGCCAAGTCGCGATGGCCGCCCAGTTGACTAGGGGCGGTGCGCCCGAGCCCGGTGCAGTTTGCGAGTTACCCAAGATGCCCAGTGCGTCGATGACGTAGATGGCCGCGATGGGGGGAATTACCACCCCGAGCGCTAGCAGGAAGGGCACGAATTCGTTGATTATGCCGGCGAGGCCAAATGCAGCGCCGACGATCCCTCCGCAGATGGTAAACACCGCGGGGGAGATCCGCGGAAACGTCGCGGACAGCGACAGGCTCGCCGAGTAGAGATTCAGCGCATTCAGTGTCCAGCTCGAAAGGACAAGAAGGAGGAGCGCCGGCGCGCCGAATCCGAAGCCGACGATCAGCGACATGATGTCGGTCTGCCCAGTCGCGAGCGCCGTGGCCGCCGACAAAAGCATCATGATTGGCGCGGCAATAGGATAGGACAGTGTCATGGCCGAGACAGCTCCACGGGAGCCGCGGATGAATCGCGTGAGGTCCGGCATAGTGGTAATCGCGACCATGTTCCCGCCGATTTGTGCGGAAAGAGCGATGCCGAAGGTCATGCTGACGGGAGGCACAATTCGGGGCACAAGCACGAACCCGTGCCGATGCACGGCGGCGTAGCACACCGCCGTCAGGGCTACGCCGAAGAGCGGCACCGTCACCAACGCAAGCCGCTCGAGCATGCGAAATCCATATATCGTCGAGACCGTCATAAGGACGCTGCCGACGATCAGGAAAGTGGCGAACGGAACGTGTGCGCCGTATAGCTGATTGACCAGCGCCTGCATCGCCTCGGCAAAGAATGACACGTTGACGCCGAACCAGCCGAGCTGGACGACCGCCATGACCACGTTCACCGACAGTGCGCCGGAGCGACCAAATGATTTCTGTACCAGGAGATAAGTCGTGAGCCGGGTGCGTACGCTGATTACGGCGGTGAGGCACCCACCGGCACAGAGTACGAGGCCGCCGATGAAGGCGGAGAGAACGGCCTTCTTGAGGCCGAGGGCGAGTCCGGCCTGGGCGCCATAGAGGAAGGCAGGCAGCGCGATCGAGAAGCTCGTGATGATCAGCGCAACCCGCCACCACGGCACGGTAGCGTGCTCAGGTACCGGCGCATTGGCGTATTGCTCAGCCGCCGGATCCGCCATCAACGCACCCCCCAATCGTTCAGCGCTTCGATCGGGCGATAGCGCTCATCGAATCCAAATGCCGCCGGACCGACGACGGCAAGCGCCCGCGGCTCTCGCAGCAACCTCGGCGCGGCCGCGCCGATAACCTTCACGCGCTGCCCGTACTTGAGTCGCTCGGTGGTGATGCTATCGGCAGTCTCCCGATCCATGAGGGTTATGATATCCGGCACCATGGCGCAGACCTTACAGCCCCTGCGGGCCATGAGATTCTCGTTCTGGAAGAGAATCTCCATGCTCTCGCCGCCCCCGAAGCTCTCGACGACGACGCGGCCCACGGAGAACCCGGCGCGGGTCTCGCGCTCGACGTCAACGATCTTGCCGTCGAAGAGCGTCCCCGCGTGACCATAGAGCGCCGAGCACCGCATGGCCTCGAAAAGCGCCGCAAAGGGATCCGCTGCGATGCGCCGTGCCTCGCGAATCGCGGCGCCGATCCGGATCGCCGTCGATACGCTGCCGCGTATGGCGTTCTCCCTCGTCTGCTTTCCGGTCAATGGATACTCCAAGATC
>JAJXYR010000248.1 GCA_021780475.1 Pseudomonadota bacterium
CTTCGCGCTGACCACCAATCAAAACGTCATCGTCGCGGGTGTCGCGGCGGACGCGCGTCCCGCGATCGACGCACTGTTGCGCGAACACGGACTCGGCGACGGGACGCGCCTGACCGGACTGCGGCGCAATTCCCTGGCGTGCGTGGCGCTGCCCACCTGCGCGCTCGCGATGGCCGAGAGCGAGCGCTATCTCCCCTCGCTGATCGACCGGATCGATGCGATCCTGTTCGAAGCGGGCATCGACCAGGATCGCATCAGCGTGCGCATGAGCGGCTGCCCGAACGGCTGCTCCCGTCCCTACCTCGCCGAGATCGCGCTGGTCGGCAAGGCACCCGGCCAGTTCGGCAAGACACCCGGTCAATACAATCTGTA
Organism: Pseudomonadota bacterium; assembly: GCA_021780475.1. Taxonomy (GTDB): domain Bacteria; phylum Pseudomonadota; class Gammaproteobacteria; order Steroidobacterales; family Steroidobacteraceae; genus Bog-1198. The sequence goes on from JAJXYR010000248.1 coordinate 373, forward strand.
CATCGGCGCGAGTGCGGCCGGCGATCGGCTGAGCACGCTCTACCGCGAAAACATCGGCGAGCGGGAAATCCTCGAGGCGCTCGAACCGCTGCTGCGCCGCTACGCGACCGACCGGCAGGCCGGCGAGGGATTCGGCGATTTCGTCGTGCGCGCGGGCGTCGTGCCGCCGATGCTTCGGCCGAGCGAGTTCCAGCTGCCGCGCGGCCGCTGACGCCGGCGGCGGATCCGCTATACTGCGCGCCCTTCGCCACCGGGTGCGCCGCGTTGAAAATCAGACCATGAATCCGGGCGTGCTCTACGCCGTCGGCGCCTATTTGTGCTGGGGGTTTTTCCCGCTTTACTTCAGGGCCCTCGCGGATGTGCCGCCGCTGCAGATCCTGGCGCACCGCATGCTGTGGTCGCTGTTGCTGCTGGTGCTGATCCTCGTCGCGAAGCGGCACTGGCGCTGGCTCGGCGCATTGCGCGAGCGGCCGGCGATCCTCGGCCGGTTCGCGATCAGCGCCTTGTTGTTGTCCTGCAACTGGGGGATTTACATCTGGGCCATCAACGACGGCCACGTCGTCGATGCAAGCCTCGGCTATTACATCAATCCCCTGATGAGCGTGGTCGTCGGCGCGCTAGTTCTGTCCGAGCGGCTGCGCCCGGCGCAGTGGGCCGCGGTCGCCATCGCCGCCGTGGGCGTCGCCTGGATGACCATCGCGATCGACCGACTGCCCTGGATCTCCCTGACCCTCGCGCTGAGCTTCTCGCTCTATGGACTGTTGCGCAAAACGGCGCCGCTCGGCTCGCTCGAAGGATTGGCGCTGGAAACCGCGGTGTTGCTGCCGATCGCGCTCAGTTTCCTGCTGTGGGAAGGCTCATACGGCGCGGACGCGTTCACGCACGGCGGCTGGAGGCTGCGGTTGATGTTGATGGCGGCGGGCCCGGTGACCGCGATCCCGCTGCTGCTGTTCGCCTCCGCCGCGCGGCGCATTCCGCTGTCCCTGCTGGGGATACTGCAATACCTGATGCCGACCGTCGTCCTCGCGCTCGGCATCTGGCTCTTTCACGAGCCCTTCGGGTTGAACCGGGCCCTCGGCTTCGGCCTGGTCTGGGCGGGTGTCGCGGTCTATCTGAGCGATGCCCTGTGGCGCCTGCGCAGGTGACGGCGCCGCGGCGGACTCACGGTTCCCCGGCTCCTATTTCGGCGCGGCGACGCGCCACGTACGCGTCGAGTTCCTCGCGGATCGACTCGTCGAGCGGCGGCTGCTCGTATTCGGCCAGCGCCCTCTTCCAGACCTGGGTCGCCCGCTGCGCGGCGTCCAGGCCGCCCGCGAGCCGCCAATTCTCATGGCCCTGCCAATCGGAGACCAGCGGCCGGTAGAAGGCATGCTGATAGCGTTCCATCGTGTGAGGATCGCCGAAAAAATGCCCGCCGGTGGGAATGCGGCGGATCGCCTCGAACCCGAGTTCGGCCTCGCCCACGGCGATCGGCTCGAGGAACTCGACGATCATCTGGAGCATCTCGACGTCGAGGATCAGCTTTTCGTAGGACGCCGTGAGTCCGCCTTCCTGCCAGCCGGCCGCGTGATAAATCAGGTTGCCGCGTCCGAGGATCGCCCCCCACAAGGACATCTCGGTCTCATAGGCGCCTTGCGCGTCGGCCGCATTCGATGCGCTGGCGTTGGACGTCCGGTAAGGCAGCCCGTAGCGGCGCGCGAGCTGTCCGCAGGCGACATTCGCCTTGGCGTTCTCCGGCGTGCCGAAGGCCGGCGCGCCCGAGCGCAAATCCACGTTCGACGTGAACGCCCCGTACATGACGGGCGTCCCCGGGCGCACCGCCTGGGCGAGCACGACGCCGAACAGCGCTTCGGCGTTCTGCTGAGCGAGGGCGGCGGCCATCGACACCGGCGCCATCGCCCCCATCAACGTGAACGGCGTGATCACAACCGGCTGGCCGTGGCTAGCCATCGCCACCAGCCCGTCGGCCATCGCCTCGTCGAGCCGCCGCGGACTGTTGACCGATATGATCGTCATCACGCCGGGCGAGGCGGCGAGCGCCTCCAGCGTCTCGCCGCGGGCGATCGCCATCATGCGAATGCCGTCGAGCGCGCGCCCGGCGCCGATCGCCGAACAGTGAAACGCCCGATCGGAATAGACCAGGTTCGCGTGATAGGCGTCCAGGTGCCGCGAATTCGCCGCCAGCTCCATCGGTGCGCAGACCTGGTTGCCGATCACGTGGATCGTGTTGAAGTACTGCGCAAGCCGGATGAAATCGCAATAGTCCCGGAAATTGCCCGGCCGTCGCCCGCGCTCTAGATCATGGATGTTGGGTGGGCCCGCCACGAGACCGAACACCAGATGGTCTCCCCCGATCCGCACCGTGCGCGCCGGGTTGCGCGGCACCAGGTCGAAACGGGACGGCGCGCTGGCGAGCGCGCCCGCGACCAGGCCGCGGTCGAGGCGCACGATCCCGCTGGTCTCGTCGACCTCGGCGCCGGCGGCGCGCAGGCGCCTCCGCGCGTCCGGCGACATCAGTTCGATGCCGAGTTCCTCGAGAATACGCAACGAGGTCTGGTGGATCGCTTCGAGTTGATCCGCCGACAGAATCTCGAGCGGCGGATAGGGATTGCGCACGTCGCGCCAGGCCAGCTGCGGCAGGGGATCGGTGGCGGATCGGCGCGGCCTGGCGCCGTCGCGCCGCCGGCGCGCCGGCGCCAGGCTTGGTGAATCGTCGCTCAAAGCTGTCGGCTGCGTGGATGATTCATGGCATCGAATGATACCCGCCGCGCACCATCCTGGAGCGAATCCGCGCCGCTCATTGGTGCGTCGTCCCGGTGAATGTCGCCCAAGTCACTGATTATCGTCATGAGGACAGGTCTGGCACGATTTTCGCTGTTGCTCTATTCAAGGGAGAAAGCTTGGAACTGAATCCGTACGACGAAATGCTGGCCGGCGACGGGGTCGCTCGCGTCCATTACCGCCGCTATGACGACTGGCTGCGCAGCCAACCCGCGGATCGCCTTGCGCAAAAGCGCGCGGAGGCCGATGCGCTGTTTCACCGCGTCGGCATCACCTTCGCGGTCTACGGACAGGAGGAAGGCGCCGAGCGTCTCATTCCGTTCGACATCGTGCCCCGCGTCCTGCCGCACGAGGAATGGAGCCGCCTGGAATCGGGCCTCGGTCAGCGGACACGCGCGCTGAATGCGTTCCTGCACGACATCTACCACGAACAGCACATCCTCAAGGCCGGCGTCATCCCCGCCGAGCAGGTCCTTTGCAACGCGCAATACCGCCCTGAGATGCAGGGACTCGACGTACCCGGAGGGATTTACGCGCACATCGCCGGCATCGACATCGTGCGCGACGATGCCGGCGAGTTCCGCGTGCTCGAGGACAACTTGCGCGTGCCCTCCGGGGTGTCGTACATGCTCGAGAACCGCAAGATGATGATGCGCCTGTTCCCGGAGCTGTTCTCCGGGCACCGCATCGCGCCGATCGACCATTATCCGGACGTGCTGCTCGAGAACCTGCGCAGCGTCGCGCCGACCGGCGTCGCCGATCCGACCGTCGTGCTGCTCACGGCCGGCGCGCACAACAGCGCCTACTTCGAACACGCCTTTCTCGCGCAGCAGATGGGCATCGAACTGGTCGAGGGCCAGGACATGTTCGTGCGCGACGAGGCCGTGTACATGCGCACCACGCGCGGACCGCAGCGCGTGGACGTGATCTACCGCCGGATAGACGACGACTATCTCGATCCGCTGGTGTTCCGGCCGGATTCGATGCTCGGCGTACCCGGACTCCTCACCGCCTATCGCGCCGGCCGGGTCACGATCGCCAACGCCATCGGCACGGGCGTCGCCGACGACAAGTCGGTCTATCCGTACGTACCGGAGATGATCCGCTTCTACCTCGGTCAAGAGCCCATCATCGGCAACGTCAAGACCTGGATGCTGCGCCGTCCCGAGGACCTCGCCTACGTGCTCGCGCACCTGGCCGAACTGGTCGTCAAGGAGGTTCACGGCGCGGGCGGCTACGGCATGCTCATCGGCCCGGCGTCGACGGCCGCCGAACTGGCGGCGTTCCGCGCGCGGATCATCGCCGATCCCGACCGCTACATCGCCCAGCCGACGCTCGCCCTGTCCACATGCCCCACCTTCGCGGCGCGGCAGCTGTCGCCGCGGCACATCGACCTGCGGCCGTTCGTGCTCTCCGGCCGCGACGTGTCCATCGTGCCCGGGGGCCTCACCCGCGTGGCGCTGCGGGCCGGATCGCTCGTGGTCAACTCGTCCCAGGGAGGGGGCACCAAGGACACCTGGGTGCTGGAGAGCCCGTGCTGAGCCGGACGGCGGACCATCTGTACTGGATGTCGCGCTACATCGAGCGCGCCGAGAGCCTGGCGCGGCTCATCGACACCCATTACCGGATGTCGCTGCTGCCGCACGCGTCGGCGACGCTCGCCCGCTCGCTGCGTTCGACGCTGTCGGCGCTGCACGTCGAGGCCGCCTATCACGAGCGGCACGCCCAGATCGCGCCGCGCGCCGTGTTCGAATTCCTAAGCCTCGACCGCGAACACGGCGCCAGCATCGTCAACTGCCTGAGGGCGGCCCGCGAGAACGCCCGCGCGGTGCGCGGGTCCCTGACTTCCGAGCTGTGGGAGACCCTGAACTCGACGTGGCTGGAGGCGCGCTCGACCGCCTCCCACGGCGCGACGCAGGCCGACATCGGCCAGTTCATCGAATGGGTCAAGGAGCGCTCGCACCTGACTCGCGGCGTGACGATCGGCACGATGCTCAGGGACGAGGCGTTCCACTTCACGCGCATCGGCACCTTCCTCGAACGCGCCGACAATACGGCGCGCATGCTGCTCGCCCGCGAGGAGGATCTGCGGCCGGGCGCGGATGCGGGCAGCGTGCCGGATCCGTACGAGTGGAGCGTGCTGCTGCGCGCGCTGTCGGCGTTCGAAGTGTACCGGCGAGTGCATCGCGGCGTGATCACGCCGATCAACGTGGCGCACATGCTGATCCTGCGCGACGACATGCCGCGCTCTCTGCTGCGCTGTTGCAAAGAGGTCTATCAGAATCTAAAGTCGGTCGCGAACGAACAATCCGCTGAGACCGAGCGCCACGCGGGGGAAATGCATGCCATGCTGCACTTCACGACGATCGAGGATCTCATCGAACTCGGCCTCCCGCGCTTCCTCGCGCAATTCGCGGGGCGGATCAACCGCCTCGCCGAACGGATCTCGTCGGACTTCCTCGTCGCGCCCGCGCAAGGCTGAGCAGCGATGCAGCTCCACATCCGCCATGAGACGATCTACCGCTACGAGCGGCCGATCAAGTACAGCGTGCAGCGGCTGCACTTGACGCCCCGGCGCGATCCGTGTCAGCGGGCCCTCGCCTGGACGATCGGCGCACCGGGGCGCCGCCTCGAACAGGTCGATGCATACGGCAACGTCGCGCATCTGCTGACCCTCGAGGAGCCCCACCGCGAAGTGCGCATCGTCGTCCAGGGGGTGGTCGAGACCAGCGAGACGGATTCGCGCCAGGACGACGGACCGCTGTCCCATCTGGCCTACCTCGCCCCGACCGCGCTCACCGCCCCGACCGACGAGATCCGCCGCTTCGCCGCACGGATCCGCCGCCCGGCGGCCGCGCCCAGAGCCGTGGCCGAGGAGCTCGCGGACGCGGTCTGCGACGCCATCGGCTACCGCCCGGGCAGCAGCGAAGTCACCGACAGCGCCGGCGCCGCGTTCGCGAAAGGGGCGGGAGTCTGCCAGGACCAATCCCACGTATTCCTCAGCTGCGCCCGCGTGATCGGCATCCCGGCGCGTTACGTCAGCGGCTACCTGTACACCGGCGACTCGAGCGAGGCCGCGAGCCACGCCTGGGTCGATGTCTGGTTGGGCGCGGACGACGGCTGGCACAGCCTCGACGTCACGCACCGGCGGCCCGCGTTCGGCGGGTACTGCCGCCTGGCCGTCGGCCGCGATTACCTCGACGCGGCACCGGTGCGCGGCATGCGTCACGGCGGCGGATTGGAGTCTATGGAGACGAGCGTGCTGGTCGCCGAATCGGCGCAACAACAGCAGTAGTCCTGTAGAATCGGCGCGCATGACTTATTGCGTCGGCCTGCTGGTCGATACCGGCCTCGTGCTCCTGTCGGATTCGCGCACCAATGCCGGCGTCGATCAGATCAGCACATTCCGCAAGATGGCTGTGTTCCAACGCCCGGACGAGCGGGTGCTGGTGCTGCTGTCCGCGGGAAATCTCGCGATCACCCAGGCGGCGGTGAACATCCTGCACCAGGGCGGCGCCGGCGACGAGGCGGGCGTGCCGCCGATCCACCGGGCGGCCAACATGTTCGAGGCGGCGCGCGTCGTCGGCGACGCGCTGCGCGAAGTGCATCAGCGCGACGCCGCCTTCCTCAAGGATCAGGGCCACGAGTTCAACGGCACGTTCATCCTCGGCGGGCAGATCAAGGGCGAGGAACCGCGGCTGTTCCACGTGTACTCGGCCGGCAATTTCGTCGAATCGTCGATCGACACGCCCTATTTCCAGATGGGCGAGTCGAAGTACGGCAAGCCGATCATCGACCGTGTCATCCGCCGCAGCAGCAGCCTCGCGCAGGCGGCCAAGTGCGCCCTGGTGTCGATGGACTCGACCATCCGCTCGAATCTGTCCGTGGGCCCGCCCCTCGACCTCGCGATCGTCCGCCGCGACGAATACAGGCTCGCGACGCACATCAGCATCGACCTGGAAAACGAATACTTCCACATGATCCGCACGCGCTGGGGCCAGGCGCTTCAGGAAGTGTTCAGCGAACTGCCGAACCCGAACTGGTGATGCGCATGCCCCCACCAAAACCGCGGTTGAGCCGCGCCGAACTGGATGCGATGCTGCCGCGCATCTTCGCGGCGCTCCGCGAAGCGGATGAAATCACGCTCGGCCACCTGCACCGGGTCAAGATCCGGCACAAGGCGGACGGCAGCGAGGTCACGGTCGCGGACAAGTCCGCCGAACGCCTGTTGCGCCGCCATCTGAACGCCGCCTGGCCGCGGGATGCGGTGCTCGGCGAGGAGTACGGCGGCTCGCTCGGCCGCCAAGGCCGCTGCTGGCTAATCGACCCGATCGACGGCACGGCATCGTATGTGCTGGGCCTGCCGATGTGGGGGACGCTGCTGTCCTTGCTGATCGACGGGGAGCCGGTGTTCGGTTGCATCCACCTCGCGGCGCTGAAGGAGACAACCTATGCGGCACGCGGCTTAGGCTGCTGGCTCACGCGGGACGGGAGCCGCCCGCGGCGGGTGCACGTCGGCGCACCGCGCGCGCTGGCGGCGGCGCAGGTGGGGCTCACCAGTTTCAAGGAGAGCGATCTCCTCCGCCGCCCGGGCCCGTGGCGCCTCGCCAACCTCGCGCGCACCGCGGGCCGCATCCGGCTGGTCGGGGACTGCGTGCAATACGCCTTATTGTGCCGCGGTGTTCTTGACGCCGCGGTCGATCCCTTGATGAAGCCCTGGGATATCGGCGCCATAGCGCCCTGCGTGCTCGAGGCCGGCGGTTCGCTCGGCGACCTGGACGGCAACACGAGCCGCATCGTGGAGCGCACGTCGCTGGTCGCGGCGAGCACACCGGCGCTGCGGCGCGCGATCAGCCGCGCGACCGGCCGCCCGACCGGCCGCCCGACCGGCCGGAGCTTCAAGCCGACGGAATGAAATCCTCTTCGTCGTGGAAGGTCCGTTCGAATTTCAGGAAGCTGTAATACCCGCATGAATTGCCGTACGGATATTTGCGGCAGACGTTGGGCCGCGCCGCGTAGACGGTGCAGCGCCTCGTTTCGCGGTCGAACAGCCGGCACACGGATTGGTAGATCGAATCCTTGTGGTGCCGCAATATCCGCTCTTCGACATCCTTGGTCTTGTACACATAGGTGAGCCGCCGGCGCGCCGCGCGCTCGGAGATGCCGAAATGCAGCGCGAGGCGCCGCAGGTCATTGTCGGTAACCGCGATGCGTCCGTGGCTGCAACAGTAGCCGGGACATTTCCCGCAATCGAAACTCATGAGCTATTCCCCACTCTTTCCCGTCACGCCGGCACACGCGGTCGGCGCAGTATAGAACATCGCACCGTCAGCCTTCGAGCGGCTGCCGCGGCGTCTCGAGGATCAACTGGTAGAACGCGAGGTCGAGCCAGCGGCCGAACTTGAACGCGGCCTCGCGTACGGTCCCGGCGTGTTCGAAGCCGAAGCGCCGATGCAGCGCAATGCTGGCCTCGTTCGCCGCGTCGATGCCGCCGACCATCGTGTGCACCTCCATCGCGCGCGCGGCGTCGATCAGTTCCGCGAGCAGCCGCGTCCCGATGCCTTGGCCGCGGCGGTCCGCGCGCACGTAGACGGAGTGTTCGACCGTGTACTTGTACGCCGGACGCGCGCGAAACGTCCCGAACGTCCCGAAGCCCGCCAGGGTCTCCGTGCGATCGACCAGGCCGATGACCGGCCGTCCGTCCCGGAGTTTTTCCTCGAACCAGTCCTCGATCATCCGCGCCGTGCGCGGGCGATACTCGTATATCGCCGTCGAATTGGCGATCGCCTCGTTGAAGATCGCGAGCACCTGCGCGCCGTGCGCCTGCGATGTGCACGCGACCCGCGTGATTTCCTCGTTCATGCGCCTATCATGCCTCGTGCGGCGCTGGCATGCTTGACGGATGAACCCAATCCCGCACGGTCCCCACTTGCACGATGCGCACCTCTTGGCTTGGCTGATCGCGGGGGCGGCGGTTTCCGGCGTGCTGTTCCGTCCCTGGCGGGTGTCCGAGGCTGCCTGGGCCGCGCTCGGCGCCGCTGCGATGATCGGCGCATCGCTGATCTCCCCCGCCGACGCCCTGGGTGCGATCCGCGACGGCACCGATGTGTACCTGTTCCTCACGGGCATGATGCTGCTTGCGGAGCTCGCGCGCCGCGAAGGGTTGTTCGAGTGGACGGCGGCACTCGCGGTGCGCTGCGCCCGCGGCTCGGCGCAACGCCTGTTCCTGCTGATCTATGTCGTCGGCATCGTCGTCACGGTGCTCTTGTCGAACGACGCCACCGCCGTGGTGCTGACGCCGGCCGTCCATGCGGCGGCCAAGCGCGCCGGCGCGCCGCCGCTGCCGTACCTGTTCATCTGCGCCTTCATCGCGAATGCCGCGAGCTTCGTGCTGCCGATATCGAATCCCGCGAATCTCGTGGTCTACGGAACCGCGCTGCCGCCGCTCGGGCGCTGGGTGGCGCAATTCGCGGCGGCCTCCGCCGCGGCGATCCTGGCAACCTTCGCACTGCTGCGCTGGCTGCAGCGTGACAAGCTGCGCGCGCCGATCATCGCGCACATCGAACTGCCGCCGCTCGGCAACGGCGGGCGGGTCGCCGCCGCCGGAATCGCCGCGACCGTCGCGCTGCTCGCGGCCTCCTCCGCCCTCGGCCGGCCCCTCGGCGCGCCGACATTCGTCGCGGGCGCCGGCGCCTGGCTCGCGATCCTCGCCGCGCGCCGCGCGCCGCCATGGGCGGCGCTCAAGTCCGTCTCCTGGAGCGTGCTGCCCTTGGTTGCCGCGCTGTTCATCCTGGTGCGTGCGGTGGAAAACACCGGGGCGCTCGCGCCGCTCGCGTGGCTGTTGCGCGAGCGCGCAGGCGCCCCGTCGCCGCTGTTCGGCGCGGCCGCGGGGACCGCGGCGGCGTTCGGCTCCAATGTGATCAACAACCTCCCGATGGGATTGATCGCCGCGAAGCTGCTCGCGTCCGGCCACGCCTCGCCGCGGATTGCGGGAGCCTTGTTGATCGGCGTGGATCTGGGACCCAACCTCGCGATCACGGGCTCGCTCGCGACCATCCTGTGGCTCGTCGTCCTGCGCCGCGAGGGTGTCGAGATGAGCGGCCGGCGCTTCCTCGCGCTGGGCGCCGTCGTGATGCCGCTGTCGCTCGCGGCGGCGCTCGGCTGTTACCTGGCGTTCGGCCACGTGTAAGCGTCTGCGGTCCGGCGGATGACGCTTGGCGCAGCTTCTGCGATAATCGCCGCCGATGGTCGCGAAAAATCGCCAATTCCCGCTGTTCGCACTGATCTTTGCGGTCGCCGCGCCGCTTTGCGGTTGCGGCCGCGGCGGCGGTGAAGGCAACACGACCGCGATCAACGGCTCGATTCACATCGCCGCCGGCTCGCCCGCCGGTGCGGTCGCCACCGTGAACGGATCCATTCGCGCCGACGACAACGCGATCCTGACGACCGTGCGCACGGTCAACGGCGGCATCACGATCGGCGCGCACGCGAGTGCCGAGTCCCTGACCACGGTGAATGGTCCCGTGGTTCTGCAGACCGGCGCCCGGGTCTCCGGGGGCATCACCGTCGTCAACGGCAGCGTGACGCTCGCCGACGGGGCGCGGGTCGCGGGTCCGGTGACCAACGTCAGCGGCGCGATTTTGCTGAATTCCGCCGCGGTTTCCGCCGGCATCACCACCGTAAACGGCGACATCACGATTCAGGGCGCATCCCATGTCGAGGGCGGCATCCGCGTAAAGAAACCCAGCGGCGTGTTCTTCCATGTCAGCGATGCAATCCCGCGCATCGTCATCGGACCGGGTGCCATCGTCGACGGCGCGTTGCGCTTCGATCACAAGGTCGCGCTGTACGTCAGCGACAAGGCGTCGATCGGACCGGTCAGCGGTGCGACCCCGGTGCGGTTCAGCGGTCCGTCGCCCGCCCCCTGACCGTCGGCGTGCGCCGGATTCGATTGACAGCATTTGATTAGAGACCTATATTTTCGCCCTCGAAGGGATTCACACCCCGACTCTTGCCGGCGCACGAAGCCTCGCGTCCCGTCCGCGGCGGATCGCCCAACCAGGTATTGACGTAGTTCGAGCGGAGCCGGTGCATCGATGTGGATTGTAAGAGTCGCGCTGCATCGGCCGTACACGTTCATCATGCTCGCGCTGTTGATCGTGCTGGCGGGGGTCTACTCCTTCGTCACGACGGCGACCGACATCTTCCCGAACATCAAGATTCCGGTCGCCGCGGTGATCTGGCATTACAACGGCCTGTCGCCCGAGGAAATGGCCGACCGCATCGTGTTCCTGTCGGAGCGGATCGCGCAGACGGTCGTCAACGACGTGGCGCACACCGAGTCGCAATCCGTCAACGGCGTCGCCGTCGTCAAATATTTCTTCCAGCCGGACGCGGATCCGGACCTGTCCTACGCGCAGATCGTCGCGGTGTCCCAGGCGCAGCTGTTCAACTCGCCGCCCGGCACCTCGCCCCCGTTCATCCTGTCGTACAACGCCTCCAGCGTGCCGATCCTGCAACTCGCGCTGTCGAGCGACACGCTGTCGGAGTCGCGGATATACGATCTCGCCAACAGCATCCTGCGCACCGACCTCGCGACCGTCGCCGGCGCCGCGATACCTTTCCCGTTCGGCGGCAAGCAGCGCGATGTGACCGTCGACCTCGACCCGGTCGCGTTGCGCGCGCGGGGGATCTCGCCGTCGGACGTGGCCGACGCGATCGGCGCGCAGAACCTGATCCTGCCCGCCGGCACGGAGAAAATCGGCTCGCTGGAGTACTACGTGCGGCTCAACGCGAGCCCGCGCAAGCTGGAGGATCTGAACAACCTGCCGATCCGCTCCGCGAACGGCACCGTGACCTACGTGCGCGACGTCGCCCACGTCCGCGACGGCTATTCCCCGCAGACCAACATCGTGCGCTTGAACGGACGTCGCGCGGTGCTGATGAGCGTGCTGAAGACGGGCAAGGCCTCGACGATCGACATCATCAACGGCATCAAATCCCGCCTTCCCCAGATCCAGACCTCGCTGCCGCCCAGCCTCAAGATCAAGGCGCTCAGCGACCAGTCGATCTTCGTGCGCGCCGCGATCAACGGCGTGATACGCGAAGCCGCGATCGCCGCCGCCCTGACCGGCCTGTTGATCCTGCTGTTCCTCGGCAGCTGGCGCAGCACACTGATCATCACGATTTCGATTCCGCTGTCGATCCTCGCGTCGATCGCCGGCCTGTCGGCGCTCGGCCAGACGATCAACATCATGACGCTGGGGGGGCTCGCGCTCGCGGTCGGCATCCTCGTCGATGACGCGACGGTGACGATCGAGAACATCAACTGGCACCTGGAGCAGGGCAAGGACGTGGAGAGCGCGATTCTCGACGGTGCGCGCCAGATCGCGCTGCCGGCGCTGGTGTCGACCTTGTCGATCTGCATCGTGTTCCTGCCGATGTTCCTGCTCGCCGGAATCGCGAAATACCTGTTCATTCCGCTCGCCGAAGCCGTCGTGTTCGCGATGCTCGCCTCCTACCTGCTGTCGCGAACGCTCGTGCCGACGCTCGCGAAATACTGGCTGAAGCCGCACGCCCAGCGCGCGCAGGAGCGCGGCACCCACGCGTTCGCGCGCCTGCAGGCGCGCTTCGAGCGCGGATTCGAGCGGATGCGCGAGGAATACCGCCTGCTGCTCGGCGCGGCGCTGCACGGCGGACCGCGCTTTGCCGCCGTTTTCCTCGCCGCGATGGCGGCGAGCGCGTTGCTCGCCTTCCCGCTCGGTCCGCTTCCCGGACTCGGACAGGACTTCTTCCCGAGCGTCGACTCCGGCCAGATCAAGCTGCATCTGCGCGCGCGCACCGGCACGCGCATCGAGGAGACCGCGGCGCTCTGCGACGCGGTCGAGGCGACGATCCGAAGGGTGATCCCGGCGGATCAGATCAGCAACATCGTCGACAATATCGGCCTGCCGTACAGCGGCATCAACCTCGCGTACAGTACGTCCGCGCCGATCGGACCCGGCGACGCCGACATCTTCATCAATCTGACCCCGCATCACGCGCCCAGCGCGCAATACGTGCGTGCGCTGCGCGCCAGGCTGGGGCGGACCTATCCATCGACGACGTTCTCGTTCCTGCCGGCGGACATGATCAGCCAGATCCTGAATTTCGGCCTGCCCTCGCCGATCGACGTGCAGATCGTCGGCTTCGACCGGGCGGGCAACCGTGCGTTCGCGAACACGCTGCTGCAGAAGCTGCGCGACGTGCCCGGGGCCGTCGATCTGCGGATCCAGCAACCGGCCGACAATCCGCAAATCGACGTCGCCGTGAACCGTACCAAGGCGAGCCTTCTCGGGCTGACCGAAAAGGACGTCGCGCGCAACATGCTGGTGTCGCTGTCCGGCAGCTTCCAGACCTCGCCGAGCTTCTGGATCGACCCTCGCACCAGCACGCAGTACCAGATCGCCGTGCAGACGCCGGAGTACCGGATGCATTCCATCGGGGACCTCGCCAATACGCCGGTTGTGAACACGGCCGCGGGCGGCGGCGCCACCACGCTGTCGGACGTCGCGTCGTTCAGCCGCGGCGTGGCGCCGGCGGTCGTCGACCATTACAACGCCACGCCCGCACTCGACATATTCGGCACGGTCCAGGGGGCGGACCTAGGCTTCGTGTCGGCCCGAATCAGCCGGATCGTCGACGCATCGCGCAAGGATCTGCCGCGCGGTTCGCACGTCGTGCTGCGCGGCCAGACTCAGACGATGAAGGCCTCGTTCGACGGGCTGCTCCTGGGACTCCTCGCCGCGATCGTCCTCGTGTACATGCTGATCGTCGTCAACTTCCAATCGCTGCTCGATCCGTTCATCATCATAACCGCCCTGCCCGCCGCGCTCGCGGGCATCGTCTGGATGCTGTTCCTGACGCACACGCCGGTGACGGTGCCCGCGCTGACCGGCGCGATCATGTGCATGGGCGTCGCAACCGCCAACAGCGTGCTGGTCGTGAGCTTCGCGCGCGAGCGCATGAACGCCGGCGACGACGCGTTCGAAGCGGCGATCCAGGCAGGCTACACGCGCCTGCGGCCGGTGTTGATGACCGCGCTCGCGATGGTCATCGGCATGGTGCCGATGGCGCTCGGCCTCGGCGACGGCGGCGAACAGAACGCCCCGCTCGGCCGCGCCGTGATCGGCGGATTGATCTTCGCGACCGTGGCGACGCTGTTCTTCGTGCCCACGCTGTTCTCGATCATTCACGGCCGCAAGCCCGCGCTCGCGACAAACCTGGCGGAGACCCCCAATGCTTGAGCGCGCATCCTACGCACCCGACGAGAAACTGAGGCGCAAGATCCGCCGCAATGCGCTGATCCTGCTGGTCGTGGCGGTGATTCTAGCCGCGTGGGGCATCGCGAGCCGCGTGCTGGCGCGCAACGCGCTCGCGCGCGAGACGGCGGCCGAATCGGTGGTCAGCGTGGTCACCGTCCACCCCGGCCGCGCCAGCACCGGCGAGGATCTGGTGCTGCCGGCGACCGTGCGCGCCAACGCGGAAGCGCCGATCTATGCGCGCACCAGCGGCTATCTGAAGGCATGGTATACGGACATCGGCACCCCGGTGCGCAAGGGCCAGCTGCTCGCCCGCATCGACACCCCGGAGGTCGATCAGCAGCTGGCGCAGGCGCTCGCGGACCTCGCGAGCGCGCGCGCGAACCTCGCGCTCGCGGTCAGCACCAACGCGCGTTGGCGCAAGCTGCTGGCGACCGATTCGGTCTCCCGGCAGGACGCCGATCAGAAGGCCGCCGACGCGGCCGCGAAAAAGGCGGCCGAAGAATCGGCGGCCGCGAACGTCGCCCGTCTGCGTGAGCTCGAGTCGTTCAAACGGGTGGTGGCGCCGTTCGACGGCGTCGTCACGGCGCGCAACACCGACGTCGGCGCACTCGTCAATGCCGGCGAAACCGCGGGCGCCGAGTTGTTCCGCGTGGCCGACACCCGCACGCTGCGAATTTATGCCGCCGTGCCCGAAGCGTATGCGGCCTCGATGAAGAGCGGCGGTGCCGCGGCGCTTCATTTCGCCGAATTCCCCGGCAAGGCGTTCCCCGCGACGGTCGTGCGCACCGCCGGCGCGCTCGATCCCGTCACGCGCACGCTGATGGTGGAATTGCGTCTCGACAACGCCCGGCACCAAATACTCCCCGGTGCGTACGCCGAAGCGCACTTCAAATTGGGCGCGGACCGCGAGGCCCTGCGCCTGCCGGCCAACACCGTGCTGTTCCGTGCGGCCGGCCTGCAGGTCGCGACGGTCGCGCATGGCGACCGCATCGAACTGAAACACATCGTCGAAGGCCGCGATTTCGGCACCTCGATCGAGGTGCTGTCGGGCCTCGACGCCCGCGACCTGGTCATCGTCAATCCGCCGGATTCGAGCGTCGACGGCGAGCGGGTGCGGATCGTCGCAGCCGGCGGCGCGGGAGCGCGTTCGCCGTGAACGGGGGTCGCGGCACCCCCGGTTCCGCCGCGCCGCGGCTCGCCGCCGGCGCACTGGCCGTCTGCGCGCTCAGCGCCTGCACGCTCGCGCCCCGCTACCACGCACCGACGGCGCCGGCGCCCGCCCCCGCCTACACGGCGGCGGACGGCGCGTGGGCGCGCGCGCGACCCGCCGACGCGCTGCCGCGCGGACCCTGGTGGACCCAATTCGGCGACCCGCGGCTCGATGCGCTCCAGCGGCGCGTGGGAAACGACAACCAGGACATCCGGGCGGCGTTCGCCCGTCTGATGCAGGCGCGCGCCGACACGCGGATCGCGCGGGCCGGACTCTGGCCGCGGATCGACGCGACGGCGGCCGCCGACCGCTCGCGCATCTCGAGCAACGCGCCACGGCTCCCGTCGACGGTGAAACCGATCGCGGATAACTTCGACGTCGAGGGCGACCTGTCCTATGAAATCGACCTGTTCGGCCGGATCCGCAGCGGCGTGAACGCCGCCCGAGCCGGCGAGCAGGCGAGCGCCGCGGATCTCGCGACGCTCGCGCTGGCGATGCACGCCGAGATGGCGGTCGACTACTTCAGGTTGCGCGGCGAGGACACGAACATCGCGCTGCTCGACTCCTCGGTAGCCGACTACGCCCGGTCGCTCGCTCTGACCCAGAACCTGCACCGGGGCGGCGCCGCGGCGGCCGTGGATGTTTCGCAGGCACGGGCGCAATGGGAGGGCGCGCGCACCGCGGCGGCCGAGGCACGGCTGCAGCGCGCGCTCACGCTGCACGCGCTCGCCGTGCTTGCGGGG
>JAJXYR010000142.1 GCA_021780475.1 Pseudomonadota bacterium
CAGCCGCCCGCAGATCGCGATACACGACGTCGGGCTTGCGCCCGCTGCGGCGTGCGAGATCCGTGTCCTCGCGATACGATTCATCGCGCGGGGTGTCGGCGTCGTCCCAGTAACGGTTCAGCAGCGACCCATCCGGCATCATCACGACCCGACGATGCGCCTCGGACGGACGCAAACCCCGCGCGCCGCGCATCCAGAACGCATACTCCCGCCGCAGCTGCGGCAAATACCGCGCGTCGGCCGCCGCCGGATCCGCGGTGTCCAACAAGCCGACCATGGCGTAGAAGAACGGCGGCTGCGAGCGGCTGAGGTAGTAGCTGCGGGTACCGTTCGGCACGTGCCCATAGGTGTCGATCAGATAGGCGAAGTCGCCGACCATGTCCCGGGTCAGGTCGGTGCGGCCGCTTTGCATCAGGCCGAGCATCGTGAAATACGAGTCCCAATAGTACATTTCGCGGAAACGTCCGCCGGGCACGACGTAAGGTTCCGGCAGCGCCAACAACGAGGAATAGCGCGGCACGCTCCGGGTCGTGCGCGTCAGCACGCTCCATAATGCATCGATGTGGCGGACGATCGGCACCCGGCCACGCGCCGGCCGGGCCGGTCCCGTCTGCGGCGTCGGCGCGGCGCCGGACGCGGGCAGCGTGAAATTGGCCGCGACGAACCGGCGCAGCGCCTCGGGCGAGGCCGGTTCGATCGCGCGGAAGCGCGCCAGAATCACGGCGGGCGACGCCTTGGGCACCGCGTCCACGAAGGTCTTGCCATCCGGATAGAGCCGCGCCGTCTGCACCGCGACGAACAGACCTTTGAACAACTCCTGCGGCGATTGCGGCGTCGCCGAAGCGACCGCCGGCAGCGCGAGCGCGCCCCCCAAACACAGACTCAGCGCGATCGATCGACGGCGTCGATTCATACTCGGGTCTCCTTCCCGGCCGTGGCGCCGGGAAAATGCTGTTCGAAATCCACCAGGAGCGCCTGCGCGAGCGCGGGATCGCCGCCGAGACGCGCGAGGCTCGCGACGCGCAACGTCTCCGCCGCCGAACGGGGGCGAAACCGCGGATCCGAGCGCAGCCTCGCGCCCGCGATGCGCACGACGCGGCCGTTGTCGCGATCGAGGAAGCGCCCCACCGCCTCGCGCGCCAGCCGGTTCGCGAGCGCATTCGCGGTCGACTTGTCGGCGAGCGCCGTGAGCCGGTCGAGGAACCAATCGCAGAGTTCCGGATCGAATCCCCGCTGGTCGAGTTCGCCGAGCAGCGTCTTCCATGCGCCGGCGAGGTTGCCGCCGCGCGCCTCGGCGTAGATGGTGTCGAACAGGCGCAGCCGTTCGCGCTCCAACTCGCGGCCCGCGCGACCGTCGCGGCGCTCCGGCGAATCCACCGGTTCGTGACCGAGTCCGTCACGCGCCTCGTACAGCGCGCCGCCGATGAATGAATAGGTCGACAGCCAGGCGAACATGCCGATGGCAAGCATCGGCAGCGACGGCAGGTCCGCCTTCGCGAGCAACACCAACGCGAGACCATAGCTGAGCGCCACCGCCAGGATCGCCGCATAAACGACCCCCAATTCACGCACGATCGCCCACAGCTTCCACGGATTGAGGGCCTGCACCGCGCTGCCCGTCAGCCCCAGCGCGCCGACCGACGCCGGCAGCACGAACAGCACCGCGACGCAGAGCATTAACGCCCATCGGACCTCGCCGACGGCGCGCAGATGCGCGGCCGCGCCGGCGGTGAGGATGGCGAGCACGAGATGCACCAGCGACTCGATGCCCTCGAAGGGGCTGATCATCTCGAACGACATCACCGGCGGCTCGGTCGCGCCGTTGGCGACCCGCTCCAACAGGACGTAGCCGTATTTGACGAGCGCGACGAAGGCGGCCAGCGCGAGCAGCGTGCCGGTCAGGCCGGCGCGCGCCGCAATGAGGAGCACCACGCTCAGCACCGCGATCAAGATCAGCCCGGTGGTCCGCAAAGGCAGCGTCAGATAATGGAGCACCTTGGCCGGCGTCATCCTTGCAGACTAACCGCCCGACCCCCGCCCTGTATAGGGCGGGCCGCGGCCGGGCACGCGCGGGTCAGTCGAGCGACTTGCGAAAGCGGAGAATACTCAGCCCGAACAACACCGCGCCCAGCAGGCCCATCACCGCCAGGTCCGGCCACAGCACGGCGATTCCCACTCCCTTCAGAAACACCGCGCGGGTGACCACGAGGAAATACCGCAGCGGATTGATCCACGTGAACCACTGCATGGCGGCCGGCATCGCGGCGATCGGAAAGGCGAAGCCCGAAAGGATGAAGAATGGGTTGACGATGAAGAAATTGAGCGCGAACGCCTGTTGCTGCGTACGCGACAACGTCGACAGCAGCAGGCCGAGACCGAGCGCCGCCAGCAGGAACAGCGACGCACCCAGAAGCATGACCAACGGACTGCCCAGGAAGGGGATATGGAACCACCATTCCCCGACCATCGTGATCAACAACACCTCGCCCAGCCCGATGAAGAAGAACGGCGCGGCCTTGCCGAGAATGAACTCGATCGGCCGGATCGGGCTCACCATGATCTGCTCGAGCGTGCCGACCTCGCGTTCGCGCACCACGGCAAACGCGGTCAGACTGACGACTTGAATCAAGGTCAGCGTGCCGATCAGGCCCGGAATGAAGAACCAGCGATCCTCGAGCCCGCCGTTGAACCAGGGCCGCTCGCGCAGCGTCACCGAGACTCCCGAGGCTCCAGCGGCCGCCGCCGGCACCGTCACGCCCGTCCGATCAGCTTGGTATCGCGCCACGATCCGGCCGACGTAGCCAAGCGCGATCAACGCGGTGTTCGAATTGGTTCCATCCACCGCGACCTGCAGCGGCCCGGTCCGACCGTTCAACAGGTCGCGCGCAAACCCCGCATGAATCACGATCGCGACGGTCGCGCGCCCGGCATCGATGTCCCGGGTGACGTCGGCCTGGCTCGTCGCGAAGTCGACGAAGTCGAAGCGGCCCGTCGCCGCGAAATGCGAGATCAATCCGCGGCTCTCCTGGCTGTGATCGAGATCGAGCACGCTCGTGGCCACGTGATTGACGGTGAACGTCGCGGCGTAGCCGAACGCGAACAACTGCAACAACAGCGGCACGACCAGACGGAACATGGCCCACGGGTCGCGGTGCAGCTCGAGCAGCTCCTTCATCAGCATGACGCGCAGCCGGTCGAACATGGGGCCGGCCGCGCTCAGTCCAGGCGCTTGCGGAAGCCGCGCGCGGCGACCCACAGGATCACGACCGCGTACAGCACCAGCGCCGCGATCGGCACCGCCAGGGCGCCGACGGTGCTGCCCTTGAGGAACAACGCGCGCAGAATCGTGACGAAGTAGCGGGCATACACGACCAGCGTCACCGCGCGGATGGGCGCCGGCATTTGATCGATCGGAAAGGCGTAACCGGACAGGAGGTTGATCGGCAGCATGGTCAGCATCAGCGCCACCTGGCTTGCGCCGAGCTGGCTGCGGATGCGCACCGACACCAGGTAGCCGATGCCGAGAACGACCAGCGTGAACAGCGCCGTCGTCACCACCAGAGCGCCGAGGCTCCCGCGGAACGGCACGCGGAACCAGTAGGCGGCCGCGCCAAGGCAGAATGCCGCATCCAGCAGCCCGATGAAGAAATACGGAACGAGCTTGCCGATCATGACCTCGAGCGCGGTCACCGGGGTCGAGATGAGCTGCTCCATCGTGCCCCGCTCCCACTCGCGTGAGATGGTGAGCGAGGTGAGCTGCGCGCCGACGAGCCCGAGGATGACCGCGACGACGCCCGGAATGATGAAATTGCGGCTGTCGAGTCCCTCGTTGAACCACACGCGCGGCTCCAGATCGACGGTCCCGACCGTCGGGACCCGGCGCCCGTGCGCCGCGGCCCAGCGCGCCTGAAAGTCGGCGGCCGTGCGCGCGACCGCCGCCTCGGCGTAGCCGATGGCGATATTGGTCGTATTGGCATCGGTCGCATCGAAGACCGACTGCACGCTCGCCGTGCCGGTCGCCGCCAGCCGCCGCGAGAAATCGACCGGGACGGTCACCACGCCGGCGCAGAGCCCGCGATCCATCGCCGCCCGCACCGCCCTCTCATCGCCCAGGATGCGTGCGACGGCGAACCACTTCGAGGCCGTGAAACCCTGGACGACCGCGCGGCTCGTCTGGCTGTTTTCTTGATCGTAGACGCAAAGCGGCACCCGCTTGATGTCGAGGCTGACGCCGTAGCCGAGCAGCACCATCTGCAGCAGCGGCATCAGCAGCGCAATCGCGAGACTGCGCGGGTCGCGCCAGACCTGCAGCGTCTCTTTGTAGGCGATCGCCGCGAGACGCTTGAAGTTCACGCGCCGCTCCGCCTGTCCCGCGGCTTCGCGACCAGCCGGACGAACACGTCCTCCAGGCTCGGGATGATCGCACGCGGCGGGCCGGCCGTGATCCGCGCGCGACCCAGCAGCCGCGCCAATTCGGCCGTATCGGCCCCTTGAGCCATCAGCACGTGCAGCTTGTCGCCGAAAATCGCCGCGTCGATGACCCCGGGCGCGGAATTGGCGGCGGCGACCGCGGCGCCGAGCGCGGAACACTCCAGCTCGTACAGGGTCCCGCCGAGTTCGCGGCGCCGCAGGGAGCCCGGACTGCCGATCGCGACGAGCCTGCCCGCGTCGATCAATGCGATGCGGTTGCAGTATTCCGCCTCTTCCATGTAATGGGTCGACACCAGGATCGTGACCCCGTCCGAGGCCAGGTGGTGGATCAAATCCCAGAATTTTCGCCGCGCTTCGGGCTCGACGCCGGAGGTCGGTTCGTCGAGGAACAAAACCGGCGGGCGGTGCAGGATCGCGCAGCCGAGCGCCAGCCGTTGCTTCCAGCCGCCGGCGAGCGTGCGCACGAGCGCGCGCTCCCGCCCTTCGAGTCCCGCCAGCGCGACCGCAAGACCCATGCGCTGTTCGAGCTCGCGCCGCGGCACACGGTACAAGCCGCCGAAGAACTGCAGGTTCTCGCGCACTGTCAAATCACCGTAGAGGGAGAATTTCTGCGACATGTAGCCGATGTGTTCACGAACCGCCTCGGGCTCCCGCCCGACATCGTAGCCGGCGACAATCGCCCGACCCGCGCTCGGACGAAGCAGACCGCACAACAGGCGGATCGCGGTCGATTTGCCGGCGCCGTTCGGCCCGATGAATCCAACCACCTCGCCTCTGGCGATCGCGAGGTCCAAGCCGTCAACGGCGGTGAACGCACCGAACCGCTTCGTGAGCGCCTGCGCCAGCACGACGGCATCGTCCGCCTTCACTCCGCCCCGCCCGCGCCCCGCTCCGGCGCCCCCCCGAGAAGGGTCACGAACACGTCCTCGATTCCGGGTTCGACCGGCGCGATCTCGGCGTCGCGGACGCCGCGCTCGGCGAGACGTGCTCCGAGCGCCGGCGTACGCAGCAAGGCGTCGTCGACACGCACATTGACCCGGTCGCCCATCAGAAGCCTGCCGAGCACACCGGGCACGCCTTCGAGCGCCGCGTGCGCCGCGCGTGCATCGCGTGTCGTCACCGCGAGCAGCGCGCCAGGCAGCAGCCGTTTGAGCCGTGCCGGCGTGTCGCAGTAGCGGATCTCGCCGGCGTTCAGCAGCGCGAGGCGGGAACAGCGCTCCGCCTCATCCATGTACGCGGTGGAGAGAAAGATCGTGACGCCCTCCTCGCGCAATCCGTAGAGGATTCCCCAAAATTCACGCCGCGAGACCGGATCCACGCCGGTTGTCGGTTCATCGAGCACCAGCACGCGCGGCGTATGGATCAGTGCGCACACCAGTCCGAGCTTCTGCTTCATGCCGCCCGACAGCCGGCCGGCGCGGCGCCCCTCGAAGGCTTGCAGGCCCGCGCCTTCGAGCAAGCCCCGCGCGCGCTCGCGCCGGACCCGTGCCGGGACCTCGAACAAGGTCGCGTAGAAGAAGATGTTCTCCGCGACCGTCATGTCCTCATACAACCCGAACCGCTGCGGCATGTAGCTCAAATGAGGCTTGGCGCGCTCCGGCTCGGCAACGACGTCGACGCCCATCAGCCGGATCTGGCCGGCGTCGGGCCGCAGTACACCCGCCAGCATGCGCATGATGGTGGTCTTTCCGGCCCCGTCCGGCCCGACGAGCCCGAAAATCTCCCCGCGCGCAATCTCGATATTGACATCGCGCACCGCGGATACCGCGCCGAAGCGGCGGACGAGGCCGCGCATCTCGACGACCGTTGCGGCTTCAACGTTCATCATCGCCCCGCCGGCATCAGTTCGATATGAGCATCGGCGGGCATGCCCGGCAGGAGTTCATGGGTGGGGTTCGCGATATCGATGCGGATGCGGTAGACGAGCGTCACCCGCTCCGCGTTCGTCTCGACGGTCTTCGGCGTGAACTCCGCTTGCGGGGAGATGAAGCTGACGCGGCCCCGATAGGTTTTTCCCGGATAGCTGTCGGTCGTTACGTCCACCGCCTCGCCGAGCCGCACCTTGCCGATGTCCACTTCGTTCAAATAGGCCCGCAGCCACACGTGGTCGAGATCGTCGAGCGTGACGACCGCGACGCCCGGTCCGGCCAGTTCGCCGATCTCGGCCTGGCGCACCGCGATGACTCCGGCGAACGGTGCGCGAAGCGTGGTGTAGCCGAGGGTGACCTCGTCCAGCGCGAGCCTTGCCGCGGCCGCCGCTACCCCGGCGCGCGCCAGTGCGACATTGTTGCCCGCCACCCGCATCAACGCCCGATCCCGCTCGAGCGCGGCCGCCGATTGCCGCTCGGCGGTCCGGGCAAGGTCGCGCGCCTGTACCGAGGTCGCGGCCGTCCGCACGAGCTGCTGGGCGCGCGCGGCATCGCGCCGCTTCTCCTCGAGATCGAACCGGTCGCTGCCGACGGTGCTGCGCGCCGCGCGCAGACTGCTCTGGGCCACCGCGACCTGCGCCGCGGCGACCCGTTCGCCCGCGCGGTCGATCGTGATCTGGCGTCGGTACAGGCGGTCATCGACGCGCGCCAACACCCGGTCGCGCGGCACTCGTGCGCCCTCGTCGAAGGGCAATTCGACGATCGGCGCCTGCACTTGGGTAAAGCTGAGGACGCTCTGGTGAGCCTCGACGTTGCCGGACAGCGTGACCTGAAGCCGGTTCCTGCCGGCCTCGAACAAGCCCCCCCGGGACCACCAGAGCCATCCACCCAGGGCGCCGGCGAGGACGACGACGGCGGTCAGAACAATGGTGCGTCGCTGCTGCATGGGTGTCGCGAGGTTACCGATCGGCCCAGTCTGCGCCGCCTCGGGTCCGCGGCCCTATACGGGGAAATACCAATGCTTGCCGGAATCGAAGAGACCTATATTCCGGTCGGAATTTCAATGGCGCCCGGATCCCCACGGCGGAATTGTGCAATCGGCCAAATCCATTTGCGGATACGCGTTCGCCGGCGCGACGGCATGCGTGCTGGCCGGCTGCGTCGTGGGGCCGGATTTTCAACGGCCGCCCGCGCCGGCTGCCGCCGGGTACACGCGGCCCCCCCTGGCCTCGCCGACCGCTTCGGCGAGGGTGCACGGCGGCGAGCCGCAGCGCTTCGTGCCGGGGCTCGACATCCCCGGCCAGTGGTGGACCCTGTTTCGTTCCGAAGCGCTGAACCGGCTGATCGAGCAGGCGCTTCGCAACAATCCGGACCTCGCCGCGACGCGCGCCTCCTTGCGCCAGGCGGATGAACTGCTGCGCGCGCGCGAAGGCGCCCGGCTGCCCTTCGTGGGCGCCGGCGTGCAGGTCGGGCGCGCGCGCGCACCGATCGCCGGCGTCCTCGCCGGCGGGCGCCCGGTCGTGCCCACCTTCAGCGTCGCCACCGCATCGCTCGACGTGAGCTATGCTCCCGACGCGTTCGGCGGTACGCGGCGGCAGATCGAGTCGCTGGCGGCCCAGGCCGAATATCAACGCTTCGAGCTGGAGGCCGCCTACCTTACGCTGACGGCGAACGTCGTCGTGTCGGCCGTGCAGGAGGCCTCGCTGCGCGGCCAGATCCGCGCGCTCGACGACACGATCCGAATCGACCGCGAAGAGCTCGTGCTGGTCCGCCGGAAATTCCGGGCCGGCGTGGTGTCGCAGGCCGATGTGTTGGCTCAAACCGCGGCGCTGGAACAGGCGAGCGCGAGTTTGCCGGCGCTGCGCGAGCAGCTGGCCCTGGTTCGCAGCCGGCTCACCGTGCTCGCCGGCCGCCTGCCGGATCGTGAGGTGCGGGCGAAGTTCGAACTCGACCGCCTCGATCTACCGCGCGATCTGCCGGTGAGCTTGCCGTCGCGACTGCTGTTACAGCGGCCCGACGTGCGCGCGGCCGAGGCACGGCTGCACGCCGCTTCGGCCGCCGTAGGCGTCGCGATCGCCAATCAATTGCCGCAATTCTCCATCACCGCCTCCGCCGGCGCGTCGGCCGCCGGGATCGAGTCGTTCCCGGGATACGGCGTGTGGAGCGTGGCGGCGGGCGCCGCGCAGACGCTGTTCGACGCCGGGTCCTTGCGGCATCGGAGGCGGGCCGCGGAGGCCGCCTACGATCAAGCCGCCGCACAATATCGCAGCGCCGTGATCGGCGCGCTTCACGATGTATCGGACGCGCTGCGGACGCTGGAGTATGACGCCGATGCGCTCGCGGCGCAGACCGCGGCGGAACGCGCGGCGTTCGCCAGCCTCGAGCTCGCGCGCCGACAATTCAACGCGGACACGGTCGACCACTTGACGGTGCTGAACGCCGAGCGGATCTGGGAACAGGCGCACGCCGCGCAGGTTCAGGCCGAGGGCAACCGCTATGCCGACACGGCGGCGCTCTTTGAGGCGCTCGGCGGCGGCTGGTGGAATCGCGGCGACAGCGGCGGCGGCGCGCCCGTTCGCCGACGCTGAATCAGTCCGCGGCGGCGGCGCCGCGCGTTCGAGGATAGGTCTTCATCGCCTTCTCGACGAAACGGTTGTCGTACGTCATCTCCGGCCGGACCTTTCCGCTGCGCGCGGCGGCCCGCCGATACCGTCCCTCCGGACTGTCGTCGAAGGGAGTATGCAGGAGCACGTCGACCGCGAGCTTTGCCGCGGACGGCGGAATCGAATAATCGTCCCGGGTGAAGCCGAGCTGCGCCCTCGCGATCTCCTCGGTCTTCGCCTGCTTGTACGCGGCCCAGGAATCGTTGCCCACGTCCGGGGCGAAATATCCCGACGGCAGCTTCGCGACGATCTGCGCCGCGGTGTGCGAATTGATGTAGCGCATCGTGCGCACGAACACGTCCACCAGCCGCTGCACGCGCTCCGGGTGCGCCTTGATGTAGCTTGGCGCGAGATACAGGCTCCGCGCCGGCCAGACGTCGCCGAGCGCGGCGCGGGTGCCGGCCGCGGTGCGCAGGTCGTAGAGCGGGGTCACCAGATGGGCGGCGAGCAGCCGCGAGGTCAGCGGTTCCATGCTGGCGACGATGTCGACCTGGCCGGCCTGCAGCGCGGCGATCAACAGCGCCGGATCGGCGGACAAGTTCGCGGGCGCCGGGGTATAGCTGTCCGGCGGCAATCCGGCGCGGGCCATGATGAAGTCGGTCAGGTAATGGCGGGTCGAGAAGCCGGCCGAATCGGCGATCACCCGGCCCTTGAAATCGGCGGCGCTGCGAATTTTGCCGCGGAGCCGGTTCGCCACCGCGATGGTCAGGTGCGGACTGTCGTCGATGAGAAAAACCGCGCGCGCGGGCTGGCCGTTGCCGATGCCGAAGACGACCCGCTGATACCAACAGATCTCCGCATCGATCGTGCCGTCGTTCAACAGCTCCGTCGAGTAGAAATCATCGGGGCGGTAGTTCATCACATTGATGATCTTCACGTGGATGCCGGCCTGCCGGAAATAGCCGAGTCCCCGCGCGAGCTCGGGCACGAGATGTCCGATGCCGGGCATCGGCGCCAGCCGGAGCGTGAACTCCGGCGACGCCGCCGCCTGGGTGCGCCCGACGAGGGCGCCGGCCGCGAGGATCAGTGCGCACAGGCAGCCGCGCATTCTCACGTCCGCGGCACCGTCACTCGAACTTCGCGCCGAACGACAGCGTGATCAAGCGTTGTTCGCCCGCGTTGAGCGTGGTCGCGCTCTGCGACGAGGAGATGTAGCGCTTGTCGAGGAGGTTGTGGACGTTGAGCGCGAGGTCGTAGCCGTGGCCGAACTTGTAGTACACGGCACTGTCGACGCGGGTCCATGCGGGAATCCGATAATACAGCGCCGTCGTCGGATCCCCGGCCCACTGCGTGCCGACGTAGACGAGACCGCCGCCGAAACCCAGGCCCGCGAGCGTGCCGCGCGGAATATTGTAGCGGGTCCAGAAGTTGCCCGAATTGCGCGGCGCGTTGATCAGATCCTTGCCGACCGAGTAGGGGTTCGTGATGGACTCGGCGATGTACGCGTGATCATAGGCGTAGCCGGTCTGGATCTGCCAGTTCGGGCGCGGCTGCCACTGCAGCTCCGCCTCGGTGCCCCGGCTCGTTTGCTTGCCGTCGAGGCGCGAGATCGCCTGGCCGACGATCGCGTTGCCGGTCGGCACCGTGAAATTCGTGCCGCTCGGCACGATCACGTTCGTGCGGTTGATCTGGTACGTGGCGAGCGTGAAGTTGAGATTCTTGTCCGCCGACTCGAACTTCATTCCGCCTTCGTACTGCTCGCCTCCCTCCGGCGGAAAGCTCGAATTGCCGTTCTGGTCATAGGCGATCACGGTTTGCGCCTTGATCGACTGGCTGTAGCTCGCGTACAGCGATACGGCCGGGATGACGTGCCAGACGATGCCCGCTTGTTTGGTGTAAGGACTCAATCGGTTGGAGAACGCCGTCTTCGCCGGACTCAAGGTATTGAGGCCGTGCGTCTTCTGCAGGTCGTGCCGGACGCCGAGCGAGATGTTGAACAGATCGCCGATCTTGATCTGATCGGAGACGTATTCGCCGAGCGCGGTCTGCCAAACCTGGTTGTTGGTCGCGCCGGTGCCGGGCGCCGGATATCCGTACTGATCGAGGACCGGGTTGATGAGCGTAATCGCCTGGGCCAGCGTCGCGTTCGGGCCGAACGCGTAGCGGGTGTTGAAGAAACCCTCGCCGCCGCCGCCCACGCCGAACAGGATCGTGTGGCTGAAGCGGTCCGGACCGAAGCGGCGGTAGAAATTCAGGTCCGCATAGTTGTAGCGATGGCCGTTGCGCACGTCGTTGTATTGACGGCGGATCAGCGAGGTCGGCACCGCGTACGCCGATTTCGGCGAATAGACGTTGGCGTTGTTGATCGTCCACTCGTTGACCTGGTCGATATGCGACACGGAGCGCGTCCGGAAGCGCATCACCCAATGGTCGAATTCGGTGTGGAAGAACGTCGACAACGCCGATCCATAGTCCTTGGCCGCGTCGGAGCTATTGTTGTAGATCGTGTCGAGCGGCGCGGTATACCAGGTCGCGGTCGGCCCGTAGGCGGCGGTAAGAACGTTCTTGCCGTTGACAGGGACGGAAATGGCGGTGCCGTCGAAGATCGGCATCAAGCCGTCATCCTGGCGGCGGCGGTCCTGGCTGACTTCCCCCTTGACGGTGAAATGCGTCGTATCGCTGAATCGATAAGTCATCGATGGATAAATCGACAGGCTGTGCGCCGAATTGCCGACCCGCGAACTCGGCTGTTTCGAGCCGTCGACCACCAGGCGGTACAGCAGCTTGTGATTGCCGAAGACGGGTCCCGTCGCATCCAGCGCCACGTCCTGGGTGAGCGGTGCGCCCGAACTGTAGGCGCCGGCATAGACGCCGACCGACGTGCGCACGCTGTAGCGCGGCGTCTCCATCGGGCTCTTGGTGATGATGTTCAAAAGACCGCCGGGATTCATCTGGCCGTACAGCACGCTGTTCGGCCCCTTGAGGAATTCGACACTCTCCACGTCGGCGGCGCTGAGGGAGGCCTTCTTCAGCGTGGCGCCCTGCAAGCCGTCGAACTCGATGTTCTGCGTATAGCTGCCGGTGTTCGGGAAGCCGCGGAACGAGAAGCCGTTGATCGTGTTCTGGGACTGCGTGGCGCCGGTGACGTAGTTGACCAAGTCGGTCAGGGTCACGGCCTTGCGGTCGCGGATCGCGGCGTCGTTCAGGATCGTCAGCGAGGAGGCGAGGTCCCTCGGATCCATCGGGATCTTGCTCGCCATCGCCGACTTGCCCACGTGGTAGGTGCCGATGATGGCGCCCTTGACGACGATCTCCTGCAACGCCGGTGCGCCGGCATCGACCGCCGCGGGTTGCTTGGGGTCTTTTGTCGTGGCCCCCTGCGCGTGGAGGACGGTGACCGGCATGACCAGACACAGAGCCGCAAGGCCCGAATTCAACACTTTATCGCTTGATCGTTTCATTGACAGCCCCGATTTATAATATGTCTTGTCCGTCGGGCGGCGCGTCAGCCGCTCGTCTCCGCATTCTCGCGCGAACGCGCCCGCTTTCCCATAGCCATTTCGAGCTAGTCACCGTCGTCACGGGCCGGCGCGGAAGACCCAGACGGCCGCCGCCCGGCCGGCGGCGGGCGGCACGGCGACGCACAGTTCATCGAGTGCCGGAATGAACTGGGACGTTCCCGCGTGCGGCGCCGTCGCGAGCGTCTCCATCAACTGATAGTGATCGGCGTCGACCTGGCGATACGCCTGGACGAAGCCGTCGAGGCTGGTGGTGTAGATACCCCGGTGGACCGGGTCGAAAGTCATATCTTCGGTGGCATCGCGGCTCGCAAGACTCGCCACCACCCGCCCGGTATCCACGTCCAGAACATTGAATGTCGGCGGCCTGGGGTCGCCGGGGAACGTGCGCGTCGCGACGAACAGGCGTCCCCCTGCCTCGTCGAGCGCCATCGATGCCGGGCGCCCCGGCACCGCGAAGCGCCGCACGACGCGCCTCGTGTCCGTGTCGATCACGGCGACCTGGTCGCGCGCCGGGATCGCCACGTACAGCCGTGCCCGTCGATGCGCCATGACCAACGCCGCCGCGCGGTAGCCGGTCGTGATCTTGCCGACGAGTTCACCGGTGACGGGATCGATCAGGGCCAGCCACCCCGGTCCGCGCTGGGAGTCCGTTCCGCCCGACTCGACATAGAGCACCCGGTGTCGCGGATCGAAGGCGATCATGTCCGCGCCCAGCGAGAGCGTGAGCGTGGCGGCCACCCGGTAATTGTGCCCGTGCAGGATGCGCACGCGGCCATCCCGGCCGTTGGTCACCACCAGGCGACCGACCTGCGGGACATACAGTTCGCCCTGCGGCCGATCGAAGTCGGCGCTGATTTGATGCACCAGGGCCCGGCCCGGCACATCCACGACATAGACCAGTTGCTGGTCCTGCGCCGACAGGAACAGGCGCTTCGTCGCCTGGTCCGCCGTGAGGTGATCCCAGGTTCCGGTCATCGGTGGCACCGGAATCTTCGCCACCAGCGTCAGCGCGGGGGCGGCGGTCGCGCCGGCCTGCACCAGAAGCGCGAGTGCGCACGCACACGCGGCGAATGCGTTGCGGTCAATCATGCAGCTTCCGCAGCTGCGCGCTCACGGTTTGCGGTGTGAGCGGCAGGAAAACTCCTTCGCGCAACACCTGGGTCTGGCCGTCACGGCTCAGGATGTAGCGCAGGAACTCGATGACCGCCGGGTTCGGCCGGATCTTCGGCCCGTCGTTGATGTAGAACTTGACCGCGCGGGCGAGCGGATAATCGAGATCGGCGACGTTCGCCTTGGTCGGATCGACGTAGCGACCATCCGGCGCCACCGCGATCGCGAGCAATTTGGCGTTCGGATTGCGGTACCCCGCGCCGGTGAGGGCGATGCCGTCTGGATCCTGGGCGAGCGCATCGACCACCCGCTGGTACCCGTCGATATGCCGGCCGCCGGGCAGCGGCACGTCATCGAATTGCCGCAGCGCGCAGTTCCACAGCACGCTGCCGCCCATGACCGTCTGCGAAAAATAGAACGCCGGTGCTTCGTTCGCCGGGCCGCTGAACGGATGGATCGGACGGTCCTTCCACGCACCGGTGAGTCCGAGCTGTCCCCAGGTGCGAATATTGCCGTGCGCACCGCGCAGATGCTCGGCGCCGAAAATCGCGTCCAGCTGGTCGAAATCGAGTCGCGCGAGCGGATTGGCCTTGTTGACGAACACGCCGAGCGCCATGATCTTGTCCGGATCGCCATAGCTGCCGGTCAGCACGGTGACCGGGAACGGATCTTGTCCCGCGACCTTGCGGTAAGCCGCGGTCTCCATCGGCACTATTTCACGGGCGAGCACGCCGAGGTTCGCCCTGCGCGAATACAAGCCGGCCATCGCGGCCGCGCTGCTCGCGAGATCGTCCTGGAACCGGACCTGCGGCTGGAACCGGTGAAACCCCTCCTCCCAGTCGTGCATCATGACCTTGAGAAAGCCGTGGCCCCAGCTGCGCACGGTGCCGCTCACCTGGCGCTGCGGCACGTACGGCGGCAGCGCCCGCACGTACCCGGCCCAGGCCGGCACCGGCAGCTCTTCGGCCCCGGCCCCCGCGCGGGCGCCGAGCGCAACCAGCGACAGCGCGGCGGCGGCGAGCTGCACGGCCATTCGCGGCCGTTTCGCATTAGCCGGCATGATCGCGACGCCCCGTCACTTGACCGAACGCCCGGCCGCGAGCGCATCGAGCCGGTGCATCTGCTCGGCGGCGATCTTCGCCGTCAGCGGCAGATACTTGCCGTCACGCTCGACCAGCGCCTGGCCGTCGCGGCTCAGCACGAACCGGATGAACTCGTAGAGCTTCGGATCGAGCCGTGTGCCGGGCTTGGCCTCGACCCAGAACGACTGCTCTCCCCACAACGGATAGGCGCGGCTCTGTTCGGTCTCGAGGGTGAGCGGCACGTAGGGTCCCGCCGCGGTCGCCGCGACCGCGAGCACCTTCACGCTCGGCGGCAGATGCTGGTGGAAACGGATATAGCCGATGCCGCCCGGATCCTTGGCCACGTGATCGACGATCTGGTCGGACTCGAGATACGTCGTGCCGTCGGGGCGTTTGTAGTTGCCGAACGCGAGCAGATTGCCGTTCCACTTGTCGCTCGACTTCAGCACGTCGTCGGAGAATTCGAGCGCGGTCGAATAGCGCAGACTGAAGCCGTAGGTGTCGATCGTCCGGTCGGCCCACGCGCCTGTGAGGCCCATCTGCCCCCACTTGCGGATGTTCCCTTCGGGTCCTCGCGCGAGATTCGGGTCCCACTTGGTGCGCTCCCAGCCGCCCGCGCGCTCGGAGCCGAATATGCCGTCGAGCTGGCCCATCGTGAGCCGCGCGAGCGGATTGTCGCGGTTGACGATGACCGCGAAGCTGTTCTGCCAGCCGATCACGTCGTAGGCGCCGGTGACCACCGAGATGCCGCTCGCCAGATAGCCCTTGAGCCGCAGGTTCGACAGGTCGTCGTAGAACAGCGGCTGATGGTCGATGCCGATATCGCCACGGTCCTCGAACAGGCAGGCGATGCCGTTGGCGGCGGTCTGCAGCCTGAACTCGAGCTTGATGCCGGGCTGCACCTTCTTGAAGGCCTTCTGCCACCAACCCCCGAGCGGCGAGTCGCCGATGTAGTTGTTGCCGCACACGCGCACCGTGCCGACCGGCTTGGATTTCGGCGTGTAGCGCGGCAGCCCGCTGAGATCGAACTGGTGGGTGTAGGTGACGGCGTGCGCGGCCGCGGCCATGCGCGCGTGGCGTTCGGCGGCGGAGCCCGCGGGAAACTTGCGGGATTCGGCGTTCGGCTCATAGTTCTTGAGCCAGGGTTCGGTCTGGGCCGGGGCGCGCGGCACCGACGCGAAGTAAAGCGGAATCGCGGCGGCGGTCAGCACGTGGAGCCAGGTGGATTTCTTCATTTGCGGATCTCCTCAATCGATCTTGTGCAGCTGCTTGACGATGTAGGACTCCGGCAGCGGGTTGTAGACGCCCTGCCGGTCGATGATCTCCTGACCCTCCCGGCTCAGCACGAAGCGGATGAATTCACGCACCTTCGGATCGAGCGGCCGCCCCGGCGCCCTGTTGACGTAGATGTAGGCGTCGCGGCTCAGCGGATAGCTGCGATTGCGCACGTTCCCCGGCGTGAGCGCGACGGGCGGCCCCGCATCGGAGGCCGAGAGCGCGAGCACCTTGATGTTCGGATAGCTCGCGCACTTGGACCCGTCCGGACGCAGGCAGCTGCCGTCTACGTGCATCAGCGCGCCCCAGCCGATCGCGTACTTGTCCTTGTTGATCGCCTCGTACATGCGTTCGCTCGTGACCGCGCGGCCGTCGGCATCCGGCGTGCCCTCTTTCTGTTCCACGAATTCCTTGAAGTTGCCGTT